>DASVVV010000048.1:0-33046 GCA_036386375.1 Allosphingosinicella sp. | reverse complement strand
GTGCGGTCCGTGCGGGAGGTGGGGGAATAGATGCCTCGAAACGATCGTCGGCCGGGCTAGGCAAATGGGGGCGCTCTTTCTCGCCGCGCTCGCCGTCGCCGCCGCCCCCGCAGCGCCGCGTCAGGTCCAGGCGCGGCTGAGCATCCAGGCTATCGTCCTTCCGGCCTGCACCGTTTCCACCACCGAGGAAGCAACGACTTCGGCGCGCGCACGATGCACCGAATCGGTGGCCATGGCGGTCTCCATCGAGGCGGCATCGCAGCAGGCGAATTCAGCGCCGATCGCCCCGCAGGCCACGAAAGTGATTACCCTCACTTACTGAGGCGCTTTTCCGTTCGTCGCATTCGCGCACGCGGCGCACGGGGCCCTTAACTCCTTTTTAACGCTGCCCCGTCATTAACCGCAACGTGAGTGGAAGGAATTGTAAACCACTCGCGGCTTCGGCGGCCGGCGATACCTCGTCCGGCCGCCGAAACGGCAGAAAGGGACGAAGAATGCGGATCACGACCGTTGCGGGGGCTCGCGCCGCCCGGATGTTTCTCCTCGCGTCCGCGCTGACCGCCTTTCCGGCGGCGGCGTTCGCGGACAGCACCAGCGCCGATCTCACCGTCGAAGCGACGGTGCAGGCGAACTGCACCGTCTCGACCAGCAAGCTCGACTTCGGCACCATCAACCCGCTGAGCGGCTCCAACGTCAACGGCAGCGGCGGCATCAGCGTCACCTGCACCAACGGCACCGGCTGGACCGCTTCGGCCAATATCGGCATCGGCAGCGGCGCCAGCTTCTCCGGCCGCCGGCTGACGTCGAGCACCGGGACGCTGACGTACAACCTCTTCACCGACAACACCTACGCGACCGTATGGGGCGACGGCACCGGCAGCACCGGAACCATGACCGGCACTGGGACCGGCTCGGCCCAGAGCCGGACCGTCTACGGCCGCATCGGCTCCGGCCAGACCACGGCCCGGCCGGGCAGCTATGCCGACACCGTCTCGGTTACGATCAGCTACTGAGCGAAGGGGCTCCCGCATGCCGATGAAGCGCCTGATCGCGATCACGTGCGGGGCCGCCCTCTATGCGGCCGTGCCGGCGTTCCCCGCTCAGGCGGGGACGCTGCAGGTCAACCCGGTCCTGGTCCAGATCAATGCCGGGCGCCGCAGCGCGACGGTGTCGATCCGCAACGAGGAATCGGAGCCGGTGACGATCCGCGCTTATGCGCTGGCCTGGCGGCAGGTGGACGGCGAGGACGTCTATGAGGAAAGCTCGGCGGTGATTGCCTCGCCGCCGATCTTCACGATTCCCGCCGGCGGGACGCAGCTGATCCGGGTGGGGCTTCGTACCCCGTCCAGCGTCCCGCAGGCCTATCGGCTGATGATCGAGGAAGTACCGCAGGCCAATCCGGCCGGCGGGGTCCGCGTCGCGCTCCGGCTCAACCTTCCGCTCTATTCGGGGGTTGAGGCAGGCGACGCGGCGGCCTTGCGCTGGTCGGCGCGGCGGGAGGGCGAAGGCTGGACCTTGCAGGCCATGAATGGCGGGCCGGGCTATGTCCGGCTCGATTCGACGGCGGTCGAGGCCGCCACCGGCCTGGACGTCGGCGAGAATGCGAATTTCGGGACCGTGCTGCCCGGCGCCACCCGGCGCTGGCGCATCGGTACCGTGCCCCAAGTCGCGAACCGTTCGCGGTTCGCGCAGATTTCGGGGGCGGACGGTCATGTCGCGGCTCAAGCGAGCAGCGACTAGGCTCTGTATAGGAGTAGCCGCTTTCGCCACCACGACCGCGCTCGCACAAGCGGGCAGCGGCGATGAACTGCGCCCGGCGCTTCTCGAGGCCATGGTTAACGGCCAAAGAACGGGCGAGCCGATCCTCTTCCTTCAGCGCCCCGACGGCGCTCTCCTCGTTCCCGCGCAGGCGCTGCGCGAATGGCGGATCCGCATTCCGGCCGAGCCGCCGCTCAGGCACGAGGGCGAGGATTATTACCCGCTGAGCGCGCTTGCCGGCGCCCGGGTCAGCCTCGACGAGCAGGCGCAGGCCGTGGCGATCGCGTTGCCCGCCTCCGGCTTCGAGCTCCAGCGCGCCTCGGTCGAGACGCAGGAAGAAGCGGCGATGAGCCGGCCCGCGACCGGCGCCTTCCTCAATTACGACGTCCTGGCCGAACATGCCCGCGGCGACACCAGCGTCAGCGGCGTATTCGAGGCGGGGCTGTTCACCCCCCATGGCGTCGGCATTGCCGGCTTCATCGCCGCCGCCGGCGCCGGGCCGGAGCGGCTGGTCCGGCTCGACACCTATTGGGAAATCGACCGCCCGGGCAGCGTCACCAGCATCCGGATCGGCGATTCCATTTCCTCGGCCGGCCCCGGCGCCGCCCCCGTCCGCTTCGCCGGAGTCCAATATTACCGCAATTTCGCGGTCCGCCCGGGCTTCATCACGATGCCGCTTCCGGCCACAATGGGGGAGGCGGCGGTGCCATCCGTCGTCGACGTCTACGTGAACAACGTGCTCCAGGGCACGCAGCAGGTAGCGCCCGGGCCCTTCGAGGTCGCCAACATCCCCGTCCAGACCGGCGGCGGCACGGTCCAGCTGGTCGTGCGCGACCTGCTCGGCCGCGAGGTTGTGTCGGAGCAATCCTATTACGCCTCGACCCAGCTGCTGCGCCGCGGGCTGCACGATTTCTCCTACGAAGCCGGGTTCGTGCGCCAAGGCTATGGACGCCGAAGCCACGATTATGGCGAGGCGATGGCCGCGACGACGCACCGTTACGGGATCAGCGACCGGGTCACCGCCGAAGCGCATCTGCAGGCGAGCGAATCGCGGCAGATGGCCGGCGCGGCGCTCAACCTGCTTGCCTTCGACCTGGGACAGGTCGGCGTCTCCGCCTCGGCGAGCCACTCCGAGCGCGGCTCCGGCTTTCGCGCGGCCGCCTCGTTCGAGCGAAGCACCACGGGCCTCTCGCTCGGCCTCCTTTCCGAATATGCCAGTGCCGAATATGCCGTGATCGGCACACCGGACGATTATGTGCCGCCGCGGCTGACGGTGCAGGCTTTCGCAGATCTGCCGCTGCCGCGCGGTTCGATCGGCGTGAACTTCCTTCACCGGTCGCTGCGCAGCGAGCCGGACGAGACGCTGGCGGGCCTGTTCGGATCCTACCAGCTTGCCCGTTCCGTCTCGCTGCAGATGTTCGCGCGCCACTCGATGATCGGATCGGGCGAGACGGTGGTGGGCGCCAACCTCGCTTTCTCGCTCGGGCCGCGCCGGAGCGCCTCGGCGGCCCTCGAGCATGGGCGTCGCGGCCTCAGCGGCGTCGCCGGCTTCCAGGAGAGCCCGCCGGTCGGCGTCGGCAGCGGCTACCGCGTCGCGGCCGGCTTCGGCCAGTTCGAGCGGGTCGAGGCCGCTTATGTCCGCAACCTGCCGATGGCGACGGTGAACGCGCAGGTCGCCCATGCCAACGGCTCGACGGGCCTTCGCCTTTCCGCCACCGGCTCGGTGGGGACGATCGGCGGCGAGGTCTTCGCCTCGCGAAGCCTCGGCGCCAGCTTCGCGGCGGTGACGGTGGAGGGTTATCCGGGGCTGAGGGTCTATGCCGATGACCAGCTGGTCGGAGTCACCGACGGGAGCGGCTCGATCGTCGTGCCGGGGCTGCGCGCGTTCGAGCCCAACCGGATCAGGATCGACGAGACCGATCTGCCGCTGGAGGCGCAGGTCGAGACGACCGAGATCGTCGTGCGTCCCTATGGGCGGTCGGGGACGCGCGTCCGCTTTGCGGTCAGCGCCGAGCGCGGCGTGCTGATGCAGGTGAAGCGCGAGGACGGCAGCGCGCTGCCGGCGGGCGCCACGGTTCGGGTCGACGGCTCCGACGAAGCCCATCTCGTCGCCTCCGGAGGGGAGGTCTACGTCCCCGGCCTCAGCGGCACCAAGCGCCTCGAGGCCGTCTGGGAAGGCGGCCGCTGCAGCTTCGCCGCCCGGGTCCCGGAGACGGATGATCCGCAGCCGCGGATCGACGGCCTCGTCTGCCGTGCCGAAGGGGCTCACGCCGCGGCGGGCGGCCCGGCGGGGGACGAAACCGGCCTCTGACGCGCTTCGGCGGCCGCGCGGAACGCTTTTGCCGCGTTCGCCGTTCTCCGGTTTCGATGAGCACCCAGCTCCCGACCCTCGACGCCTCGGTGTTCGAGCCGCCGCCCGAGGCGGTGGACTTCTACGTCGAATCGCTGAAGCTGCTCGATGAGGCGGGCCTGCCCTTCCTCTTGTCGGGGACCTACGCCCTCTCCTGCTACACCGGCATTTCGCGGCCGACCAAGGATCTCGACATCTTCTGCAAGCCGTCCGACGCGCCGAAGATTTTGAGCTTCTTCAAGGGCAAGGGCTATCACATCGAAATCGAGGACGAGCGCTGGATCGGCAAGGTCTTCAAGGACGAGAACTTCTTTGACGTCATCTACAACATCTCGACGGCCAGCATCCCGATCACCGACGACTGGTTCCGCGAGGTCTATGAGGTCGAGGTCTACGGCACCCAGGTGCGGATCACGCCGCCGACCGAGTTCATCCTCTCCAAGCTCTTCCTCCAGGACCGCTACCGCTATGACGGCGCCGACGTCGTCCACGTCATCCTCAGGAAGCATGAGGAGATCGACTGGCACCGGCTGCTGAACGCGATGGAACTCTATTGGGAGCTTCTGCTGATCCACGTGCTCAATTTCCGCTTCATCTATCCGACCGAACGGGACCGCATTCCGGCCTGGCTGTTCGACGAGCTGCTCGAGCGGCTCCACGCCCAGGCGCAGATGCCGCCGGCGCAGATGAAGATCTGCCGCGGCCGGCTCTTGAGCCCTCGCGACTACGTCACGGACATCGTCGAATGGGGCTTCGCCGACGTCGTCGGCAAGGGGATTGAAGAGAAGCATGAACGAAAGAAGTGAGACGATCACGCTCGCCGCGGTGGGAGACCTGCACGTAACCGAGGCGAGCGAGAACCGCTATCGCGACATGTTCGCCGAGATATCGGAAAATGCCGACGTCCTCGCGTTGTGCGGCGACCTCACCAATTTCGGCAAGACGCGCGAGGCCGAGATCCTCGCCGAGGACCTGCGACACTGCACCATCCCGACGGTGGCCGTGCTCGGCAATCACGATTACGAATGCGGCCAGCCGGACGAGGTGGCGAAGATTCTGCACGGCGCCGGCGTCACCGTGCTCGGCGAGCAGGCGGTGATCATCGAGGGCGTCGGCTTCGCCGGGGTCAAAGGCTTCCTCGGAGGCTATGGCCGCGGCGAGCTGGGCGCATTCGGCGAGCCGGCGATCAAGGCCTTCGTCGACGAGGCGCTCGACGAGGCCCGCAAGCTCGAAAACGCGCTGCGCACGCTGAAGACCGACCGCGCCGTCGCCGTCCTCCATTATTCGCCGGTCGCCGACACGGTCGAAGGCGAGCCCTTGGAAATCTATCCCTTCCTCGGCTGTTCGCGGCTCGCCGATGCGGTCGACCGCTTCGACAACGTCTCGGTCGTCGTCCACGGCCACGCCCATCGCGGCCGCCACGAGGGAAGCACGCCGCGCGGCGTTCCGGTTTACAATTGCGCGATCATGGTCGCCGAACGGGCGCTCAACCGGCCCTACGCGCTCATCGAGGTGTAGCGGCCGCGCGCGTGGGCGCGGTTGCTCCGGGCGGCGGGCTTTGGCCGCTGCGCGGCTCCAGCAAGGCCGCCGTCTCGATCGTGTCGAGCGCCCGGCGGGCGAGCACGTAGCGGCGCGCGTCGCCGATCCATTCGCGGGCATAGCCGCGGCCAGGCAGGCGCAGCACCTCGGCCAGAGCGACGTCGACCTGCCCCGCCTCCAGCCGCCGCTCCACCCGCCGCAACCGCTCGGTCGGCTCCGGCGAGGGCGAACCTTCGCGGCGGACCGTGACCAGAGCGCCGAGCTCCGCTTTCAGAGCCGTCCACCAACTCTGCTGCGGTCCGACGCCCACCAGCTGCGGGCCGAGCTGCTGGATTCCGTCCTGCAGCTCCTGGAGCGTCACCGGCTGCCGAGCGGCGGCGATGATCGTCCCGACCGCCTGCGGCTGGGTCGCGCCGAAGCGCTGACGGAGCAGCGCCTCGAGATAGCCGAGCGCGACGCCGCGATCGAGCGCCCGGCGGGCGGCGAAGGCGACCAGGAGGCCCTCGGCGCGGTCGGCATTGCCGACGGCGGCGCGCGACTGGTCGTAGACCTGGCCGACGCGCCGCTCGAGTTCGGCCACGCGGCGGGTGATCTCCGGATCGATGACGATCCGCTGCGGCTCCAGTCCGGAACCGGTGGAGGGCGGGTCCGTCGGAAGCATTGGTTGCGGCGGCAGGGCAGGCTGCGGCACCGGCGCGGCCGCGGGCGGCGGTTCGGGCGCGATGCCGAGCATCTGCGCGCCAGCCTCCCAGCGCGACAGCAGCCAACCCATCGCCGCCAGCCCGAGCAGGAAGAAAAGGCCCGGCAAAAGCAGATAGGTGAACAGCCTGCGCCGCCGTGGCGCCGCATCCGCCTCGTCGAACCCGTCCTCGTCGATCATCGGGGGCCAGTCTGGCACAGCTTGACGGCAAGCTCCAGCAACGCCTCGTCGCGCGGCCGCTCGGCGACCGCGACGCTCGCCCAGCCGTCACCCGCCGCCGCGGCCGCAGCGGCGCTGATCGCGGCGAGGGCCGCGCGGCCACGCTCGTCCCTCACAAGCCGCGCGAGCAGCGCCCCTGCGCGGGGCGAATGGATCAGCGCGACGGCCCCCTCGCCAAGCGCCCGCACTGCTGCATCCGGGAGCCTTTCCACCGGCTTCGCGGCGTAAACCGGGATCGCGGTGATCCGGACCGGCCCATCCGGCAGGACGGTCCGTTCGCGGCCGCAAGGGTGAAGAACGGCTCGGACGCCCTCCGACGCGATCTTCGCGACCAGAGCGCCGCCGTCCGATGCGCCGGTGCGGATGTCTGGGAAGCCAGCCTCCCGCGCGGCGGCTGCCGTCGTTTCTCCGACCGCATAGCAGGGGAGAGCAAGGAACGGCATCAGGCCCCCGCCCGCATGATGCGCCGCATTGGCGCTGGTGAGCATGACCGCCTCGACCCCGGCGGCGGGCGGCGGCGTCCACGCAAGGGCGTGGACGGCGAAGAGCGGCGCCACCACCGGATGCAGAGCGAGGGCGCGCGCTTTTGCCGCCGTCTCATCGGCCCCGGGTTGCGGACGGAGGATCAGGAGCGGACGGCTCACCCGGCGTACATCGCCCGAAGCTCCGGGCTCGCGCGCGCCAGCAGAGCCCGGGCCAGCTCGCTGGGGTCCGCGTCTTGGCCGCGCTGGACCTCGGTGCCGTCCGGCGTCAGGATCTCCGCGGTCAGAACGCCGCCCTTCGCGTGCGCGGCAACGGCCGAACGGCAGTCGCCGCCCAGTTCGGCGAGGAAGGCCCGCTCGGCGGCCACGCAGCGGTGCGTGCCGGTGCAGTCGATCGCCTCGACCAGAGCCCGAACCGCGCAATTGCCGACGAGCAGCTCGACCCCGATCGCCCCCTGGGACGGCGCCGGAATGATGTCGTCGAGCGGCGACCCGATGCCGCCGAAGCCAATGCGGTCGAGCCCGGCGGCCGCGAGCAGGGTCGCGTCGGCCTCGCCGCGGTCGAGCTTGGCGAGCCGCGTCTGGACGTTGCCGCGGATCGGCACGATGTCGAGATCCGGCCGCCGCGCGAGCAGCTGCGCCCGCCGCCGCGGCGAGGACGTGCCGACGCGGGCTTCGTGCGACAGCGCCTCGACGCTCGCCGCGCCGACGATCCGGTCGCGCGGATCCGCCCGCTTCAGCATCGCCGCCACCACGAGCTCTGCCGGCCGGATCGTCTCGACGTCCTTCATCGAATGGACCGACAGATCGGTGCGGCCGTGGAGCAGGCAGCGGTCGAGCTCCTTGGTCCACAACATCTTGCCGCCGACCTCGGCGAGCGGGCGGTCCTGGATGCGGTCGCCGCTGGTGGTGATCGGCACGATCTCCACCGCGTCGGCGTCCCAGACGTGGGCGGCGCACAACGCCTCGGCGACCATATGCGCCTGGGCCAGCGCCAGCGGCGATCCGCGCGTGCCGAGGCGAAGGGGGCGGGAAAGTGAGCCGGCCATGCCGCGCTTGTGCTAGCCGCTCGCCCGGTGGCAGGGAAGGTCGGCGATGAGCCTCATCCTCGGCATCGAATCGAGCTGCGACGAGACCGCGGCGGCGCTGGTGGCGTCCGACCGGCGCATTCTTGCCCATCGGCTGGCGGGGCAGGAGCGGGCGCATGCGCCTTATGGCGGCGTCGTCCCGGAAATCGCCGCGCGCGCCCATGTGGAGATCCTGCCGCAGCTGATCGAGGAGGTGATCGCGGAAGCCCGGATCGAACTGGACGAAGTGGACGCCATCGCGGCCACGGCGGGGCCGGGGCTGATCGGCGGGGTCATGGTCGGCCTCGTCACCGCCAAGGGGCTGGCGCTGGCGAGCGGCAAGCCGCTGGTGGCGGTCAATCATCTCGAGGCGCATGCGCTGTCCCCGATGCTGACCGACCCGGGGCTCGACTTCCCCTATCTGCTGCTGCTCGCCTCCGGGGGACATTGCCAATTGCTGTTCGTCGAAGGGGTCGGCCGCTACCGCCGCCTGGCCACCACCATCGACGACGCCGCCGGCGAGGCGTTCGACAAGATGGCGAAGCTGCTGGGCCTTCCTTATCCCGGCGGTCCGTCGGTCGAGCGCGCGGCCAAGGAGGGCAATGCCGCGGCGGTGCCGCTGCCGCGCCCGCTGATGGGATCGGCCGAGCCGCATTTTTCCTTCGCGGGCCTGAAGAGCGCGGTGCTCCGGGCGCGGGAGTCGGGTCGTTATGTCGATGCCGACATCGCCGCTTCATTTCAGCAGGCGGTGGTGGACTGTCTCGTCGATCGAACGCGGCGCGCCATTGCCGGAGTGCCCGGCGCGACGGCGCTGGTCGTCGCCGGCGGGGTCGCGGCCAACCAGGCGATCCGCGCCGCGCTGGCGCACCTCGCCTCGATGCACGATTTGCCCTTCGTCGCGCCGCCGCTGTGGCTGTGCACCGACAATGCGGCGATGGTCGCATGGGCCGGGGCGCTGCGCTTCGAAGCGGGGCTGACCGACGAGCTGGACGCCCCCGCCCGCGCCCGCTGGCCGCTCGACCCGAATGCGGAAAAAGCGCGCGGCGCGGGAGTGAAGGCGTGAAGATCGGCGTCGTCGGCGCCGGCGCCTGGGGAACGGCGCTCGCCCAGGTCGCGGCGTCGGCGGGGGAGGAGGTCCCGATCTGGGCGCTGGAGCCGGAAGTGGTCGAGGCGATCAATTCGAGGCACGAAAATCCGCTCTATCTTCCGGGCATTCCGCTCAGCGAGACGATCAGCGCCGTGGCCGAGATCGGGGCGCTGGAAGGCTGCGACGCTCTCCTCGTCGTTACCCCGGCCCAGCACCTTCGCGGCGTGGCGGCGCGGCTTCCCACCGGCAAGGCGCTGATCCTCTGCGCGAAAGGCATCGAGGACGGCACCGGCCGCCTGATGGACGAGGTCGCCGCCGAGGTTCAGCCCGACTCGCCGATCGCCGTCCTTTCCGGTCCCACTTTCGCCCATGAAGTCGCCGCGGGGCTTCCGACGGCGGTGACCCTGGCCGCCGAGGACGCCGCACTGGGGGAGCGGCTGATCGCGCGCATCGCCTGCCCGGCCTTCCGGCCTTATTATTCGAACGACGTGGCCGGTGCCGAAGTGGGCGGGGCGGTCAAGAACGTGCTCGCCATCGCCTGCGGCGTCGTGGAGGGGCGGCAGCTCGGCCTCAACGCCCGCTCGGCGCTGATCTCGCGCGGTTTCGCTGAAATGACCCGCTTCGGCCTCGCCAAGGGCGCGCGCGCCGAAACCCTGGCCGGCCTGGCCGGTCTCGGCGACCTCGTGCTCACCTGCTCCTCGACCAGCTCGCGCAACTTCAGCCTCGGCAAGGGCATAGGCGAAGGCGCCCGCGCCGCCGATCTGCTCGCCGACCGCCTCACCGTGGCGGAGGGCGCCTTCACCGCCCCCGTCCTGGCGCGCGCGGCCGGCGCGATCGGAGTCGAGATGCCGATCGTCGCCGCCGTCTGCGCGCTTCTCGCGGGCGAGGCGTCGGTCGATGAGGTAGTCGAGCGCCTGCTGGCCCGCCCGCTCAGGAGCGAGGGGGTCTAACGCGGTTTGGCGTGCGTCAGAAATCCCAGCAGATGCCCTTGCTTTCCCAGTCGCCGTAGCGGGTCGGTTCCTTGCCCTTCGGGCCGCCGCTTTCCTCGGTGGCCGCCGACTCGCCGGGCAGCGGCACCGGCGGGCTCTTCGACAGGTGGGCAGGCGGTTTGACGTGCGGCGGGCGCTGTCCGGCCATTCGCTTTTCCGTTGAATCGAGGGACGTTCGCACCCACATTTCGGAGGCGAAAGGCTGGATGGCAAGATGAAGAGTTTCCGCACCCTGTTGCTGCTGGCGGCGCTGACCGCGCTGCTAATGGGTCTGGGAATGACGATCGGCGGACCGCGCGGCGCCATCCTCGCCTTCCTGGTCGCGGCCGGGATGAACTTCTTCACCTACTGGAACGCCGACAAGATCGTGCTTCGCATGCACGATGCGAAGGAGGTCGATGCGACGACCGCGCCGCTCATCTACGGCATCGTCCAGGGGCTGGCGCGGCGGGCGAACCTGCCGATGCCGCGGGTCTATCTCGTCGACTCTCCGCACCCCAATGCGTTCGCGACCGGCCGCAATCCTGAAAACGCCGCCGTCGCCGCCACCGTCGGCCTGCTTCGAGTCCTCGACCGCGACGAGGTCGAGGCAGTGATGGCGCACGAGCTGGCCCATGTGAAGAATCGCGATACCCTGGTGATGACGATGACCGCGACGATCGCCGGCGCTGTCTCGATGCTCGCCAATTTCGGCATGTTCTTCCGCGGTGACGGCCGCGGCAACATGCTCGCGATGCTGATGGCGGTGATCGTCGCACCGTTCGCCGCGATGATCGTCCAGCTCGCGATCAGCCGCACCCGCGAATATGGAGCCGACCGCGGCGGTGCCGAGATTTGCCGTAACCCGCGCGCGCTCGCCTCCGCGCTGGGCAAGCTCCATCGCGCCGCGGCGCGCATCCCCAATGCGGTGGCCGAGCGCAACCCGGCCGCGGCGTCGCTCTACATCGTCCCGGGCCTCACCCGCGGCTTCTTTTCCACCCATCCGCCTACCGAAGACCGGATCGCGGCGCTCGAGGCGCTGGCCGGCGAGCTCGGCCTCCATTCCCCGCCGCCCCGGGCGCGAAACCCGGCGCCGCGGTCGTCGGCGCTGAACCCGCTCGGGCGGCGCAGCTGAGCAGAGCAGAGGCGCACGGCGGCGGCGCGCGCCGCGCCGCGCTGCGCCTGCTCGAGGCCGTGCTCCGCAAGGGGCGGCCTCTCGAAGCGGCGCTCGACACCGCCGCGCGCGACCTCGAACGCGGCGACGACCGCGCCCTCGCTCACGCCATCGGCGCCGAGGCGCTCCGGCGCCTTCCCGATCTCGATGCCCTGATCGACCGCGCGACGAAACAGCGCCTGGCCGACGACGCGAAGGCGCGGTTTGCGCTGCGGATCGCACTGGTCCAGGCGCTAGCACTCGGCACGCCGCCCCATGCCGCCATTTCGACCGTGCTCGACCTGGTCGAAGGCGGGCCGCGCCGGCTGGTCCACGGCGTCTTCGGGACCGTGATGCGTAACGGCTGGACGTTGCCGGAGGTGCCCACGCTGCCCGGCAACGTCGCCGAGCGCTGGCGGCGGGCATGGGGCGACGAGGCCGTCGACGCCGCGGCGAGGCTGATGGCCGCGCCGCCGCCGCTTGACCTCGCTTTCCCCGAGGACGCACCGCCCCAGATCGACGGCATCAGCCTGATGCCCGGGCATTTGCGGCTGGACCGCGGGCGAGGCGTCGCCGGACTCGCCGGCTATGGCGAGGGCCGATTCTGGGTTCAGGACATCGCCGCGTCGATGCCTGCGCGGCTGCTCGGGAAAGGGGAGGGGCGGACGGTCCTCGACCTTTGCGCCGCGCCCGGCGGCAAGACGATGCAGCTCGCCGCCGCCGGCTGGCGAGTCACGGCCGTCGAAGTGTCCGAGGGGCGGCTTCGGCGGCTGGCTGAAAATCTCGACCGAACGGGCCTTTCGGTCGAGATTATCGCCGCCGACGTGATGACATGGCAGCCGGCAGGGCCGGTCGACGCGATCCTGCTCGACGCGCCTTGTTCGGCGACCGGCATTTTCCGCCGCCACCCCGACGTGCTCCACCGCGTCCGCCCCGCGGCCGTCGCCGACCTGGCCGAGGCCCAAAAGGCGATGCTGAGCCGCGCCGCGACGTGGCTGAAGCCGGGCGGAATGCTGGTCTATTCGGTCTGCTCGCTGGAGCCTGAGGAAGGAGAAGACGTCGCCCATGTCTTTCTCGAAGGCCACCCTGACTATGGGCGGGAGGAGGAAAGGCGGCTCCTGCCGGGCTGGCTCGAGGCAGAAGGGGGCGCCGACAGCTTCTACATCGCCCGTTTCACCCGATTAAGCCGGGGATAAGTCCGGCGCTTCCTTGCCCCTCGAGTCGCGCGGGTGTTAGGATTCGCGCGTGCAGCAGCCGGTCCGCATCGCGCCTTCAATCCTTTCCGCCGATTTCGCGCGGCTGGGCGAGGAGGTTCGGGCCATCGATGAGGCCGGCGCCGACTGGATCCATGTCGACGTCATGGACGGCCATTTCGTTCCCAACATCACGATCGGGCCGGCCGTCGTAAAGGCGCTTCGCCCGCACACGGCCAAGCCGTTCGACGTCCACCTGATGATCTCGCCGGTCGATGCTTACCTTCAGGCCTTCGCCGAGGCCGGCGCCGATACTATCACCGTGCACCCGGAAGCGGGACCGCACCTCCACCGCACGCTCCAGCAGATCAGGGCGCTCGGCAAGCGCGCCGGCGTCTCGCTCAACCCCGCCACGCCGGCCAAGGCGATCGACTATGTCATCGAGGAGGTCGACCTGGTCCTGGTGATGAGCGTGAACCCGGGCTTCGGGGGACAGAGCTTCATCTTCAGCCAGCTCAAGAAGATCGAGGCCATCCGCAAGCGCATCGACGCGCTCGGAATGCCGATCGACCTCGAGGTGGACGGCGGCATCGACCAGTCGAACTGCCGCCAGGTGATCGAGGCCGGCGCCGACGCGCTGGTCGCCGGCACCGCCACCTTCCGCGGCGGCCCTTGCGCTTATGCGGACAATATCCGGGCGCTTCGCGGATGAGCCTGTTCGAGCGCATCGATCCCGGCGCCGAGCCCGGCGAGATCGAGCCCGGCAAGCGGCTGATCCGGGTCGGCGACGACAAGGGCCTGTCGCTGTTCGAGCGGCTCAACTACCGCCTTCACCGCCTTGCCTGGCGGACCCCGCTCCACAAGCTGAGGCTGCGCGGCCGGGTGCCGCTCCGGCTGCTTGCCGTGCCCAAGGACCCGGTTGCCGGCGACAAGGCCGCCGGCGAGGCGCTGCTGGGCGGCGCGCTCCGCCACAACGGCACAGAAGTGCCGGTCGAAGGCTTCGACTTCCGCACTGTCGGCCTGCCGGAGGATTTCTCCCATTATGTGCAGAGCTTCGCCTGGCTGCGCGACTTGGCGGCCACCGCCGGCCGTGAGCGCGGCGCCAAGCTCGCGGAAGGGCTGACCCGCCAGTGGCTCGATGCCTTCGGCGCCCAGCTCGCCGAGCCGGCCTGGCGCGCCGATCTTTGGGGCCGGCGGCTTCTCTTCTGGACCGCTTATGCGCCGTACATCCTGTCGAGCCGTGACCTCGTCTACCGTTCGCAGGTGCTGCGGACGCTGGCGCGCGGCGCCCGCCATCTCGAGCGGAGCGCCGACAAGGCGCTGCCCGGCCTGCCGCGGATAGCGGCTTGGAGCGGTGTCGTCGCGGCGGCCCTGGTAGTTCAGGGCGGTCCGACCCGGCTGCGCTCGGGCGAAGCGGGACTTTCGCGGGCTCTGGCCGCTTCGATGCACGACGATGGCGGCCTGGTCAGCCGCTCGCCGGTCGAGCAGCTGGGGCTGGTCGAAACGCTGGCGCAGGTTCGCGCCGTCTACATCGCGACGCGTCGCGATGTGCCGGCATGGCTGGTTGAAGCGCTGCCGTCGGCCGCGGCGGCGCTGCTTACGGCGACGCTCGGCGACGAGTCGCTCTCGACCTGGCAGGGCGGCAATCCGGCAAGCCGACGCCGGCTGCTCGCAGCGGTCGAGGCGGCGGGCGGGGATGCCGCGCCGCTGAGGCAGGCGCGGGGCTGGGGCTACCAGCGCCTTCAGTCCAAAACGAGCGTGCTCGTCTTCGACGCCGCGCCGCCGCCGCCGCCGCGGGCGCTGAACGGGGGCTGCGCCTCGACGCTCGCCTTCGAATTCAGCGACGGCGCCCAGCGGCTGATCGTCAATTGCGGCGGCGCCGGCGAGGCCAAGGGCGCGCTGCCGGCGGCGCTCGCCCATGCGCTCCGCACCACCGCCGCGCATTCGACGCTGACCCTCGGCGACCGCAACTCGACGGCGATCCACCAGGACGGGTCGCTCGGCAAAGGCGTGACGGAGGTAGAGACTTCGCGCAACGACACGGTCGGCATCGCGCGGGTCGAGGCCACGCATGACGGTTACGCCCGACGCTTCGGCCTCATCCACGAGCGCCGGCTGACGCTGTCGCCGGACGGGCGCTGCCTCGGCGGGGAAGAGCGGCTTTACCCCGTCGAGGGCCGGCGGCGGCGGCGGGCCGAGCCGATCCCTTTCGCGGCCCGCTTCCACCTCGCGCCCTCGATCCAGGCGACCACCACCGCCGACGGACAGGGCGCTCTGCTGCGGGTGCGGGGCGGCCCGGTGTGGCAGTTCCGATGCCGGGGCGGCCAGCTCTCGACCGAGGACAGCCTGTGGGTGGACGGCAGCGCGCGCGCGCATCCGACGCACCAGCTCGTCATCGCCGGCGAAACGCCGCCGGATGGAATGACGATCTCCTGGGAGCTCAAGCGCGCGAGCTGAGCCGCGCGCCTCCTCGCCGGCTTATCCTACCACTCGTCGCGCGGGCGGCAGACCTTGCGCGAGGTCTGGCGGCCGAAATCGTTGAAGACGGTCTGGCGCCGGCACACCATCGGTACGTCCTCTTCCTCTTCCTGCGCCGCGGCGGCCGGCTCGACCGGTTCGACCGGCTGCTCGGCCGGCTCTTCGACCTGATAGGGGTCCTGGCCGTTCGCGTCCTGGCCGGTGCCGGGTTCGGGCGAATAGACATCGCCATTCGGTTCCTGGGCAACGTCGGGCGCGACGACGTCGGGGCTGGCGGAGGGATCCTGCGCCGCGGTCGCGAGCAACAGGGAAACGTACACGGCAACGATCATCAATCCTCTCCCGGGGAAGCTGCTGTCCAAAATTCGTCGCGGCCACGATGGGTTCCTGCGAACCCCCGCCGCGCCCGACGGTTCCGCCACGACCGCCGCACCGCGACGTTCGAGTGTCCCTGCGGAGCCGGATCGAACGCGATCAACCTGACCGGATCGGCGCGGTTACCATTGCTTGGCACCGTTCGTCGAGTGTCTCCGCCCGCCTTTCGCCCGCGGCGGCCTCCAATCCCGGGGAAAATCATATAAAATGCGCCCAAGCGTCTGGAAGCCTGCAGCGGCCCTCCCTAATTGCCGCGCGATGGTAACATCGAGGTGCCTTCAATGCCGGGGTCGCTGACCTTCAAAGTCGATGCCGTCTCCGAAGGCGAAGGAACTCGCTTCGCCGTCACCCCGGTCGGCGGCGAGACGCGCCGCTATCACGTCGCCGGCGGCGAGCAGGGTCACTATACGGAATTTCACGAGGCGTTGGGGCGCGACTACGGCATGCGAGTGCCGCACGGAAAGGCGCCGGTGCCGTCGGAGGGGCCGGAGCCGGACTGGCGGCCGCTGCTCACCAGCAACCTTAGCCCGCGCATCCTCGCCGGCTATGGCGACCCGGCGGTGCTGAAGACCGACGAGGGCTGGTACCTTGTCGCCACATCGAACGACGCGCCGGACGCCTTCCCGATCCTTCGCTCCGCGGACCTCGCCACATGGGAGCATGCCGGCTTCGTCTTTCCCGACGGCGAGGCGCCCGAATGGGCGGCGACGGGCCGCCACGTCGCCGACTTCTGGGCCCCCGAAATCGCGCGCGTCGGCGACGAATATTGGCTCGGCTTCACCGCCCGTGAGAAGTCGAACGCACTCGCGATCGGGATCGCCAAGAGCAGGAGCCCGGCGGGGCCGTGGCGGGATATCGGCCGGCCGCTGATCACCGGCGGGGTCATGCTCTACCCGCCCGCCGACCCGGAGGCGCCGAAGCCGCCGATGAGCGGCGGAGTCATCGACGCGCATATCCATGTCGACGCGGATGACACGCCCTACCTTTTCTGGAAGAAGGATTCGAACGGCATCTGGCCGCGCCCGCTCGCCGGCCTGTTCCGCGAGCGCCCGGACCTGATCGGGCGCGTCTTCGAAACCGAACAGGACCGCCGCACCGCGGCCTTCGCCGCCGCGGTCCAGCCGTGGGCCAACGGGCGCCGGCCGATGGAGCGCTTCTTCCTGATGCAGCCGCTGATCGACGCCGCGCTGGGGTCGTGGACGCAGCTGAGGGCGGTGCTCGAGGAGAGCGGCGTCGCAGGCCATATCCTCGAGGCGATGCGCACCCCCATCTTCGCCCAGCGGCTGGCGCCGGACGCCGAATCGCTGCTCGGCGAGCCGACCGAGGTGCTGGCCAACGATCTCGAATGGGAGGGTCATCTGATCGAGGGCCCGTGGGTGACGCGCCAGCAGGGGCGCTACTGGCTGTTCTACGCCGGCAACGACTTCTGCACGCCCGCTTACGGGATCGGCGTCGCGGTCGCCGACCACCCGCTCGGTCCCTACGTCAAGCAGCCGGTGCCGCTGCTCAAGTCGACGCAAAGCTGGTGGGCGCCGGGCCATGCCTCGGTGGCGCCGGGGCCGGACGGGGAGCCGCAGCTCTTTTTTCACGCCTTCTTCCCCGGGACGGGCGGCTACAATGCGTTCCGGGCGCTGCTGACGGCGCGGCTTCGGTTCAGCGGCGCGGGTGCAGAAGTGCTCTGAAGCCTGTACCGGCGCGGGAGTCTCCCGCTATGGTCGGGCGATGCGACGGCAAACCGCCTTCCTTTGCGCCCTTATTCTCTCCGGCTGCGCGACGGCGCCGGCGGTCGAGGTCGTCGCGTCCACTTACGCCAACCCAGTCATCGATTCCGACTTTCCGGATCCGGCGGTGCTGAGGGCGTCGGACGGGAATTATTACGTCTACGCTACCCAGACGACCACCGCCGAGGGCCGCTCGATCAACATCCAGGTGGCGCGCTCGGCCGACTTGGTGCGGTGGGAGCATCTCGGCGACGCACTGCCGACAAAGCCGGGCTGGGCGGCGCGGACGCAGGATTTCTGGGCGCCGCACGTTCAGGAGGCGGACGGCCGTTACTATCTCTATTATTCCGCCAAGCCGGACGCGGCGCTCGCCGACGAAAGCCGCGGCCTGTGCCTCGCCGTGGCGACCGCGGATCGGCCGGAGGGGCCGTTCACCGACATCGGCCGGCCGCTCCAGTGCGGCCCCGGCTTCGTCAACATCGATCCGATGGCCTATGACGACCCGCAAACAGGACGGCGGCTGCTTTACTGGGGCTCCGGCTTCGGGCCGATCAAGGTGCAGGAACTCGCGGCCGACCGGATCTCGTTCGCGTCCGGGAGCGGGCCGGTCGATCTGGTCCCGGCCATTCCGTCCCAGGATCCGAACGAGTATCAGCGCCTGGTCGAAGGCGCGTGGGTCGTCCGGCGCGACGGCTGGTATTACCTCTTTTATTCGGGCGACAATTGCTGCGGGCCCAACGCCCATTATGCAACGCTGGTCGCCCGCTCGCGCAGCGCGACGGGGCCGTTCGAGACGCTGGCCCAGGCGACCGGGTCCGGCAACAGCGTCATCCTCGAACGCGGCGGGATCTGGGTCGCGCCGGGCCATAATTCGCTCGCCGAGGACCGCTGCGGGCGCGACTGGATCCTCTACCACGCCGTCGATTCGCGCCGCCCCCGCACCCGGGCGACCGACGAAGTGAACACCCGCCGCGTGATGCTGATCGACCGGCTGGTCTGGCGCGGCGGCTGGCCGCGCGTCGAAGGCCCAACGGCCGGTCCGCGGCCATCGCCGGCGAGTCCCTGCTGAGGCGGCGCACTTGAAAAAGGGCGCGCGACGCGCTGTGGCGTGCGCTTCCGTTGCCCGGAGTCCCGATGACCGACATCAAGATCCGCCGCGCATTGCTGTCCGTTTCCGACAAGACCGGGCTGGCGGAGCTCGGCCGGGCGCTGGCGCGGCACGGGGTGGAGCTGGTCTCCACGGGCGGCACGGCGCGGGCTCTTCGCGAGGCGGGGCTGGAGGTGCGCGACGTCGCGGAGCTGACCGGCTTTCCCGAGATGATGGACGGGCGGGTCAAGACGCTCCATCCGATGGTCCATGGCGGCCTGCTCGCCGTCCGCGACGATCCTGACCATAGCGCCTCGATGCGCGAGCACGGCATCGGCGCCATCGATCTGGTGGTAGTCAATCTCTACCCATTCGCGCAGACGGTGGCCCGCGGCGCGGATCGTGACGAGATCATCGAGAATATCGACATTGGCGGGCCGTCGATGGTCCGCTCGGCCGCCAAGAACCACTTTTATGTCGCCATCGTCACCGATCCGGGGGACTATGGCGAACTGGTCGCCGCGCTCGACGCATCCGACGGCACGACATCGGTCGATCTTCGGAAGCGGCTGGCCGCCAAGGCCTTCGCGGCGACGGCCGCCTATGACAGCGCGATTTCCCAATGGTTCGCTTTCGCCGACCAGGGCGCGCTTTTCCCCGACACGCTTCCGCTCACCATGAAGCTGGGCGAAACGCTCCGTTACGGCGAGAACCCGCACCAGCAGGCGGCGCTCTATCTGCCGAACGGCCCGCACGTCAGCGGCATCGCGCAGGCGCGCCAGGTGCAGGGCAAGGCGCTTTCCTACAATAATTACAACGACGCCGACGCCGCGCTCGAGCTGGTCGCCGAGTTTCGCGACGGCGATCCGGCCTGCGTCATCGTCAAGCACGCCAATCCCTGCGGCGTTGCCGTCGAAGGCTCACTCGTCGACGCCTATCGGGCGGCTTTCGCGTGCGACACGGTTTCCGCCTTCGGTGGGATCATTGCGGTCAACCGCCCGATCGACGCCGCCGCCGCCGAGGCGATGACCGAGATTTTCACCGAGGTCGTGATCGCACCCGACGCCGACGAGGCGGCACGGGCGGTCTTCGCGCGCAAGAAGAATCTGCGCCTGCTCATCACCGGGCCGCTGGCCGATCCGGCGCGGCCGGGGTTGACGATGAAGTCGATCGCCGGCGGCTGGCTGGTCCAGCACCGCGACAACGGCCGACTAGACCGCTCGGCGTTGAGGGTCGTGACGAGGCGGGGGCCTTCGGAGCAGGAGCTTGCCGACTGCCTCTTCGCCTGGACGGTCGCCAAGCACGTCAAGTCGAACGCCATCGTCTACGCCAAGCACGGCGCCACCGCCGGCATCGGCGCCGGCCAGATGAACCGCCTCGAATCGGCCCGCATCGCCGCCTGGAAGGCGAAGGACGCGGCCGACAAAGCGGGCTGGGCGGAGCCGCGCACGATCGGCTCCGCAGTGGCCTCCGACGCGTTCTTCCCGTTCCCCGACGGCCTGCTCGCCGCCGCCGAAGCGGGCGCCACCGCGGTCATTCAGCCGGGCGGGTCGATCCGCGACGAGGAAGTGATCGCCGCCGCCGACGAGGCCGGGCTCGCCATGGTCTTCACCGACATGCGCCATTTCAGGCACTGAAGGCATGCGCTATTTCCTCGACACCGAGTTCAACGGCTTCGGCGGGGCGCTGATCAGCCTCGCGCTGGTGCCCGAGCATGGGGACCAGGAATTTTACGAGACTCTGCCGCTCCCCGAGCCGCTCCACCCCTGGGTCGAGCGAAACGTCGTCCCCTATCTCGCCAGCATTCCAGGCGGGTCGACCGGCGAGGTGTCGCGCCGCGAGGCGGCGCTCGGACTCGCCGACTATCTGGCGTCGGACCCCGATCCCGTGATCGTCGCCGACTGGCCGGACGATATCGGCTATTTCTGTGCTTTGCTGACCACGGGGCCCGGGGAGATGGCGCCGGTCGGAACGCTGCGATTCGAGCTGCTCAGCAATCCCGGCTTCAGCCCGGCCGCGAACAGCCGGGTCCCGCACAATGCGCTCCACGACGCGCGCGCGCTGCGCGACTTCGTGCTCGGCGGCGAGAAGGACTAAGCAGAAGCGGCCGAGAGCCGCCCGATCTGCTCCGGAGTTAGCTCGAGCGTCAGGACGCCGAGTAGTTCTTCCAGCTGGGCCAGGCTGGTCGCGCTGGCGATCGGCGCGGTGACGCCAGGCTGCGCGGCGAGCCAGGCGAGCGCCGCCTGCGCCGGCGTCGCCCCCGCTTCGGCAGCGACCTCGTCCAGCGCCGCCAGGATGCGCGGGCCGGTCCCATCCATATAGCCCGTCACGCGGTCACTGCGCACGCTCTTGCCGAGATCGGCGGCGGTTCGATATTTGCCGGTGAGATAGCCGGAGGCGAGGCCGTAAAAGGCGACCATGCCGAGCCCGCGCTCGACCACCAACTGCTGGAGCGGCCCCTCGTAGCGCGGCCGGTCGGCGAGATTGTACCAGGTCTGGAGCACGCTGTAGCCGGTCAGCCCCTGCCGCTCCGCGATGTCGAGCGCCTCGGCGAGCCGGCTCGCTTCGATTTGCGACGCGCCGAGGCTACGCACCTTGCCGGCGCGGACCAGCCGGTCGAATGCCGCCAGCGTCTCCTCGAGCGGCGTCGCCGGATCGTTGCGATGGGAGAAATACAGGTCGACATAATCGGTCCCCAGCCGCGCCAGCGAGGCATCGATGCCACGCTCGATGACGGCGGCGGAAAGGCCTTCTTCGAAGCCGACCTTGGTGGCGATCAGAACGTCGTCGCGCCGCCCGCGCCGCCGCAACCACTCGCCGATCAGCTCTTCCGATTCGCCGCCCTGGAGGCCGGGAGCCCATTTCGAATAGACGTCGGCGGTGTCCATCATCGTGCCGCCGGCCGAGACGAAGCGGTCGAGGATGCGAAAGGCCTCCTCGCCGGTCGCGGTCCAGCCAAAGACGTTGCCGCCGAGCACCAGGCGCGGCGTCACGAGGCCGCTTGTCCCGAGCGTCCTTACGTCCATGCTTCGTGTCCCCCCGCCTTGAGCCGCTCGACCAGCTCGCGCACCCGCTGGCTGTCGCCGCGCCGCGCCACGAGCACGGCGTCATTAGTGGCGATGATGACGAGATCCTCCACTCCGAGCGCCGCCACCAGCGGCCCTTCGGAGCGGATCAGGCAATCGCGTGTGTCGATCGCCAGCACATCGCCGACCAGCGCATTGCCATCGGAATCCTTGCCGGATGCGTCGTGAAGCGCCGCGAAGCTGCCGATGTCGCTCCAGCCGGCCGCCACCGGCGCGACCGCGATCTTTTCGGCCTTCTCCATCAGCGCATAATCAATCGACAGCGAGGGCGCGGCGGCGAAAGCCTCGGGGTCGGGCCTGATCCGCTGCCCGTCGACCTGCTGACGCTTCGCCGCGGCACGGACGGCGGCGATGATCTCGGGCGCATGCCGCTCCAGGCCCGCGATCAGGACATCCGCGCGCATCAGGAACATCCCGCCGTTCCAGTCATGACGCCCTCCCTCGACGAAGGCCTGTGCCCGCCTCGCGTCCGGCTTTTCGGTGAACGAGGCGGCCTCATGCACGCCTTGCGCAAGCGGCCCCCCCCGCTCGACATAGCCGTAGCCGGTCTCTGGCCGATCCGGCTTCATCCCAAAGGTGACCAGCCACCCTCGCGCCGCGACCGGCAGCGCGCGCCGGACCGCCGCGTCGAGCGCTTCCGGCTCGGCGACGAGATGGTCGCTCGGAAGCACCAGCAACAGCGCATCGGCCGGGGCAGTCAGCGCCGCGAGAGCGATCGCTGGGGCGGTGTTGCGGCCGAAAGGTTCGAGGATCAGGCTTCCAATGTCGTCCATCTCGGCCTCGACCGCTGCGGCCTGATCGGCCGGCGCGACGACGATCGGGGCTGCGTAGAAGGCGCGGTCGGCGACCCGGCGGGCAGTCAACCGAAGGAGCGATTCCGGACCGAGCAGCGGCAGCAGCTGCTTCGGACGGCGCGCGCGCGACAGCGGCCACAGGCGCGTTCCCGCCCCGCCGGAGAGGATGACCGGGATGACGCGCGCCTCGCCCATCGCCTCTCCCTGCGCCGTGACGAGGCGCATGGGAAGGGCTATTCGCGCCCGCGCGATGACCTGGCGCCGGCTGTTCCTGTCCCTCTTCGTCGCCGCCCTGGCGGTCGCCGGCTGGGCCTATTGGACCGCCATCTCCGATCCGGTCGTGCGCCGCGCGCAGGTCGCGCTGCGCGACTGGCCCGCGGGCGCTCCGCCGGTGCGCGCGGTGCTCGTCTCCGACATCCATGTCGCCGGGCCGGACATGCCGCCGTCGCGGCTGCAGCGAATCGTCGGGCAGATCAATGCGCTCCGGCCGGACCTCGTCCTGATTGCCGGCGATCTGGTCAGCGACAAAAGGTTTGCGACTCGCATTTATTCGCTTGCCGAGGCCGTCGCGCCGCTGGCGCGGCTTCGCTCGCGGCTCGGCAGCTATGCCGTGCTCGGCAATCACGATCATTGGCGCAACGCCGACGAAGCGCGCGCCGCCCTGAGGAAAGCGGGGATCACGGTCCTGGACAACAATGCCGTGCGCGCCGGGCCGCTGGCGATCGGCGGTCTCGACGATGCCTTCACCGACCATCATGACCTGACCCGCACCCTCGCGGCGCTTCGCCCACTCGGCGGGGCCAGGCTGGTCCTCAGTCACAGCCCGGATCCGTTCCCGGAAGTTCCGAACGACGTCGGCCTGGTGTTGGCCGGCCATACCCATTGCGGACAGATACGGCTGCCGATGGTCGGCGCGGTTTCGACGATGTCCGAACACGGCGACCGCTATGCCTGCGGGCGGATCGAGGAGAGCGGGAAGACCCTGATCGTCGGCGCCGGCCTCGGGACCAGCATCCTGCCGTTGCGGCTCGGCGCGGTGCCCGACCTGTGGCTGATCCGGATCGGCCCGGAACATCGGCGCCGCGCTCCTGTTATCCTTCCGTAACAGCAGCCGAAAGGAAATGCCGTGATCCGAATAATCGGAGTGATCGTGCTCGTCGTCGTGGTGCTTGCGCTGCTGATGGTCTTCGGGGTGCTGAAGGCGATCTTCTAGACGCCGCTCAGGTCAGCCGGAGCGCGCTGACGGCGATGATGAAGCCGGCGACGAGGAACAGGGCCGCGCCGACATATCGCACCACGCGGACCGGCACCACGTCGCGGATCCGTTCGCCGAGCGCGGCCGCCGGGACGCAGGCGGCGAGGATCCCCGCCGCCCCGCCCGCCGCCGTCAGCCAGGGAAAACCGAAGCGGCCGCCAAGCGCGAAGGCGAGGAACTGGGTGCGGTCGCCGAGCTCGGCCGCCAGGCTCAGGATCAGCGCCGCGAGGAACAGGGGCGTTCGGGTCGACCCGAGCGGCGGCGGCTCGCGGCGGATGAGGCCGGCGACGCCTGCGAAAAGCAGGGCCACCGCGACCAGCAAGGTCATCGCCTGGACCGTGATCATCTGGGCGACCACGTCTCCCGCCAGCGCCGCAACGACGTTGCTGACAATCGCCGCGACGAGGAGGCCGGCAAGGACCGTCCCCGGCCGTCCCGAGCGGGCGGCGAGGAAGGCGACGACGAGCTGGGTCTTGTCGCCCCATTCGGCCAGCGCGGCGGCGACGAAGGCGGTGACGAGGGCGTCCATTCAGCCCAGCCGCACCGAAACCGAAGCGAGCATCGCTTGGCTCGCCTGCTCGTCGAGCCGGCCGCAGCCGATCGCGTCGCGAAGGCGATCGAGATAGAGGCCGGCGGGGCAGCCCCGCGGCTGCGAGCGCACGGCCCGTTCAATGGCATCGGCCAGTGCGACCACGGGGAGGAAGCCGTAAGCCGAGGCAATGGTGCGGATCGCGCCGATGTCCTGCAGCATGTCGCGAACCGTCATGCGCTCCGCCGCGCGCTGTAGGCTGTCGAGCCGGTCGCACAGCTCGGCCCTGACGACCAGCATCCCATCCGTTTGCACGCCCACCTGACCGCTCCCACAGCTCCCGTTCGGGGGCCGAGGATGCCCGTTTATGGTTACCGGCGCGTTAAATCCTCGCTTGGGGCGCCGGCCTTGACAGAATCGCATGCCGGAGGCAGAGGGACGGGCACGAGAGGCGGCGGTGAGCGCCGCTTTATTTTTTCGTATTTTCCAGCTGTTGAAAGAGGCTGTCATGGCCAAGCCGACCACGGTGAAGATCAAGCTCGTCAGCACTGCCGACACGGGCTTCTATTACGTCACCAAGAAGAATCCCCGGAACATCACCGAGAAAATGACCTTCCGCAAATACGACCCGGTCGCGCGCAAGCACGTCGAGTTCAAGGAAGCCAAGATCAAATGACGCACGACCTTGAGGCGGCACGTCCCTAGGTCCTGCGTCGTCCCGGACTCGATCGGGAGTCCATCTTCTCTTCTTCCTGCTCTCCTTCCGAAGCTGGATTCCCGCTGTCCCGGGAATGACGCGCGGTGCCATCGCCTAGGTCGAGTTCCTCAGCTTCCAGTGTCTCGGGCTGCGACTGCTTGTCGGACTGGTCCTCCCCCTCCCGCCCGGCCGCCGCGTCGAGCAGCGCCTGCACGGCTTCGATGAAACGCATCAGCGAGATCGGCTTGGAGACATAGCCTTCCGCGCCGGCGTCGCGGATGCGCTCCTCGTCGCCTTTGGCGGCATAAGCGGTGACCGCCATGATCGGCGTGCCTTTGAGCTCCTCGTCGCCCTTCATCTGCTCGATCAGCTCGAGGCCGCTGACATGGGGCATCTGGATATCCATGACGACGAGATGGGGGACGAACGCCCGCGCCCGCTCGACCGCCTCGCGGCCGTCGCGGACCGGTTCGGCCTCGTAGCCGTGGGCGCGCAGGAGGTCGCAAAACAGCTTCAGGTTGAGCTCGTTGTCCTCGACAACCAGGATTTTTTGTCCCACGCGCGCGCTCTAGGCGATGACCGGTGAACAAACAAATGACGCCGAGGCCGAGGCGCTGCGCGCGCTGGCGTGGATCGTCGGCGAAGAGGCGCGCGCCTCGCGTTTCCTGGCGCTGACCGGGCTGACGCCGGAGTCGCTGCGCGCAGGCATCGGCGAACCCGCCGTGCTCGCGGCCGGCCTGCGCTTCCTCGAAAGCCACGAACCCGATCTGATCGCCTGCGCCGAGGCGCTGGCGGCGACCCCGCTCGAGCTGGTCGAGGCGCGCCGGAGGCTGGAGCGGTGAGCCGGCCGCTCCTCATCAGCGACTGCGACGAGGTGATCCTCCATTTCGTCAGCCATTTCGCGCAATGGGTGGACGAAGCGGCGGAGCTGAGCTTCGCGCTCGACGCGCCGGGCTTCGCCGGCGCGCTGCGGACCCGCGACGGCCAGGTCGTGCCGCAAGAGCGAGTCTGGCCGCTGCTCGACATGTTCTTCGAAGGCGAAATGCATCGCCAGAACGTCGTTCCCGGCGCGGTCGAGGCACTTCGCCAGATCTCGGCCCAGGCCGACATCGTCATCCTCACCAATATCGGCGACGAATATCAGGCGAACCGGGTCGCGCAGCTCGAAGCGTTCGACATCCGCCACCGCGTGCTGTGCAATCGCGGCGGCAAGGGCCGGCCGGTCCTGGAGCTGGTCGAGGAGAGGAAGCCGAGCGCGACAGTCTTCATCGACGATCTCGCCGTCCATCATGAATCGGTGGCTAAGCACGCGCCCGACGTCTGGCGGCTGCACATGATCGCCGAGCCCCGCCTCGCCGCGCGCACCCCGCCGTCCGAGCACGCCCATGCCCGGATCGACGACTGGGCCGCGGCGCTGCCCTGGATTTTGGAGCGGCTCGGCCGGACCGAAGCCGGCTAATTCCGGCGCCGCTGCCCTGCCGGCGGCCCGAACGGGCTGGGCGCATCCGCTTCGGACACGGTTCGGCAGCCCCTGCCGGCGAGCACTCCGTGCAGGACTCGGGCCATCGTCTCGGCCGACGGCGGATCGTAGTTGGAGAGGACGACGACCACCCATCCGAGCTCCGGCAGCACCGCAAAGTCGGTGTTGGTGCCGATATTGCCGCCGGCGCCACCGATCCGCCACGGCTCGCCCCGCCGCCGGAAGAGGCGCGCCCGCGTTTCAGGCCTGAGAAGCGCCTCCCCGAGCAGCGCTCGCCCGAACCGGGTCAGATCCTCGGCTGTGCTTCGCGCGCTACCGGCCGGCGTCGCTCGGAAAGCGATGTTCATGGGCACCGGCCGCAGCTCTTCCGATGGTGGCGCTCCCGGCGGGCTCAGGCGCGTCATCGGCATTGCGGTGCCGGCGATCGGGTCCAGGCTGGTGCGCGTCATTCCGAGCGGGCGGAAGATCGCTTCTTCAAGGTGGTCGGCGAAGGGCTTGCCGGTCACCGCCTCCACCACGGCGCCGGCGAGGACATAGCCGCCATTAGAATATTCCTCCCGCTCTCCGGGGCGGAAAGCCAGTGGAGCGCGCGTCACTAGCGGGACCAGATCGCGCGCCGTCCGCGCCCGCTGCACCGCTTCGAACCACTCCGGCGCCGGCTGCAGGAAGCTCGCGACGCCCGAGCGGTGGTGAATCAGCTGGTCGAGCGTGATGGCGGCGAATGCAGGGGGAAGGTCGGGAAGATAGGTACCGATCGGCGCATCGAGGGAGACGCGGCCTTGATCGACGAGCTGCCCGATGGCGACGTTCGTGAATACCTTGGACACCGAGGCGAGCGAATAAGGCGTGTCGGCTCGCGGCTGCGCCGCCTCACTGGGAGCGAGCGCGCCGGCGGTGCGCGTAAACGTCCAAGGCCCGCGCTCGGCGTGAACGATCCCGTTGAAGGGGAACACCGCCGTCTGCGCGTCGAAACAAGCACCGAGCTGCGTTGCGACATCCCGCTCCGCCGAATTCGGCGCGGTAGCCGTCGTCGGCGGCGTGCAGCCGGCGACGAGCGCGAGCGCGAGCGAGGCGCGGCGGCCCGCGTTCAGCAGCTGACGAGGATGGTTGATCATGACCTGGAGATCTCCTGCACATGGAGGCGAAAACCAAGTCGGGACACTACTCAAAAGGGAATAGACGCTGCTGAGTAGACCGCTACTTTCTCGGAGCGAAAGCCGCATGACACAGGAATGGTCGGCCCTTGCCGGAGCATTGTTCCCGATGCCGACGGAACAGCGTTTCCATGTCCTGCGCCAGGATCGCGGCTTCCGCATCGGTCATCGCGAAGACTTCCCAGAGCTCCGCAGCAGCGCGCGGTCGCGGCTCGCCGGCGATCCTTTCCATCCGCGGTCGCCCGCAGTCCACCGAAAAGAGGATGCCCCCGCCGCCGTCCGCCTTCAGGGCCTCCTCCTCGAGGCGTGCCCGAAGTTCCGCCGCCAGGCCGTCCCCGGGCGTGCGCCCGATCAGCTCGTCGGGCAGGAAGAAGCGCGGCCGGACGGTGCGGTAATGCTTGACCGGCCGGCCACGCCTTTTTTCTTCGCGCGCGACGATCAGCAGACCGAGCCGCGCCATGCGGGTGACATGGTAGTGGACGTTCGCGATCGGCTGGCCGAGCTGTCGCGCGACGGGAGCGATTGGTCGCTCGCTGGCGGCGAAGGCGAGCAGCAGACGGCGCTGTAGCGTCTGGCCGAGCAGCGCAGCGACCGCCGGATCGGTCACGACATGAACATCGTCCGACCGCCCCATCGCCGCCCCCCTGTCCTGCTTCGTTGAACGAGTACTACTCAGCATCAACGGCTCAAGTTCAAGTAGAGATTGAGCGGCGATCCCCTTTGCCGCCCGACCGAGGACGGATATTCGGGCGGCGCGCGGCCATTCAGCGGGCCGAGGAGCGAGGTGCGATGAGCGGAACGGTCCTGGTCACCGGCGCGACGGCCGGCTTCGGCGCGGCGACGGCACGGCGCTTCGCCCGCGAGGGGTGGAAGGTCGTCGGGACCGGGCGCCGGCGTGAGCGGCTCGAGGCGCTGACCGACGAGCTTGGCGAGGACCGCTTCCATCCGCTCGCGCTCGATATGCGCGACGCGGCGGCGATCGACGCCGCGATCGAGGGACTGTCCGAGGCTTTCGCGAGCATTAGTCTGCTCGTCAACAATGCCGGGCTCGCGCCGCCGATGCAGCCGCTGCAGCGGTCCGACATGGCCCCGCTCGAGCAGGTGATCGAGACGAACATCACCGGGTTGGTAGCGATCACCCGCAAGCTCCTCCCCCGCATCATCGAGCGCCAGGGGATGGTCATCAACCTCAGCTCGGTCGCGGCGACCTATCCTTATGCCGGTGGGGCGGTCTACGCCGCCTCAAAGGCGTTCGTCCGGCAATTCTCGCTCGACCTGAGGTGCGACCTCCATGGCACCGGCGTCAGGGTGACCTCGATCGAGCCCGGCATGGCCGAGACGGAGTTCACGATCGTCCGCACCGGCGGCGACAAGGCGGCGTCGGACGCGCTCTACGCGAACATGGACCCGATGACGGCCGACGACCTTGCCGATCTGATGTGGTGGCTGGCGACGCTCCCGCCGCATCTCAACGTCAACACGATCGAGCTGATGCCGGTGAGCCAGAGCTTCGCCGGCTTCCAGGTCGCCCGCAAGGCCGGCTGAGGCGGCTTGACCCGATGCACCGGCAAGTGCTTACCGATCCGATGATCGATCGCATCTCCGACCGCCTTGCCGAGCTCGGCATCGTCCTTCCCGAACCCGCGACGCCGGTCGCCGCCTACGTGCCGGCCGTGGAAGCGAACGGCCTCCTCCACATTTCCGGCCAGCTGCCGTTCGACGAGGGGCAACTGATGACCGGTCGGCTCGGCGAAGACCGCGACCTCGAATATGGCCAGCGCGCGGCGCGCCGCTGCGGCATCATGCTGCTGGCGCAAATGCGCGCGGCCCTCGGTTCGCTCGACCGGGTCGAGCGGGTCGTGAAGCTCGGCGTCTTCGTCAACAGCGCCGGCAGCTTCACCGACCAGCCGAAGGTCGCCAACGGCGCGTCGGAGCTGATGGAGCAGGTGTTCGGCGACGCCGGCCGACACGCCCGCAGCGCCGTCGGCGTGCCGGTGCTTCCGCTCGGCGCCGCGGTCGAAATCGATGCCGTCGTCGCCGTCGCGGCGGGCTAGGCTCACCGGCCTCATCTCGCGGCCCTTCGCCCATCGCGGGCTGCATGGCCGCGGCGCGATCGAGAATAGCCGCGCCGCCTTCGAAGCGGCGCTCGCCGCGGGCCGCGGCATCGAGCTCGACGTCCAGGCGAGCCGCGACGGCGTCGCCTTCGTTTTCCACGATTATGAGCTGGGGCGCCTGACCGACGCTCGCGGCAAGCTTGCCGAACGTTCCGCCGGGGAGCTTTCGGCGATTCGGCTCCGGGGCACCCAGGAGACTATCCCCACGCTCGAAGAAGTGCTGGCGCTCATCCGCGGACGTCAGGGTGTCCTCATCGAGGTGAAGGCGCCCGAGCGGCGGGTCGTCGGGGTGAGCCGAGCGGTCGGCGCCGCGCTGGCGGGCTATAAGGGCGCGGTGGCGGTTATGTCGTTCAACCCGGAAGTATCCCGCTGGTTCGCCTCCAACGCGCCGGAGACGCTGCGCGGGCTGGTCGTGACCGAGGCGGGGCGGCGCTGGCGCGGCTGGATCGCGCGCCACCTGGCGCTGTGGGGCGCGCGGCCGGATTTCCTCGCTTACGACATTCGTGACCTGCCCTCGTCTTTCGCCGAGGCGCAGCGGCGGAACGGGCTGCCGGTGCTGACCTGGACCTGCCGCGGCGATTCCGACTGGGCGCGCGCCGGCGAACATGCCGACCAAGTCATTTACGAGGAACCGGCGCGGTGAGCGGCGAGGCGGTCGTCGCGCGCCTCGCCGACGGGGTCGCGTCGTTCGCGGCCGAGGATTGGGACCGCTGCGCCGGGACGGCCGATCCGTTCCTCAGCCACGCCTTTCTCTCGGCCCTGGAAGATTCGGAAAGCGCCGTCGCCGCCACCGGGTGGCGGCCGGTGCCCATCGCGATCGACGGCCCGGACGGGTCCCCGGACGCGGTGATGCCCGCTTACCTGAAGGGCCATTCGCTGGGCGAATATGTCTTCGACCATGGCTGGGCCGACGCCTGGGAGCGGGCGGGCGGGAGCTATTATCCCAAGCTCCAGATCGCGGTGCCGTTCACGCCCGTGCCCGGGCGGCGGCTGCTCGCAAGGGTTCCGGCGCTCGCGCCCGCGCTGATCGCCGCCGCGGAAAGGGTGGTCGAGGCGCACGAACTTTCCTCGGCGCACGCGACCTTCATCGCCGAGGCCGAGGTGCCGCAGTTCGAACGCGCCGGCTGGCTGATCCGCGCCGACAGCCAGTTCCACTGGCTCAACCCTGGCTATCGGACTTTCGAAGATTTCCTGGCCACCTTGTCGTCTCGAAAGCGCAAGATGATCCGCAAGGAGCGGGCGGCGGCCGTCGAGGGGCTGGAGGTCGTCCATCTCGGCGGCGACATCGAGGAGGCGCACTGGGACGCCTTCTGGGCCTTCTACCAGGATACCGGCGCCCGCAAATGGGGGCGGCCTTATCTCACGCGGGCCTTCTTCTCGATGCTCGGCGAGCGGCTCGGTGATCGCGTGCTCCTGATCCTCGCGCTCCGCTCCGGCCGCCCGATCGCCGGCGCGCTCAACCTGGTCGGGGCCGAGGCGCTTTACGGGCGCTATTGGGGCTGCCTCGAAGAGGTGCCGCACCTCCATTTCGAACTCTGCTATTATCAGGCCATCGAGGCGGCGATCACCCGCGGCCTCCAGCGAGTCGAGGCCGGCGCGCAGGGCGCCCACAAGCTCGCCCGCGGCTATCGCCCGGTGCCGACCTGGTCGGCCCATTACATCGCCGATCCCTCGTTCCGGGCCGCCGTAGCGCGCTTCCTCGCCGCCGAACGCGGCGCCGTGGCGCGGGAGATCGAAGAGCTCGAGGAATTCACGCCGTTCCGGCGCGGGTGACGCCGCTTGTCGGCGCGGCGCCAACTCCTATGATCGCCGCGAAGACAGGGGAATCGACATGCTGAGACGCTGGTGCCTGCTGGTGTTGTTCGTGCTTGGGCTGGCGCCGGCGCAGGCGGTGCCGCCGAGTGGGCCGGAGCGCAGTTTCACGCCGCGCGACCTGTTCAGCCTCGAAGTCGCGTCCGATCCGCAGATCAGCCCCGACGGGCGCTGGATCGCCTATGTCCGCCGCTCGGGCGACATCATGAGCGATCGCTACCGCCCCTCAATCTGGCTGGTCGACACGCGAACCGGGCAGCAGTCGCCGCTGGTCGCAGGGACCGGCTCGCACAGCCAGCCGCGCTGGTCGCCGAACGGGGACCGGCTCGCTTATATCTCGACCGCCGAGGGCAATGCGGCGCAGCTGTTCGTGCGTTGGATGTCGAGCGGCGAGGCCGTGCGGATCACCGGCCTTCCCGACGCGCCGAGCAGCCTCGCCTGGTCGCCGGACGGACGGCAGATCGCTTATTCGATGTTCGTCCCCGACGAGGGGATGAAGCTCGGTGCGCCGCAGCAGCGGCCGGAAGGCGCGCAATGGGCGGACCCGCTCGAGATCATCACGGCCGTCACCTACCGCTTCGACGGTCAGGGCTATTTGCGCCCCGGCTACGACCAGATCTTCCTCGTCGCGGCCGACGGCGGAGCGCCGCGCCAGCTGAGCTTCGGCCCCTACAATAATAGCGGCCCGCTTGCCTGGACCCCGGACGGGCGGACGATCCTGTTCAGCGGCAACCGCAGCGAGAATTGGGAACGCGAGGCGGTCAATACCGAAGTCTACGCGCTCGACGTCGCCGACAACCGAATTCGTGCCCTCACCGACCGCGAGGGGCCGGACGCCCAGCCGACGGCATCGCCCGACGGGCGGCTGATCGCTTATACCGGCTTCGACGACCGCCGGCGCGGATATGAGAATGCGATCCTCTATGTGATGGACGCGAATGGCGGCAATCGCCGCGCGCTCACCCAGTCGCTCGATCGAAGCGTCGATTCGCCGGTCTGGGCCTCCGACGGCCGCTCGATCTACGTCGCCTATGACGATCACGGGCAGACCCGGGTGGCGCGGATCGGCCTCGACGGCTCGATCCGGACGGTGGCCGAAGGGCTGACCGGCTACGGCTTCGACCGGCCCTATACCGGTGGCAGCTTCAGCGTCGCGCGCGACGGCTCGGTCGCCTTTCCGGCCGGAACTCCGACCCGGCCCGCCGACGTGATCCTCGCCCGCGGCGGGACGCGGCGGCAGCTGACGCGGCTGAACTCCGAGCTGCTCGACAATAAGCGGCTCGGCGAGGTGCGCCGGATCGCCGCCGCCTCCTCGGCCGACGGGCGCGAGATCGAGGGCTGGCTGACGCTCCCGCCCAATTACAGCGAAGGCCAGCGCGTGCCGCTGATCCTCGAAATCCACGGCGGCCCGTTCGCGGCCTACGGCCCCCATTTCGCCACCGACAACCAGCTCTACGCCGCGGCCGGCTATGCGGTGCTCTCCGCCAACCCCCGCGGCTCGACGTCATATGGCGAGGAGTTCGCGAACCTCATCCACCACGCCTATCCCGGCAACGATTATGACGATCTGATGAGCATCGTCGACGCGGCCGTCGCCCAGGGCGTAGCCGATCCGGAACGGCTGTTCGTGACCGGCGGATCGGGCGGCGGCGTGCTCACCGCCTGGATCATCGGCAAGACCAACCGCTTCCGCGCGGCGGCGACGCAAAAGCCGGTGATCGACTGGTCGAGCTTCGCGCTGACGGCGGACTCCCCGGCTTATTTCTCGCGCTACTGGTTCGGCGCCTATCCCTGGGAGGATCCCGATGCCTATTGGCGCCGCTCGCCGCTGTCGCTGGTGGGGAATGTGCAGACGCCGACTTTGGTGGTGGTGGGCAGCGAGGATTATCGCACCCCGGTCAGCGAATCGGAGCAATATTATACGGCGCTGCAGCTGAGGGGCGTGCCG
>DASVVV010000047.1:0-20986 GCA_036386375.1 Allosphingosinicella sp. | reverse complement strand
CGTCGCCGAGACCAGCGCGGTCATCGCGATGGCCGAGCTGTTCCGCGAGACGCCGCTGCCGGTGCTTCAGGACTGGCTGGCGGTGCGGTTGGCCAAGGACCGGGCGGCGGTGCTTCCCGCCGCCTTCGCCGAGGCCGAGTTCGGCTTTTCCGGAGGCGTGCTCGGTGGCGCCAGCGAGGCGCCGGCGCGCTGGCTGCAGGCGATCGAGCTCACCGCGACGGCGATGACCGACGCCGTCTCCCGCCCCTATGTCGAGCGCCACTTTCCGTCCGCGACCAAGGCGGCGATGGACGAGCTCGTCGGCAATTTGTTGCGGGCGATGGACCGCCGGCTCGCCAATCTCGAGTGGATGTCGCCGGAGACTCGCCGGCGCGCCCGCGCCAAGCTCGCGGCCTTCCGGCCGATGATCGGCTATCCCGACCGCTGGCGCAGCTATGACGGCCTCGAGGTCCGGCGCGGCGACGCCTACGGCAATTTCGTCCGCGCCGGCCGCTTCCTGTTCGAACGCGACCTCGCGCGCATCGACCGGCCGGTCGACCGCAGCGAATGGTGGATGATGCCGATCACCGCCAACGCCTATGCGAGCTTCGAGAACAACGTCATCGTCTTCCCGGCCGCCTATCTCCAGGCGCCGCACTTCGATCCCAACGCCGATCCGGCCGTCAATTACGGCGCCATCGGCTATGTCATCGGCCATGAGATCAGCCACCATTTCGACGACCAGGGCAGCCGCTTCGACGCCGAGGGCCGGCTCGCCAATTGGTGGACCGAGGAGGATCAGCGGCGGTTCCGCGAGCGGACGCAGCGGCTGGTCGCGCAATATGATTCCTACGCGGCGCTGCCCGGCCTCAACATCCGCGGGGCGCAGACGCTGGGCGAGAATATCGCCGACAATGCCGGCCTCGCCGTCGCCTACGACGCCTACCGGCTCTCGCTGGGCGGCCGGCCGGCGCCGGTGATCGAAGGCACGAGCGGCGACCAGCGCTTCTTCATGGGCCGGGCGCAGGTCAACCGGGTGGCGTTTCGCGAGGCCGAGCTGCGCCGCGCGGTGCTGTCCGGCGTCCATTCGCCGAGCAAGTGGCGCACCTGGTCGGTCCGCAACCACGACGCCTGGTACGAAGCCTTCGACGTTCGGCCGGGCCATGCTCTCTATCTGCCGCCGGAGCAGCGCGTCCGCATCTGGTGAGGCGCGGCTTGCGGAGCCGGGGGCGGCTTCGCTAGGCGCGGTCGATGATCGAGGCCGATCCCGCGCTTGCCGATGCCTTCCGCAAGGCGATGCGGCGCGTGGCCTCGACGGTGAACGTGATCAGCATCTGCGTCGACGGCCAGCCGATGGGGATCACCGCCACCGCCATGTCGCCGATCTCGATGGACCCGCCGAGCCTGCTCGTCTGCATCAACCGGGCCGCCGCGGTGCACGCGCAGATGGAGGATGTCGGCCATTTCGGCGTCAACGTCCTGCACAGCGATCAGGAGGAGATCGCGCGGATGTTCGCCGACCGCACCCGGCACGGGCAGCGCTTCGTCAAGGGCTGGGAGAATGACTGCGTCCGCCCGCCGCGGCTGCTCGACGCGCAGGCGGCGATCCTGTGCCGGCGGATCGACCATCACCAGTTCGGCACGCATTCAATCTTCATCGGCGTCGTCGAGGACGTCGTCGTGCGCGAGGACATCCAGCCGCTCGTCTATATCGACGGTCGTTACGCCGGCCCCGGGGGCTAGGAAGAAACGGGGACAGTATACATTTTTCGACCGTGGCTGCGGCCCGCCTGCCTCGACAGAAAATGTATACTGTCCCCGTTTACGGCCGCTGACGCTTACTTCGCGAACAGGTTGGCGGGATCGCGCATGGCCTTGATCTCGAGCGCGTTGCCGGAAGGGTCGAGGAAGAACATCGTCGCCTGCTCGCCCGGCTGGCCCGCGAAGCGCACGGTCGGCTCGATGACGAATTCGGCGCCGCCCGCCTTCAGCCGCTCCGCCAACCGCTGCCACTGCGCCATCGGCAGGACGGCGCCGAAATGCGGCACCGGCACGTCATGGCCGTCGACCGGGTTGCTGTGCCGCAGCTGCGAGCTCTCGGCGGCGAGATGGGCGACGATCTGATGACCGAAAAAGTCGAAGTCGATCCACTGCGCGGCGCTTCGTCCCTCCGGGCAGCCGAGCAGGCCGCCGTAAAAGGCGCGGGCCGCGTCGAGATCGTGGACTGGGAAAGCGAGGTGGAAGGGCGGCAGCGCGTTCATGGTTGCCCCATAGCGGCCTTCGCGGCGCCCTGGCAGCCCCCGCTTGCGATGGGCCGTGGCGCGCGCGCGGCGCCGGGCCTTGAGGCGAAGCGCGTTCCATGGTCCTGTCGGGCCAGGGCAAACGGGGAGGACAGATGGGCTTGCGAACCGGCGCGCTGCTGTTAGCGGGATTGACGTTGGCCGGCTGCGCCACGGGCGGCGATCGCGCGCCGCCGGCCGCGACGCCGGCGGCGCCAACCTATTCCAATCGCGGCCTCGAAGAGGTGATGGGGAGCACCGGGCCGGCACTCATCGCCCATTTCGGCCGGCCCGATCTGGAGGCGCGCGAGGGCGGTGCCCGCAAGCTCCAGTTCCTCGGCCCGGCCTGCGTGCTCGACGCCTATCTCTACCCCCCGCGCGGCGGCGGCGAACCGGTCGTCACCCATATCGACGCGCGCCTACCGGACGGGCGCGAGATGGACCGCGCTTCCTGCGTTGCCGCCCTCAGCGCAAGGCGGCGGGGGCGCTGAGCCGGGCGAGCGCCCAGCCCGCCGCCTCGGCCACCACCGGATCCTCGTCGTCGAGCAGGGCGCGCAGCGGCGGGGCGAGCTCGGCGCGGCCGCTATTGCCGGCGGCGATAGCGGCGTTCCTGACCATGCGGTTGCGGCCGATGCGCTTGATCGGCGAGCCGGCGAAGACCTGCCGGAAGGCGGCGTCGTCGAGCCGCAGCAGGTCGGCGAGCTCCGGCGCCGCCAGCTCGGCGCGCGGCAGGAAGGCGCGGTTGCCGCGCGCCGCTTCGGCGAAACGGTTCCAGGGGCAGACGGCGAGACAGTCGTCGCAGCCGTAGACACGGTTGCCGATCGCCTCGCGGAACTCCTCCGGGATCGGCCCCTTATGCTCGATCGTCAGATAGGAGATGCAACGCCGGGCATCGAGCTGGAACGGTGCCGGAAAGGCGGCGGTCGGGCAGGCGTCGAGGCAACGCGTGCAGCTCCCGCACCGGGCGACGTGCGCCACGTCGGGCTCGAGGTCGAGCGTGGTGTAGATGGCGCCGAGGAACAGCCAGCTCCCGTCCTCGCGACTGACGAGGTTGGTGTGCTTACCCTGCCAGCCCAAACCGGCGGCTTCGGCCAGCGGCTTTTCCATCACGGGCGCGGTGTCGACGAAAACTTTCAGGTGGCACGAACCCTCTTCGACCAGCCAGCGCGCCAGCGCCTTGAGGCCCTTCTTGACGAGGTCGTGATAGTCGGCGCCCTGCGCGTAGACCGAGATCCGGCCGCGCTCCGGAACGTCCGCCAGCGCGAGCGGGTCCCCCGCGGGCGCATAGCTCATGCCGAGCGAGATGACCGTCCTCACGTCCGGCCATAGTCCCGCCGGCGAGCGCCGCCGCGCCGCCGTCTGCTCCATCCAGATCATGTCGCCATGGGCGCCCGAAGCGAGCCACGCCTCAAGCCTCGCCGCGGCCTGCGGCGCCGCGTCGGCCCGGGCGACGCCGACCGCGCAAAAGCCGAGCGCGCGGGCCTTCGCCTCCAAGTCGCTGCGCAGCTTTGGCTTGCCTTCCAAAATTATCTCCGCTTTACCTCCTGACTTGCCGAGGGGACGACTAGGCAGCGTGGCAGGCGTTCTAGCTATTGAAGCGAAGGGGCTTTTCAAGTCGTTTGACGGAAAGCCGGCGGTTCGCGGCATCGACGTCGCCGTTCCGGAAGGCAGCATTTACGGCATTCTCGGCCCGAACGGCGCCGGCAAGACGACGACCTTGCGCATGCTGCTCGGCATCATCGACCCGGACGAGGGCCATCGCACTCTGCTCGGCCACGCCCGTCCGCTCGAAGCCGCCAAGGTCGTCGGCTACTTGCCCGAAGAACGCGGCCTTTATCCGGCCATGACGACGCGCGAGGCGATCGCCTTCATGGGCGCGCTTCGCGGGCTTCCGCTCGAGATCGGCCGCAAGCGGGCCGAGATCCTGCTCCGGGAGAACGGCCTTGGCGACTATGTCGACAAGCCGATCAAGAGCCTGTCCAAGGGCATGGCGCAGACGATCCAGCTGTTCGGAACGATCGTCCACAAGCCCAAGCTGGTCGTGCTCGACGAGCCCTTTTCGGGGCTCGACGCGATCAACCAGGGCCGGCTCGAGCATCTGATCCGCGAGGAGGCGGCCGCCGGCACGACGGTGATCTTCTCCACGCACGTCATCTCCCACGCCGAGCGGCTGTGCGAGCGCATAGCGATCATCGCCGGCGGCCGGATCCGCTTCGAGGGGCTCGTGGCCGAGGCGCGCGACCGGCTCCGCCCGCAGGTGCGGCTGAGGACGCGCAACGGCGACGGCGGCTGGCGCGCGGCGCTGCCGGCCGGTGCGGCGCCGATCAACGGCCATTGGGAGTTCGAGCTTCCCGACGGCGGCGTCGAGCCGCTGCTCAAGGCGTTGATCGACGGCGGCGCCGGCATCGAGGAGCTCTCGATCGAGCGGCCCGGGCTGCACGACGCCTTCGTCGCCATTGCCGGCGAGGCTGCGGCGCGCGAAATGGAGCAATCCGCCCGCAGCGACGCCGGGGCGGCGGCATGATGAGCCTGTTCGAAGCCGCCTGGGTGATCGCCCGGCGGGACTTCGTCGCCACCGTCTATTCGCGCAGCTTCATCCTGTTCCTCGTCATCCCGCTGGTCGTCTTCGGCGTCGTCCTGGTGACGTCGCAAATGGCGGAGGAGGCGCAGCGAAGCGCGTCGCGCCCAGTCGTCGCGGTCGTCGCGGACACCGCCACTTCGCAGGCGGTCGTCGCTTCGGCCGCAAGACTGGGCGCGGGATTGCCTCGGAACGCCCTCCCGGTCCTGCGCGTCGTCGACCCGGCCGAAAACGTCCCGGTGCAGGCCCGCCGGCTGCTCGCCGACGAGGCGGCGGGTTATTCGGCGGTGTTCAGCGGCACGCTCGAGCGGCCCGTTCTGACCGCGCCTTCAAAGGTGGAGGATGCCGTCGCCCGGCCGATGCAGCTGATCGTCGACGACGCCCGGCGCGCCGGCGCACTCGACGGCGCGCAGGTTGAGCTCGAGCCGATGGCGCTTCACCGCGACATCATCGCGGCCGCGGCCGGCAATCTTCAGATGATCCGCCGCGACCTCGCGCGCGGCGCCATGGGGGTGATCTTCGGGATCAGCATCCTCTTGGCGACGCTGATGCTGTCGAACCTCGCCGAGGAGAAATCGAACAAGGTGATCGAGGTGCTCGCCGCCGCCGTGCCGCTCGAGGCCGTGTTCCTCGGCAAGCTGTTCGCGATGTTCGCCATCTCCTTCGTCGGCCTCGCCGTGTGGGGCGGGATGCTGGCCATCGCTTACGCCTTCGTCCAGGTGATCCAGGACTGGGTGACGCTTCCCGACACCGGTCCGGCCGCCGGATGGCCCGCCTTCGTGCTGCTCGTCCTCATCTATTATTCGACCAATTACATGCTGCTCGGAGCGCTTTTCCTCGGCATCGGCGCGCAGGCCAGTAACATCCGCGACATCCAGACGCTGTCGATGCCGGTGACGATGCTTCAGGTGGTCGTCTTCCTGCTCGCCATGTCGGCCGTCGCGAGCGACAGCGCGGCGCTCGCCTGGACCGCGTACATCCTACCGTTCAGCTCGCCGCTGGCGATGGTCGGCTACGCCGCCCAATATGGCGAATTGTGGCCGCACCTGGCGGCAATCGTCTGGCAGGCACTTTGGGTGGTCGTCATCATCCGCGCCTCGTCGCGGCTTTTCCGGACGACGGTTCTCAAGTCCGCCCCGGGCAGCGCCTTCTTCAGCCTGGGCGCGCTGTTCCGGCCCGCCAAGGCAAAATAGCTCAGCCGGCGGGCGCCGGGCCGGCCTGCTCCCACAGCTCGATCTTGATGCCGTCGCAGTCGAGGATCCAGGCGAACTTGCCGTAATCCTCGAATTGCGAGCCGAGTATCTCGACTCCCTTCGCCCTCAATTCCTCGAGCATCGTATCCAGGTCGTCGACCCGCAGGTTGATCATGAAGGCCGCCGCGGAAGGCTCGAAATAGTCGCTCGCCGCCGTGAACGGGCTGAGCAGGCTGTAGGGATCGTCCTGGGCCTCTTCGCGCCAGCGGAAGCTCGCCCCCCACTCGCCGCCGATGCCGAGCGTTTGCCGATACCAGGCACGCGTCCGTTCCGGATCTTCGACCTTGTAGAAGACGCCGCCGAGCCCCGTGATCTTCGCCATCCTCAGACCTCCCCCGAGTAGATTGCTTGGGCCGCTTCCTTGAGCGCCTTCATCGCCTGGCGATACGGGAACGGGCCGTGGCTAATCCGCGCGACCCCGCGGGCCGCGACTTCGGCCGCCGACGGCGCGCCCGGAAAGGCCATGAAATTGACCGGCAGCGGCGAGGCGACGCAGAGCCGCTCCAGGAGCTTCAGATCCGACAGCAGCGGCACGAAGAAGCCGCTCGCGCCGGCCTCGGCATAAGCATGGGCGCGCTCGAGAGCCCGATCGACCATCGCCTGATCGTGGCTGTCCGGCTTGGCCTTGAGGAAGATGTCGGTGCGCGCGTTTAGGAAGAAATCGGGGCCCACCGCCTCGCGCGCGGCCCGGATCCGCGCCGCCTGCGTTTCGATCGCGTGGAGGCCCTCCCCGCCGATCACCTGGTCCTCGAAATTGCACCCCACCGCGCCGGTTGCCGACAGCCGCGCCATATTGCCCGCGACCGTTTCGGGCTCGACGGCATAGCCGCCCTCGAAGTCGATCGTCACCGGCAGCTCGACCGCCGCCACCACCCGCTCGGCATTGGCGAGGGCAAGCTCGAGCGGCAGCGTCTCCGCATCGGCGAAGCCGTGGGCGGCAGCGACCGACGCGCTGCCGGTGGCGATGGCTGGCGCGCCGGCCTCGGCGATCGCTTTGGCGCTGCCCGCGTCCCAGGCGTTGAACAGGATGAGCGGCTCGCCGGGCTTGTGGAGCGAGGCGAAGTGCTGGCGTTTCTGGGGCGCTTCCGACACAAAATCCTGATACGCATGCGAAGTGACGTTGTCCACGCGCGCTCAGCCGATGCATCGTTTACGAATGTATCTCAGGCTCCTATCCTGCACCAATTGGAGATCGGCAGCAGCACGATGGCGGAACTACTGGCCAAGCTAAGGTTTCCGACCATTCTCCTCTTCGGTGGTTTCGCGCTGCTCCTCGCCTCTGCCTCTAGCAAACTCGATCTAAAGGCCTGGTCGTTCGAGGGCCGTTCGGAGGTCGGTTGGCCGCTCTTTGTAATCGGTCTCATTCTTTGTTCGCTCGCCCTTGTGGTCTTTCTGATTCAGGAGGGGCTCATTTCCACGGGTTTCCGGGGGCGGACCCGTAAGACGGCGGGTGGCTTTGAAGGTTGTATCGGCCGGTCCCGTGTTGCGCTGCACTTCGGACGTTTAGAGCAGGTCGCTCCGACCGATGGGCAGTCTCGAGACCTGATTGTTCTGCCAACAAACGAGTTTTTTGATGAGGATTGCCTCAAGGCCCAAGGTACGGCTTGCGGAGCCTACCTTGCAGCCAAAGCACCTCGTAATCTCGAGAAGCTTAAAGATGAAATTGTGCGCGCACGGGCGGATTTGAAGCCAATCGGCCAATTCGAGAAACGCGCCGGCGCGACGGAAACGAGCTACGGAACGGGCGTGTGCATTTCGATAGACGATCCCACCGGCATCCCGCACCCATTGCTCTTGGCATCGGTGGCAACCAAACGGGCGGACACAGGATTTCAGGCCGATCCGGCTGCCGTCTTTCGTTGTTTGGACTCGATGGCACGCAAGGCGACGGATGAGCGTATCAGTTCCGTCTATATGCCGCTCCTGGGTGCGGGGAAGGGCGGTCTAACCCCGGAAGCATCACTGATTACCATGCTGCTGGCAATCTCAACGCTGCAGAGGCGGCTCGGGGGCTTCGACACGGCGATAAACATTGTCATTTTCCGCGCCGGACCCGGAGCGGAAGCCGATGTTAAGCCGACACAGGCGCGCAGGCTCCTGAGCCTCGCCGTCAGCATGCATGCCAGTGCGCGGGAGGGGCGGTAGCATGGAGGAGCAAATCCGGGAATCCCCGCTGGCTAAATTCCTCGAGGGCCGCGGAGTCGGCAGTTGCGGCGAGACGCTCGACGAGATTCTCAGCCTCGACGATCAGATGTTGGAAGCGCGCCACAACTACATTCAATGGTTATTTCCGCTCGATGTCCCAAGCGAAGCTGTCCGTGATGCCCCTTGCTTGACGGCTCAGGACGTAAATTATGTTCGCGCATCCTCGCTGGCTCATCAAAACGTGATGGCTGCCGCGCACCGAATGCGTGCCTTCTACGCTCGCAATTCGCATTGGCTGCGCCCTTATGACCACAATCACCTTCGCATCACTCGTATCATACGCAGCCTTCGGCTTTTGGTCGGAGACACCGAGGCGGAGGAGTTCAAAGCCTTCGTCCTTGCTAGAGTCGCGTCCGCAGGTAGGCCGGTGAACGCGCGAAGTCTCGAATTCTGGGAATCGGCATAGCCGAGGTCGTGCCGCTCTTTCCAAGATTGTGGATTTGGCCCTGACCAGTCGAGGCTCGTCTCCGCACAAATAGTCGCGTAATTGGTCGTCTCGCGAAAAATCTGTTCAATGAACGAAGCGGGCGACGACGTCGCGATAGGAGCGGCTGACCTTCACCTGCGAGCCGGAGCCCAGCACCAGGAAGCATTCGCCGTTGGTGTGGGGCTTCACCTGCTTGACCTGGTCGAGATTGACGATCGTCGATCGGTGGACGCGCTGGAAGCGGCGCGGGTCGAGGCGCTTTTCCAGATCCTTCATCGTCTCGCGAAGGATCAGGGTGTTGTCTCCGGTATAGATGCACATGTAATCGCCGGCCGCGTCGATCTTCTCGATGCTGTCGACGTCGACGCGGAAGATCTGGCCGCGATCCTTGATGTTGATCATCTTTTCGTAGCGGTTGGAGGCGAGCGCGTCGTCGCCGGTCTCGACGCCCTCCATCGCGTCGGGCGCGACCTCGGCGAGGACCTCCTTCAACCGGTCGACCTCCTCCACGCCGCGTTTCTCGGCGAGCCGCTGGCGCACGCGCTCGAGGCTGTCGGCGAGGCGGGCCTCATCGACCGGCTTCATCAGATAGTCGACCGCCTGCGCCTCGAACGCGCGCAGGGCATGGTCCGAATAAGCGGTGACGAAGACGAACAGCGGCGGTTCGACCTCCATCAAACCCTGGATCACCGAAAAGCCGTCGAAGCCGGGCATCTGGATGTCGAGGAAGACGAGATCGGGCTTGTGCGTCTTGATCGAGCGGATCGCCTCGCGCCCGTTGGAGCAGGTATCGACGATATTGACGTCCTCATGCTTCTCCAGCCGCAGCTGCAGCCCCTGGATGGCCAGCGGCTCGTCGTCGACCAGGATCGTGCGAATCGTCATCTCGGCTCCTCGGCTTCTTCGATCTGGTAGGGGATTTCGATGAGAACGCGAAACCCCCCACTTGTCTCCGACTGGGTTTCGAACCGATGGTTGTCGCCATAGGCCTGGGCGAGCCGGTCGCGGATGTTGGCGAGGCCCACGCCCGTCGATTCGGCGGCGCGCTTCTTGTAGAGGGAATCGGTGCCCGGGCCGGTGTCCGAGACGTTCATCACCACCCGGTCGACCTGGAGGCGGACGTCGATCGAAATGTCGGCGCCCTCCTCCTGCGGCGTGACCGCATATTTGATGGCATTTTCGATCAGCGGCTGGAGCAGCAGCGAGGGCAGCAGAGCGCGGTTGCAGTTCGGATCGATGTGGAAATGCGGGCGCAGCCGCTCTTCGAAGCGCATTTTCTCGATCTCGAGATAGAGCTTCAGCGTCTCGATCTCCTGCGCGACGGTGACGAGGCCGATCGATTCGTTGACGAGCGTGTAGCGAAGGAAGGAGGAAAGCCGCGACAGCATCGCATTGGCGCGGTCGGTCTGCTTCAGCAGCACGAGGGTCGAGATGGAGTTCAGCGTATTGAACAGGAAATGCGGGTTGAGCTGGTAGCGGAGCATCGCCAGCTGCGCGTTCGAAGCCTGGTGTTCGAGCCTCAGCAGCCGGCCGCTCTGCTCCTCCAGCAAAAGGTAGAAGTTGATGCTGTAATAGAGCGCCGACCAGGCGACGAGCAGCGATACCGTGAACAGGATCGCCCCGAGGAAGCGCACGCCGCCGGGTCGCACCTCGGGATTGACGAAGGTGGAGATGCTCCACGTTTCGATGGCCGAGAAGCCCGCGGCGGCGATGCCGACGATCAGGATCGAGCCGACCCAGGTATAGACCGGCTTCATCTTGATCAGCCGCCGATAGGCCGAGGCCATGAGGAGGGTGATCGAATAGCCGGCCGCGGTCAGCAAGGCGGTGTGGAGCAGGTAGCTCCAGACCCGCTCGCTCGGGACGTTCGACAGGATCGAGAACATTCGAAGGATGAAATAGCCGGCCCAGCCGAGCGACTGGAGGATCCAGAAGGCGCGATCCTTGTCCTCGAAGAAGGGCCGGCCGTGGAGCCGGAACGGGTTCCAGCTCGAGGGCGCCTGACGCTGGGGGGGCGCGGCGATCTGGACTGCGCTATCGGCCACGGCTCGTTTCTCGTCCGCCTTCCCCTCTAGCCGGGAGGACGAGCATCGACCAGTCTCCCTGCTCGGCGACCCAGGCGGCGACGGCGCGGCGGACGTCTTCGGGCGTCAGCGCGCGATAGTCGGCGAGATAGGATCGGACCGATTCGATCTCCTCCGGATGCTCGACCCAATTCTCCATCGCTTCGAGCCAATAGCCGTTGGTGGCGACGCGCCGCTCGATGCCGGAAAGGACCGGGTTCTGGGCGCGCATGAACTCGTCGGGCCGCGCCGGGTTGGCGGCGAGGTCGGCGACGATCTCGCGCGCGGCGCGGAAGAAGCGCTCGGCATTGTCCGGACGCAGTTCGGCGGCGGCGTAGAAGATCCCCCAATTTGGGAAGGCCTCGGAGCTGAGGTGGGAGGCGCTGGGCGAATAAGTCGCGCCTTCCTCCTCGCGCAGCCGGTCGAAGAGGCGCACCTGCGACATGTTCGCAGCCAGCGCCAGCGCGCGCCGCTCGCGGATGCGGTCGCGCCCGCCGATCGTCGACCAGCCGATCAGCGCATAGGCCTGGTTCGGGTCGCCCTCGTGGGTGAAGCGACGCGGTTCGGGGTTCGGGGCGGGGGGCTGCAGCGCGGCCGAAGCGGGCGGCACGGTCGCCGAAGGCCGGGAGGGGAGGGCGGCGATCGTCCGCCGCATCGCCTCCACCGCGGCGTCGAGCTCCACGTCGCCGACGATGATCGCATGGACGGGCCCCTGCGCCAGCAGCGGCGTGAAATAGTCGCGAAACGCCTCCACCGTGGCCGCCTGCATTTCCGGCTTCTCGACCGGGCGCCAGCGCTCGTCATTGGGGCGGATGACCCGGCCCATCTCGCGCCCGGCCCGCGCCGCCGCCGAGGAGAAATGGAGGTCGAAACTCTCCAGCGCCGCGGTCTTGAAGCGCGCGAAGAGCGGCGCGTCCCAGCGCGGATAAGCGAGCTTGGCCGCCATCAGCCGCAGCTGATCGGGAAGGTCGGCGGCGCTGGTCTGGCCGCCGAGGGCGAAGGCATCCTCGTCGACCCGGAAGGAAAGGCCGATGCGCCGCCCGGTCAGCAGCCGCTCCATCGCATCGAGGTCGAGATCGCCGAGGCCCGACGGCCCCACCAGCCCGCCGAGCCAGGCGAGCGACGGCCGGTCCGGGGGCAGGCCCGCCAGGCCGCGCCCGAACCGCAGCCGGACCAGCACCGCCCCCTGGTCGAACTCGGTGTGCTTGAAGGTCAGCGTCGAGCCGTTGGCGAAGTGGACGATGGTGACGTCGAGATCCTCGATCCGCTGGCGCGAGACCTCGCGCCCTGGCGGGCCGAGCGGCGGTAGGTCGTCGAAGCTCACGCGCCGCTCCTGGCGGCGAACGGCCGGCGCTGCGGCGCGCGCCGCGGCGAGCCCTGCCGCCAGCGCGGCCTCGCCGCCGGCGATGGGCTGCGGCGAGACCAGCATCATGCGCGGGCCCGTCCCTGCAAACAGCGCCCGCATCGCCGCCCCGACCCGCTCGGGTGTGATTGAAGCCGCATTGGCCTCGAAATTGGCGAGCACGACCGGGGCCGACGCCACCACGCCGCCGCTGCCGATCGCGCCGATCAGCTGCTCGGCGCGCACTTGGGAGGGCACCGTCGCCTCCGCCTGTACCGCCGCGCGGGCGCCGGTGCGCAAATTCTGGAGCTCGCGGTCGATCTCGGCGGCGCTGGGCGGCGCACGGAGCGCATCGGCGATGATCGCGAAGCTCTGCTCCAACGCCTCACGCCACTGCCCGTCGCGCGCCGACACCGCCAGCTCGGTCGTGTCGGCGATGTTGCGCGAGCGGCCGGCATCGACCGCGGCGTTGAGGAAGGCGGCCCCGCCGCTTCGCGCCTGGGCTTCGAGCCGGCGGTTGAGGATCCGCTCCGCCAGCGCTTCCTCCAGGAAGAGCCGCTCGCGCGCGAGCGTGTGCGGAAGCGGGTCGTAGCGGCGCAGCCAGACGATCGTCGCCGCCGTCGGCGCGCCCGGATAGGGAAGGTTGGCGACGGGCCGCTCGACCTCGGCGATCCTCCCGAAATCCGGCTCCGCCGGCGCCGGCCCTTCGCCCCGCCAGCCGCCGAAGCGGGTCCGGATCAGCTCTTCCATCATCGCCGGATCGGCGTCGCCGACCATGACGACGATGGCCCGTTCGGGCCGATACCAACGCCGGTAGAAGGCCTTCAGTCCCTCGGCGGTGGCGGCGTTCAAAGTCTCGTCGGTCCCGATCGTGTCGCGCTCGGCGAATCTGAGGCCGCGGTAGAAAAGCGGGCGCGTCAGGTCGGAGACGCGCTGGCTGAGCTCGGGCCGGCGCCCTTTCTCGGCGAGCACGACCGGCCGCTCGGCTTCGACCGCGGCCGGATCGAAACGCGCGCTCGACATCATCTCGGCGAGCACCTGCAGGCTGGTGTCGAGCGCAGGCCGGGCCGCATGGGGAAGGTTGAGCACATAGACCGTCTCGGTCGGCGTGGTGCGGGCATTGCTGTCGCTGCCGAAGCTCGCGCCCAGCTCCTGCCACACCTCCCGTGCCCGCCGATCCGGAAAGCTCTCGGTGCCACGGAACAGCATATGCTCGACGAAGTGGGCCCAGCCGCGCTCGCCGTTCTCCTCATGGAGAGCGCCGGCATCGATCCGGATCCGCACCGCGACCTGCCCGGCCGGAAGCGCGCTGCGCCGCACCGCGTAGCGCAGCCCATTGGGCAGCGTCCCGAACCGCCACGCGGGATCGGGCGCGATATCGCTGCCCTGGTAGAGCCAGGGGAGGTCGGCATTGTGCGCCGCGGCCGGAATGGCGGCGAGCAAAGCGAGGAATAGGAACAGCGGACGCAGCGGGATCATCGGGGCCATGTGAGGAAGCGGCGGAGCTTTGTCGAGCGGGGAGCCGGTTCGGCCGGCGGACGATCTACTGGCCTTGCGACTTGACTCCAGCTGAATGGATGCGGAACATAGAGCGAACAAGAGAGTCCGAGTCGCATGCACGCTTCGTCCGTCTGGGACGCGCGTATCGCCGCCCTGCGTGCGGAGGTCCGCGCGATCGAACGATCCGCCCGCGCCGGCGGCGCCGCCGTCCTGTCCTTCGGCCTGGAGGGCGTCGACAGCCGGCTGGCCGGCGGCGGCCTGGCCGTGGCGGCGCTGCACGAGGCGGCGCCGGCCAGCGCCGCGCTCGGCGACGAGGCGGCGGCGACATTGTTCGTCGCCGGGGTCGCCGCCCGGCTGGCGTTCGCGCAAGCGGAGGGGACCGTGCTGTGGGCGCTCGCGCGCCGCGATCTGTTCGCCCCCGGACTCGCTTTGGCGGGGCTTGCGCCGGAGCGAATCATCTATGCCGAATGCCGGCGCGACGAGGAGGTGCTCGCTGTCGTCGAGGAGGGGCTTCGCCACGGCGGCCTCGCCGCGGTGGTGGGGGAGGCGGGGCGGATGGGCATGGCTTCGGCGCGCCGGCTCCAGCTCGCCGCCGAGGAAAGCGGGACGAGCGCGCTGATGCTTCGCCGCTGGCGCCGAAGCGGCGCCGACCCGCTCGCCGCCCCGTCGCCGGCGGTGACGCGCTGGCGGATCGGCTGCGTCCCTTCGCAGGCGCTGGCCGTGCCCGGCCTCGGCCGCGCCCGCTGGCATGTCGAACTCGCCCGCCAGCGCGGCGGCGAGCCGCATTCATGGATATTGGAGGCCCCCGATGCCGAGGCTTGCCTCGCTCTTCCTGCCCTTCCTGCCGATCGAACGGATCAGGCGGAAGGAGCACGAAGAGCGGCGTAACCAATCCTCCCCGGAACGGGATGGAGGACCGCACGAAGTGCGGTGGAGGGGGGCGAGCGCAGCGAGCTGCACGTCGACGGGCCCCCTCCACCAGCCTCCGGCAGGTCCCCCTCCCCGTCCCGGGGAGGAAATGCGATATTGCTCCTGTCCCGACGTGCCGGGCTTCCGCCCCGGCGCGCGCTGGGCGCGGGGGGAGGCGCCGCGGCCGCTGCCCCAACCCGCATCGGGCCACCCGCTCGTCACGGCGCTCAAGGACGGCAACCGCCTCATCGCCGCCGCCGCCTCTCCCGAAGCGCAGGCGCTCGGCCTCGCGCCCGGCATGGCGATCGCCCAGGCGCGCATCCTCGTCCCCGGCCTCGACGTGCGCGACGCCGATCCTGCCGGCGACGCCGCTTTCCTCGCCCGCCTCGGCCTGTTCGCCGTCCGCCGCTGGACTCCGCGCGCCGCCGTCTCCGGCGCCGACGGCCTGTGGCTCGACCTCAGCGGAGTTTCCCATCTGTTCGGCGGCGAAGCGGCGATGGGCCGGCGCATCCTCGCTTTCTGTGCCCGCCTGGGCGTGTCGGCGCGGATCGCCGTTGCCGGCACGCTCGGCGCCGCCCACGCGCTCGCCCGTTTCGGGGTCGAGCGGATCGTTTTGTGTCCCCCCGGCGGCGAAAGCGAGGCCATCGCCGCCATGCCGCTCGCCGCGCTGCGGCTCGACGCGGCGGCGCTCGGGACGGCGCGGCGGCTCGGCCTCGAGACGATCGGCGAGGCGATGGCGATGCCGCGCGCGCCGCTGCAGCGCCGCTTCGGGCCCGCGCTGCTCATCCGCCTCGACCAGGCGCTCGGCCGCGCCCCGGAGCCGCTCGATCCGATCGTTCCGGAGGAGCCGCCCTCGGCCGAGCTGCGCCTGCTCGAGCCGATCGCCACCGCCGAGGCGATCGCCGAGGTGATCGGCGAAGCGACCGCGCGGCTCGTCGCGGAGCTGGAGCAAGCCGGCTTCGGCGCGCGCCGCCTCGCATTGGCCTGCGAGCGCGTTGACGGCGACGAGCAGGTGGTTCGCATCGGCACCGCCCGCGCCACCCGCGACGGCGGGCATCTCCGCAGCCTCTTCGCCGCCAGGATTGAGACGATCGACCCCGGCTTCGGCATCGAGCGCGTGCGGCTCACCGCGACGCGGGTCGAGCCGCTCGGCGCCCAGCCGATCGGAGGCTCGCTCGCCGGTGAGGCCCCGGCGCCGGATCTCGTGCCGCTCGTCGACCGTCTCGCCGGCCGGCTGGGTCCGCGCCGCCTCTATCGCCTCAGCGCCGTCGAAAGCGACGTGCCTGAGCGCAGCGTCCGCCGCATTCGGCCGCTCGATCGCCCTTCGGCCTGGCCGCGCTGGCCGCGCCCGGTGCGCCTGCTCTCGCCGCCGGAGCGGATCGACGGCGTCGTCGCCTTGCTTCCCGATCTTCCGCCGCGCCGCTTCACCTGGCGCGGCCGCGCCTATCGCGTGCGCCGCGCCGACGGGCCGGAGCGGCTCTACGGCGAATGGTGGAAGCGCTCGGCCGAGACCGATGCCGTGCGCGATTATTTCCAGGTCGAGGAGGAAGGCGGCCAGCGCTTCTGGCTCTACCGCCGCGGCGACGGCGTCGACGCGCGCACCGGCGACTTGAGCTGGTATTTGCACGGAGTGTTCGGGTGAGCGGCTCAGCGCCTCGCGTCGAGTGCCCGGACGTGGCCGGCGGCGGCATATTCGAGGATGGCTTGATCGGCGGTCATCAGCGGGCACGCCAATCTTCTCGCCGTGGCTATGATGATGCGATCGCCGGGATCGCCTCGAATGTCGTCCAGCTCTCCCGCGTCGATGGCGATGGCTTCGTCGACAGGAATGAGTCGCAGTCCAGGCGACCCAAAGGCGATCCGGCTCCACTCGCGAAGCGGCTGATCAAGGGCGATTCTCCGCCTGCGGACCAGCGTGGCGATTTCCCAAAGCGAGATCGCGCTGACGCCGGCTGCATTACGATCGACGGCTTCGTCCACAACCCGCATCGCGCGCCTGCCGAACCGATCGTCTTCCCGGGCCCGCCACAACAGGACGTTCGTATCGAGCAATATCATTGCTTCGAATACAGCTCCGGCGGGTTATTGGCGTCCCAGACCTGTTCCCAATCGGGATCGGCAGGTTCGCCGGGATCGAAATCCGGTGCGAACGTCACCGTCCCCTTCAGCGCACCGAACAGGGACTTGGACCGGGACTCTTCGGCCACCGGCTTCACCTCGGCGACCGGCTTTCCGCGCTTGGTGATCGTCACGCTCTCGCCGCTGCGCTGGACCTCGTCGAGGATGCGCAGGCAGTGGGCCTTGAACTCGGCCGCTCCCATCGTCTTGCCCATCGCAATCGCTCCTGAAGTGGTCACTTCATATAGTCACTTTGGATCGCGCCGGCAACGTCGCATGTCGGGGGGAGAAAGGACACTCTCGGCAATCCTCAACTTCCTCAACTTATTTGGGGCGGGGGAGAGCGGATGAGCTACGCCGAGCTCCAGGTCACCAGCCATTTCAGCTTCCTGCGCGGCGCTTCTTCGTGCGAGGAATTGTTCGCGGCGGCGGCCAACCTCGGCATCGAAGCGCTGGGGATCGCCGACCGCAACAGCGTCGCCGGCATGGTCCGCGCATGGGATGCGGCGCGCACGACCGGCGTCCGCCTCGTCGCCGGCTGCCGGCTCGACTTGGCCGGCGGCGACAGCCTGCTCGTCTATCCGCGCGACCGCGCCGCCTGGTCGCGGCTGACCCGGCTGCTCACGAGCGGTCGTCCGCAGCAGCGGGTCGGCGAGAAATGGCTCGGCAAGAGCGAATGCCGGCTCGACTGGGGCGATGTGGCCGAATGGAGCGAGGGGCTGATCGCCGCGCTCGTCACCGACGCGCCTGACGAAGCCGCGCTCCATCGCCTGCGCGAGCTGTTCGGCGACCGGGCTTATGCGGCTATCGCCTATCGCCGCCGCCCCGGCGACGCCGTGCGGATCGAGGCGCTGGCGCGGGCGGCGCGCTCGGCGCGGGTGACGCCGCTGGCCACCGGCGACGTCCTCTTCCACTCGCCCGACCGGCGGCTGCTGCAGGACGTCGTCACCGCCATCCGCCACAACGTCACGATCGACGAACTGGGCTTTCGCCGCGAGCGCCATGCCGACCGCCACCTCAAGGGCGCGGCCGAGATGAAGCGGCTGTTCGCGCGCTGGCCCGGGATGATCGAGGCGGGGCTGGAGATCGCCGGCCGCTGCGACTTCGATCTTGCCCAGCTGCGCTACCAATATCCAAGCGAGGCGCCGGAAGGCGACGCGCCGCAGCAGCTGCTCGAGCGGCGCGTGCGCGAGGCGGCGCGGCGACGCTTCCCCGAAGGCCTGCCGCGCGAATATGAAGCGCAGCTCGGCCATGAGCTGAAGCTGATCGACCAGCTCGATTACGCGCCCTATTTCCTCACCGTCGACACGATCGTCGCCCAGGCGCGAAGCGAGAAGATCCTCTGCCAGGGGCGCGGCTCGGCCGCCAATTCGGTGGTCTGCTTCCTGCTCGGAATCACCTCGATCGATCCGATCAGGCATCAGCTTTTGTTCGAGCGCTTCGTCTCCAGCGAGCGCGACGAGCCGCCCGACATCGACGTCGATTTCGAACATGAGCGGCGCGAGGAGGTGATCCAGTGGATCTACCGCCATTATGGCGAAACCCGCGCCGCCTTGACGGCGGTGGTGACCCGCTACCGCACCCGCGGCGCGGTGCGCGACGTCGGCAAGGCGCTCGGCCTGCCGGACGATCTGACCGGCGCGCTGGCGGGGCAGGTCTGGGGCTGGTCGAACGAGGGCGTGGCCGAGCGCCATGTCGAGGAATTGGGCCTGGACCTTGCCGATCCGCGCCTGGCGCTCACGCTCGACCTCGCCCGCCAGCTGATCGGGACGCCGCGCCATCTCTCGCAGCATCCCGGCGGCTTCGTCCTCACCGAGGAGCGGCTCGACGATCTCGTCCCGATCGCACCGGCGACCATGGCGGACCGGCGCGTGATCGAATGGGACAAGGACGATATCGCGCTGCTCCATTTCATGAAGGTCGACATCCTCGGCCTCGGCATGCTGGGCTGCATGCGCCGCGCCTTCGATCTGCTCGACGCGCATAAGGGGCTGCGGCTCGACCTCGCCTCCGACGCGCTCCAGACCGACGACCCCGCCGTCTATGCGATGATCCAGAAGGCCGACACGCTCGGCACCTTCCAGATCGAGAGCCGCGCCCAGATGTCGATGCTCCCGCGGCTGAAGCCCAAGGAATTTTACGACATCGTCATCCAGGTCGCGATCGTCCGGCCAGGGCCGATCCAGGGCGACATGGTCCACCCCTATCTCCGCCGCCGCGAAGGCAAGGAGAAGGCGGAATATCCCCGTCCCGAATTGAAGGAGGTGCTCGAAAAGACGTTCGGCGTCCCGCTCTTCCAGGAGCAGGCGATGAAGGTGGCGATCGTCGGCGCCGGCTTCACGCCGGCCGAGGCGGACGCGCTTCGCCGCTCGATGGCGACGTTCAAACATACCGGCGGCGTCGGCGCGTTCCGCGACAAGCTGGTCGGGGGGATGGCGGCGCGCGGCTATACGCGCGACTTCGCCGAGCGCACGTTCAAGCAGATCGAAGGCTTCGGCAGCTACGGCTTTCCCGAAAGCCACGCCGCCAGCTTCGCCAAGATCGCTTACGCTTCGTCCTGGATGAAGTGCCACCATCCGGACGTCTTCTGCGCGGCTTTATTGAACGCTCAGCCGATGGGCTTCTACGCCCCTGCCCAGATCGTCCGCGACGCACGCGAACACGGCGTGGAAGTGCGCGCGGTGTGTGTGAACGCCAGCGATTGGGACTGCACGCTGGAGCCTGGAATTCCTCCCCGTTCCGGGGAGGATATATATCCCCTTCGTCTCGGCCTGCGCATGGTGAAGGGCCTCGCCGAAATCCACGCCGCCCGCATCCTTGCCGCCCGTGCCGAGACGCCGTTCGGCTCGATCGAGGATGTGTGGCGGCGGGCGCAGGTGCCGGTGGCGGCGCTGGAGAAACTGGCCGATGCCGACGCTTTCGCCTGTTTTCACCTCGACCGGCGCCAGGCCCTGTGGCGGGTGCGCGGCCTTGGCGAGGCGCCGCTCCCTTTGTTCGCCGCCGCCGAAGCGCGCGCGGCCGAGCCGGCGGTGAAGTTGACGCCGCTCACCGCCGGGCGCGAGGTGGTCGAGGACTATCGCTCGATCCAGCTCACGCTTCGCGACCATCCGTTGAGCTTCGTCCGACCCGAGCTCGAGCGGCGCGGCGCCGTCCCCTGCGCCGGCCTCGCCCAAGTGAGGGACGGCCGCAAGGCGCGCGTCTCCGGCATCGTCCTGATCCGCCAGCGGCCCGGCGCCGGCAACGTCACCTTCATCACCATCGAGGACGAAAGCGGCATCGCCAACATCATCGTCTGGCAGCGCCTGTTCGAACGCCACCGCCGCGCCATCATGGCCGCCGCGATGATCGGCGTTGAAGGCCAGGTGCAGAAGGAAGGCGACGTCATCCATATCATCGCCGACCGGATCGAGGACGAAAGCTTCCTGCTTCGCTCGGTCGGCGAGCGCGACTTCCCCCACAGGACCGGCCCCGGCGACGGCGCCAAGGGCGCCCGGCCCGATCCGCGCAATCCGCCCAGGCTGCTGCCGAAGCCCGTCGACGACGGCATTCGCATCAAGTCGAGGGACTTCCACTGAGCGCATCTTGCGCACTCCGCCGCGCCGACTAAGGACAAGCGCAACGGAGTGGCCCATGCGTATCCTTCTCCCCGCCTTCATCCTCCTCACTACCGCGCCGGCCGCGGCGCAGGAGCTCGGCGCCCGCACCCAGCGGCCCGAAGCGCTGCTCCCGTCGAGCGGCCTCGCCCCCGGCCAGGACGATCTCGACCAGGCGATCGCCGCCGCCCAGGCCCATCCGCTGGGCTCGCTGCAGAATCCGGTCCGCGTCGGCGGCCCCGACGGCGAACGCGCCTACCTTGCCCGGCTGCGCTGCCCCGACGGCGCCGCGCCGCGGATCGGCGCCCGCAGCGATGCCGGCGTCGGCGCTTTCGGCTCGATCACCGGCGCCTACGCGCTGACCTGCGGCGGCGCGGCGTCGAGCGTCATCTTCGACATGTATCATGAGGAGCATGTCGAAACCCGCGCCCCCGCCGGTTTCACCCTCGTTCCGCGCTGAGCGCGCGTCGCTTGTCCCGGCGCCGGCCGCCGCTATGAGGCGCGCGATGCGGGCGGCGTTGAGGTGGCTGGGCAGGATCCTTCTGTTCCTGGTGGTGGCGCTCTGCTTCGCGCCGACCGTCGTCCCCCCCTTCCTCGACCGCATCTATTATGAAGGACCGCCGAGCGCCCATTTCGACGGCGAGCGCTTCTTCAACCCGGGCGTGCCGCCGCCGATCGGGAACCGCCGCAACTTCGCGAGCCGCTGGGCCGCCGCCGACCGCGCCCAGTGGCCGGACCAT
>DASVVV010000046.1:0-16148 GCA_036386375.1 Allosphingosinicella sp. | reverse complement strand
GCGAAGCACTTCGGCGTCGAGGCCGGCGGCATGATATTGGGCGGGGACGGCGTAGATGCTGGGCGCGTCGAGCGCGGGGACGACCGCTTCCTTGCGGACGTTGCAGAAGAGGGCGATCTTCTCGCGCTCATTGTCGGGAAGCGGGCGCTCGCAGCGGCAGACGATGATCTCGGGCTGGATGCCCAATGAGGTGAGCTCGCGAACGCTGTGCTGGGTGGGCTTGGTCTTCAGCTCGCCGGCGGCGGCGATGTAGGGGACCAGCGTGGTGTGGACGCTGACCGAATTGCCGCGGCCGATCTCGTTCCTGAACTGGCGGATCGCCTCGATGAAGGGGAGCGATTCGATGTCGCCGACGGTGCCGCCTATCTCGCAGATGATGAAGTCGCAGCCCGGCTCGAGATCGGCGCGGATGAACTCCTTGATGGCGTTGGTGACGTGCGGGATGACCTGAACGGTGGCGCCGAGATAGTCGCCGCGGCGCTCGCGGGCGATGATGCCCTGGTAGATCCGGCCCGAAGTGACGTTGTCGCTCTGGCGCGCGGGGACGCCGGTGAAGCGCTCGTAATGGCCGAGGTCGAGGTCGGTCTCGGCGCCGTCGTCGGTGACATAGACCTCGCCGTGCTGGTAGGGCGACATCGTGCCCGGATCGACGTTGAGATAGGGGTCGAGCTTCCTGATCCGGACCTTGTAGCCGCGCGCCTGAAGGAGCGCGGCGAGGCTTGCCGCCATCAGGCCCTTGCCAAGCGAGGAGACCACGCCGCCGGTGATGAAAATGAACCGCGCCATGGGAGAACAGGCTTAGGCGGTCGATGCGGATTCGGGCAAGCGGGAAGCGGAAATATTTCGCGCGGCGTGTCCACGGGTGCGACTCAAGCCCTCCCCTTGATGGGGAGGGTTGGGTGGGGTGAACTTTCGAGACCGCGGTGCGCAAGGGAGGCGTTCGCCCCCTCCCCTGCCCTCCCCCATCAAGGGGGAGGGAGGATCCGGAAAGGCCGCCTTACTGAGCGAGGGGGACGCCGGACTGGTTGGCCTCGGCCGGCGCGGGCTGGGCGGGCGCGGGCTGGGCCGGGGCGGCCTTGGGGACTTGGAGCGGGTTCGGCGTGAACGGGCTCGACTGCTGCTCGGCCGGAGCGCCGGCGGGGGTGGGCTGCTGCTTCATCAGCGACGGATCGATCGTTCGCGGCGCGCGCTGGCCGGCGGCGACGGCGGCCAGCACGATCGAGAGGATGACGAACAGCGTCGCGGTGACGGCGGTGGTGCGGGTGAGGAAGTCGGCGGCGCCGCGCGCGGTCATCAGGCCCGAGGGACTGCCGCCGCTGGCGAGGCCGCCGCCTTCGGAGCGCTGCATCAGGATCACCGTGATCATGACGATTGCGACCAGGGTCTGGATGATGAGAAGGAAGGTGAACATCGCGGCTTTCCAATCCGGCGTCATGCCGGCGAAGGCCGGCATCCATGCAAAGTCAGAATGGACCCCAGCCTGCGCCGGGGTGACGGTTGAGCCGCCAGTTAGGCGATCGACCGGACCACTTCAACTCTTCGCCGCCGCTTCGACGATCGGGACGAACTGGGCGGCGGTGAGGCTGGCGCCGCCGACCAGGGCGCCGTCGACGTCGCCGCAGGCGAACAGCTCGGCGGCATTGTCGGCCTTGACCGAGCCGCCGTAGAGGATGCGAAGCCGCTGCCCGCTATCGCCGAACCGCTCGACCAAGGCGGCGCGGATGGCGGCATGCATCTCGGTGACGTCGGCGGGCGTCGCGACCCTGCCGGTGCCGATCGCCCAGATCGGCTCGTAGGCGACGACCAGCTCGCCGTCGCGGCCGGGATCGGGGAGCGAGCCGGCGAGCTGGCGGCGGACGACTTCGACATGCTCGCCGTCGCTGCGCTGCGCCTCGCTCTCGCCGACGCAGACGATCGCGACGAAGCCGTGGCGGAGCGCCGCGGCGGCCTTGGCGCGGACCTCCTCGTCCGTCTCGCGCTGCTCGGCGCGGCGCTCCGAATGGCCGATTATCGCCATCCGGCCGCCTGCCTCGCGGATCATCGCCGCCGAGACGCTTCCCGTGTGGGCGCCGCTCTCCTCGGCATGGCAATCCTGGGCTCCGATCGTCAGCCGGCCGGCGCGGGTGACGGCGGGGGCGAGCAGCGTGAAGGGCGGGCACACGGCGACGTCGACGCCGCCGGCGGCGCGGGCCGCCTCGGCGATGGCGTGGAGCTCGCCCAGCTGAGCGACGCTGCCGTTCATCTTCCAGTTGCCGACGACGAGCTTGCGGCGGACGTGCATTTCCGGGCCCCCTGTTGAGGCCGGAGCGCGTAGCAAGCGGGCCGGGCGGTGCCAAGCTTGCGGGCCGGGCAGGCCTTTCCTATGACCGCGCCCCAGCCTCCTTGCCGGTCAGGACCTCCCCGATGCTCGCCTCGTTCCGCCGTTCCGCCAAATCCTGGGCCGCCGGCGCGATCCTGTTCATCGCCCTCATCGCGATCGTCGTCACCGGCTTCGGCACCGGGGGCATGGGCGGCCTGGGCGGGCTCGGCGGCGGCGGCGCCAATGCCGGCGAGACGCTCGCCCGCGTCGGGGACGAGAAACTGACCGAGGAGGAAATCACCGACATCGTCAACCGGCAATATGCGATGGCGCGCCAGCAGCAGCCCGACCTCGAGCTCACCGCCTTCCTTACCAGCAGCTTCCAGCCGATCGTCGACCAGATGGTCACCGCGCTGGCCATCCAGGCGTTCGGCACGGCGCAGGGGCTTACCGTGTCGCAGCGGATGATCGACCGCGAGATCGTCAACATCCCCGCCTTCCGCAACTTCACCGGCCAGTTCGACGAGCAGACGTTCAGGAACGCTCTCGCCGGCCAGAACATCACCGAGGCCCAGCTTCGCCAGGACATCGCCCGCTCCCTGATGCAGCGCCAGCTGCTCGGGCCGGTGGCGCGTGGCGCGGCGGTGCCGGAAGCGCTGGCGCGCGAATATGCCAACCTTCTGCTCGAGCGGCGGCGCGGATCGATCGGCGTCGTCCCCTCCGAGCTGCTGCGCCAGGGGATCGAGCCGACCGAGCCGCAGATCGCGCAATATTACAATGCCAATCGCGCCCGCTTCACGATCCCCGAGCGGCGCGTCATCAAATATGCGATGCTCGGGCCGGAGCAGGTGGCGCAGGCGGCACAGGCGACCGATCAGGAGATCGCCGCTTTCTACCGCCGCAACGCGGCCGCTTATGGCGGCCAGGAGCGCCGCACCGTCCAGCACCTCGTCCTCCAGGACCAGCGCGCGGCCCAGCAGGCGGTCCAGCAATTGCGCAGCGGCCGAAGCTTCGCCGATGTCGCCTCCGGCCTCGGCTTCGCCGCCGCCGACCTCACTTATGCGAACCAGGCACAGGCCGAATTCGCGCGCCAGGCCAACCCGCAGGTCGCGCAGGCCGCCTTCGCCGCGCCGCAGGGCGGCGTGGTCGGCCCGTTCGAAGCCGAGGGCGTGTTCCACATCGTTCGAGTGGAGGCGGTCAACCGAACGGCGGCGCGCCCGCTCGACGCGGTGCGCGGGGAGATCGCCCAGCGCATCCAGCAAGGCAAGCTCGCCGACGCGCTCAACGCCCTGGTCGGACGGGTGGAGGACCGGCTCGGCGAAGGCGCGAGCATCGAGGAAGTGGCGCGGGCCGAGCGGCTCAACCTGGTGACGACTCCGCCCCTGACCGAGAGCGGCCAGGCGCCGGGGCAGCAATTCGCCATCGCGCCCGAGATGCAGCCGATGCTCCGCGGGGCTTTCGAGATCGACGCCGAGGACCCGGAGCCGGTGGTCGAGGAGGTCGTGCCGAACCAGCGCTTCGCGCTCGTGTCGCTCGAGCGGGTGATCCCGGCCGCGCCGCCCCCGCTGGCGCAGATCCGCGCGCAGGTGCGCGAGGCGCTGATCCAGCAGCGGGGGCAGGAGCGTGCACGCGCGCTGGCGATCCAGATTCGCGACCGCATCAATGGCGGCCTGGCGCCGGCCCAGGCCTTCGCCCAGGCGCAGCCGCGGCTGCCGGCGCCGCAAGCGGTCGACCTGCAGCGGCTCGAGATCAGCCGCTCGGGCGGTCAGGCGCCGCCGCCGCTGGTCGCGCTGTTCAGCCTGCCGCAGGGCCGGGCCCATGTCATGGAGGCGCCCAATGGCGCCGGCTGGTTCGTCATCCACCACGCCCAGCGCACCGCCGGCAACGCCTCGGGCCAGCAGCAGCTGATCAACACCACTCGCGCCGAGTTCGCGACCTCGGCCGCCGAGGAGATCGCCCAGCAATTCGCCCGCGCGGTCGAGATCGCTTCGGACGTCGAGCGCAATGCCGAGGCAATCCGGGCGGTCCGCCGGCGGATGCTCACCAACGCGGGCCAGTAAGGCAGCCCGGCGGCCAGCGGGGCGGCGATGATCCTCGTCGTCGACAATTATGACAGCTTCACCTGGAACCTGGTCCACTATCTCAGGGAAGCGGGGGCCGAGGTGCGGGTGGAGCGGAACGATGCGCTGACCGCATCCGAAGCGCTGGCCAGCGGCGCCGAGGCGATCCTGATCTCGCCGGGCCCCGGCGCGCCTGAGGAGGCCGGCATTTCGCTCGAACTGGTGGCGGCGTGCGCGGCGTCGGCGCGCCCGCTGCTCGGCGTCTGCCTCGGCCATCAGGCGATCGGGCAGCATTTCGGCGGGCGGATCGTGCGCGCGCCGGCGCCGATGCACGGCAAGGTGTCGGAGCTCACCCACGACGGCACGGGCCTCTTCGACGGCCTCCGCTCCCCGTTCGGCGCCACCCGCTACCACTCGCTTGCCGTGGACCCGCAATCGGTGCCCGATTGCCTCGCCGTCAACGCCGTCGCCGACGACGGCACGATCCAGGGACTGCGCCATCGCGCGCTCCCGATCCACGGCGTCCAGTTCCACCCCGAAAGCATCGCCAGCGACCATGGCCACGCGCTGCTTCGCCGCTTCCTGAGCCTCGCCGGGAGGCCGTCAGACCTTGGCGCTTGACAGCATCCGGAACGTTCCGTACACGTTCCGCATACGTTCCATGGAGGGGAACCGATATGTTGACGCGCAAGCAGCACGAGCTTCTGGTCTACATCAACGAGCGGCTTTCCGAGACCGGCGTTTCGCCCTCGTTCGAGGAGATGAAAGAGGCGCTCGATCTCAAGTCGAAGAGCGGCGTTCACCGCCTGATCTCGGCGCTGGAGGAACGCGGGTTCATCCGCCGCCTCCCGAACCGCGCCCGGGCGCTCGAAGTCTTACGGATGCCCGACATGAAAGGCGGGGCCGCGGTCCAAGCCGGCGCCTCCGCCCCGACGCCTCCGCGCGCCGCCAATGACGACGTGGTCGAGATCCCGCTGCACGGCCGGATCGCCGCGGGGACGCCGATCGAGGCGCTGCAGGGGACGGAGACCCTGCCCGTGCCGGCCGCCTTGCTGGGGCCGGGGGAGCATTATGCGCTCGAAGTCGCGGGCGATTCGATGGTCGAGGTCGGGATCCTCGACGGCGACTATGCGCTGGTCCGAAAGGCCGACAGCGCCCGCGACGGCGAGATCGTCGTAGCCCTCGTCAACAACGAGGAAGCGACGCTGAAAACCTATCGCCGCGAAGGCCAGATGATCCGCCTCGACCCCGCCAACCGGCGCTACGACCCGCAGCGCTACCGCGAGGACCAGGTCCAGATCCAGGGCAAGCTGGCGGGGCTGCTGCGGCGCTATTGAGCGGCCCAGCGCGGGAGAGACTGCGCCCCTCCCCTTGATGGGGAGGGGTTGGGGGCGGGGTGAAGGTTGGAGACCCACGCGGTGGTGCAGTATCGCCCCCCTTAAGGAAGCACGGCGCGAGCCCGGCGCCTGCGGCGCCACATGACGGACGCCGAGCGAACCATGTGGTGGCTCCTGCGGAAGAACTTTCCAGAAAGCCACTGGCGCAATCAGGCTCCCGTTCGACGGTTCGTGGTCGATTTCATCAGCGATAGGCACCGGTTGGTCATCGAGGTGGACGGCGGGCAACATGGAGGTGGAGGAGACCTGATTCGGACGCAGATGATCGAGGCCGAAGGCTATCGCGTCATTCGCTTCTGGAACATGAAGGGCTTTCGAACCGCGACGTTGTGGCCACGGCGATAGCTGAAGCGTTGGCCTACCCTTCACCCCCACCCTACCCTCCCCCATCAAGGGGGAGGGATGCAAAAGGCGACACCACCCATGCCACGTCTCAATTACGTCGAACTTCCGGTCGCTGACGTCGCGGCCGCCAAGGCTTTCTACGAACAGGCGTTCGGCTGGTCACTCACCGAGTTCGGGCCGACCTACGCGGCGACGCTCACCGGCGACACCGACATCGGCCTTCAAGGGGATGCCGCCGACGCGACCAGGGCGCCGCTGCCGGTGATCGACGTCGACGACCTCGAGGCCGCGCTGGCGGCCGTCGAGGCGGCCGGCGGCGGGATCGTCCGCCCGATCTTCGCCTTCCCGGGCGGCCGCCGCTTCCAGTTCGTTGATCCAAGCGGCAACGAGATAGCGTGCGTCAAATCCGACTAGCGCGAACTCAGCGCCCAAGGATGTCGCCCAGCCTGGTCCGCGACCGTCGCGACGCTCGGAGTCTCGCCCAGCGCGATCGCGAGGCCTCCGGTGCGGGCGAGGAAAAAGCGGTCGGCCTTGAGCCAGCGGGGGTTGCAGCCGCGCGGGAGCAGGCGGTCGGCGACGACGATGTCGGCCTCGGCGCAGACCCGGGCCATTTCCTCCCAACGGACGAAATGCGGCGTGCGGGTGGCGAGAATCCGCCAGCGCCGGCCGCCGCGGTCGAGATTGGCGGCGCAAAGGTCGCGGCTGCAGGCGGCGATCGGCAGCCGTTCGAGCTCGGCATATTCGGCTTCGGCGCCGGCCAGCTCGGCGAGCGTGTCGCGCACATAATCGCCGGCCCGCGGGCGGAGGAGGGCAAGGCCGCCTTCGGGGGTGCGGATCACGAGATGCTTGCCGTCGCCGGTGACGACCAGGTCGGGGGCCGGCGTGGCGAGCGCCCAGGCGGCGCCGACGGCGACCGGAGCGAGGCCGAGCCGCCGCCAGCGCGTCCGCCAAAGGCAGATCCACAAGCCTGCTGCGGCCATCAGGGCGAAGGCGCCGCGCGGCATGGCCGGCAGCAGCGCGACCGCGCCGGGTGCCGCGGCGGCGGCATGAGCGAGCCAGATCAGGAAGGCGAGCGCCTTGCCGGTCAGCCACCAGAAAGGGGAGCCGAGGCCGATCAGCTCGAAAAGCAGCGCCAGGGCTTCGAGCGGCATGATGACGAAGGTGGTGAGTGGGATCGCGACGACGTTGGCGAGCGCGCCGTACAGGCCGGCCTTGTGGAAGTGGAACAAAGCGATCGGGATCAGCGCGAGCTCGACGGCAAGGCCGGTGAGGACGAGCCCGAGCAGGAAGCGCCCCGCTTTGGCGCTGGCGCGCTCGCCGCGGCGGGAAAGCAAGGCCTGGATGCGGGGATTCTCGTGCAGCGCGACGATGGCGGTGATGGCCGCGAAGCTCATCTGAAAACTCGGTCCGACCAGCGATTCCGGCCAGAGCAGCAACACGATCAGCGCCCCGACGGCGACGAGGCGGAGCGTAACCGCGTCGCGGCCGATGGCGATGCCGGCGAGGACGAGCAAGGCGGCGATGCAGCCGCGCACAGTCGGCACCTCCGCCCCGGTGAGCAAGGTGTAGGCGACTCCGGCCAGCGCCCCCGCGCCGGCGGCGACGACGACGAGCCGGAAGCGCAGCGCCAGCATCGGGCTGAGCGCCAGCAGCTTCAGCGTCAGGAGCATCACCGCGCCGACCACGGCGGTGAGGTGGAGGCCGCTCACCGACAGCAAATGGGCGAGGCCCGAGCGGCGCATCGCCTCCGCATCTTCCTCGGGAATGCCATATTGGTCGCCGGTGGCGAGCGCGGCGGCGATGCCGCCTTCGGCGCCGCCGCCGAGCGAGCCGCGGACATGGGCGGCAAGGCGCCGGCGCCAGTCTGCAATGCGGGCGCGCCAGGTCGTTTCCGAGGCCGGCGTCACCAGCGCGATCTCGAGCGCGCGACCGGTGCCGCCGATGCGCTGGAACCAGGCGGCGCGGGCGAAATCGTAGCCGCCCGGCGCGGCCATCGGCGCCGGCGGCATCAGCCAGGCGCGCAGCCGCACGACCGCGCCAGGGCGAAGACCGTCGACCAGCCGGTCCTCGCCGACATTGACGCGCAGCCGCCCCGGCAGGCCCTCGCCGACCGGCTCGACGACAAGGCGTAGCGCTCGTTCGGCGGCGAGCGTCTGGACGCTGTCGATCCGCGCCGTGACCTCCATCATCTGCGCCCGCTCCAGCCGCGGCGCCGCGGCGCGCTCCGCCTTCCACCAGATGAGGCCGCAGCCGAGCGCCGCAGCCAAGCTGAAGATCGCGAACGCCCTTCCCCAGCGGCTGGCGCCCGCCGCGGCGGCGGAGCCGAGCGCGGCCGCCAGAGCGGCGGCGAGGAAGGCGCTCCAGGCGTCGGCATCGGGCAGCCAGAACCAGGCGGAAATACCGAGGATGAGGCCCACCGGCAGCCACAGCGGAAGCTGCTCGCGCTCGGCTTCGAACAGCTCTTCGAGCCGACTGGCGAGTGCCGCCAGCGAGTGAGCGCGCGGCCTTGGTGGCGGCGCTTCCGCTATGCTAGGGGCGCTGGCGTCACGGGTCGCCATCGGCCGCATCCTTGGAGAATCGGCGCTTGAGCGCAAGCCCAGAGCCAGCAGCCGTCGTCACGCGCTTTGCGCCCTCGCCGACCGGCTTCCTTCATATCGGCGGCGCCCGCACGGCGCTCTTCAACTGGCTCTATGCGCGCCACCACGGCGGCCGGTTCCTGCTGAGGATCGAGGACACCGACAAGGCCCGCTCCACCCAGGCGGCGATCGACGCCATCCTCGAGGGGATGAAATGGCTGGGGCTCGATTGGGACGGCGAGGCCTATTTCCAGTCTCGTTTCGCCGCCCGCCATGCCGAGGTGGCGCAGCAGCTGCTGGAGTGCGGCCATGCTTATAAATGCTGGATGAGCCAGGAAGAGCTCGCGGCCGCGCGCGAGGGGGCGCAGCGGGAGAAGAAGCCCTTCCGCATCGTCAGCCGCTGGCGCGACTGCGGCGGCGAGGAAGGCGAAGGCCCCTATGTCGTCCGCCTCAAGGCGCCGCGCGAAGGCGAGACGGTCATCGCCGACCAGGTCCAGGGCGAAGTGCGGGTCGCCAACGAGGAGCTGGACGATTTCATCCTGCTTCGCTCCGACGGCAGCCCTACCTATATGCTCGCGGTCGTCGTCGACGACCACGACATGGGCGTCACTCACGTCATCCGCGGCGACGACCATTTGAACAACGCCTTCCGCCAGCTGGCGATCATCCGCGGCATGGGCTGGCCGGAGCCGGTCTACGGCCACGTCCCGCTGATCCACGGCCCCGACGGGGCGAAGCTTTCCAAGCGCCACGGGGCGCTCGGCGTCGAGACCTATCGCGACGAGCTCGGCATCCTCCCCGAAGCCTTGTTCAACTATCTGCTGCGGCTGGGCTGGGGCCATGGTGACGAGGAGATCATCGCCAAGAACGATGCCGTGCGCTGGTTCGGCCTCGACCATGTCGGCCGCTCCCCCTCGCGCTTCGACATGAAGAAGCTGGAAAATCTCAACGCTTATTACCTTCGCGCCGCCGACCCGCACCGCCTCGCGACCCTGATCGACCATCGCGTCGAAGCCCGGCTCGGCCGCCGCCTCGAGGCCAACGACATCGACCGGCTCGCCCAGGCGATGCCGCATCTGACGCCCCGCGCCAACAATCTCAACGACTTGACCGACGGAGCTCTGTTTCTGTTCCAGCCGCGCCCGCTCCCGATGGACGACAAGGCCGCCGCGCTGCTACAGGGCGGGGCGCGGGAAACGCTCGCCCTCGTCCACGCCGTCCTTACGGACCTCGCGGAGTGGAGTGCCGAGGCGACGGAGCGGGCCGTGCGGGAGGTGTCTGAGAGGCAGGGCGTGAAGTTGGGCCAGGTGGCGCAGCCGCTTCGGGCGGCGCTCACCGGGCGCGCGACATCGCCCGGCATTTTCGACGTGCTGGCGCTGCTCGGCCGCGAGGAAAGCCTCGGCCGGATCGCGGACCAGATGATGGGGAAGGAAGACGCAGATGGCGGATAAGGCCAGCCTCACGATCGGCGACAAGAGCTACGATTACGACGTCATTTCCGGCTCGGTCGGACCCGAGGTCATCGACGTGCGCAAGCTTTACGCCCAGACCGGCACGTTCACCTACGATCCCGGCTTCACCTCGACCGCCAGCTGCCAGTCGCAAATCACCTATATCGACGGCGACAACGGCATCCTGCTCCACCGCGGCTATCCGATCGACCAGCTCGCCGAGCATTCGACCTTCATGGAAGTCGCCTACCTCCTCCTCTACGGCGATTTGCCGAAGAAGGGCGAGCTCGAGAAATTCACCTACACCATCTCGCGCCACACGATGCTGCACGAGCAGCTGGCGACTTTCTACCGCGGCTTCCGCCGCGACGCCCATCCGATGGCGATCATGTGCGGCGTCGTCGGCGCGCTCTCGGCCTTCTACCACGATTCGACCGACATCACCGATCCCAAGCAGCGGATGATCGCCTCGCACCGGCTGATCGCCAAGATGCCGACCATCGCCGCCATGGCTTTCAAATATTCGATCGGCCAGCCGTTCATGTACCCTCAGAACAGCCTGTCCTACACCGGCAACTTCCTCAGGATGACCTTCGGCGTCCCGGCCGAGCCCTATGAGGTCAATCCGATCATCGAAAATGCGATGCGGCGCATCTTCATCCTCCATGCCGACCATGAGCAGAACGCCTCGACCTCGACGGTGCGGCTGGCGGGATCGTCGGGCGCCAACCCGTTCGCCTGCATCGCGGCCGGCATCGCCTGCTTGTGGGGGCCGGCCCATGGCGGCGCCAACGAAGCCGCGCTCAACATGCTGCGCGAGATCGGACGGCCGGAGCGGATCCCGGAATATATCGCCCGCGCCAAGGACAAGAACGACCCGTTCCGCCTGATGGGCTTCGGACACCGCGTCTACAAGAATTACGATCCGCGCGCGAAGGTGATGCAGCGCACCGCCGAGGAGGTGCTGAACGAGCTCGGCATCTCCGATCCGGTGCTCGACACCGCCCGCGAGCTCGAGCAGATCGCGCTCAAGGACGAATATTTCATCGAGAAGAAGCTCTACCCGAACGTCGATTTCTATTCGGGCGTGATCCTCTCCGCCATCGGCTTCCCGACCGACATGTTCACCGCCCTCTTCGCGCTCGCCCGCACCGTCGGCTGGGTCGCCCAATGGAACGAGATGATCTCCGACCCCGAACAGAAGATCGGCCGCCCCCGCCAGCTCTACACCGGCCCGGTCCAGCGCGACTACGTCCCGGTCGAACGGCGCCAGGCTTAGCTCACTCCGCCGCCTCGGCCGCATCCGGCTCCTTGTAGACGAGCACCGGCTTCCTTGCCGCCAGCGTCTCGTCGAGGCGGCGGCGGGGGGCGTGGATCGGAGCGGCCTTGAGGCTCTGGTCGCCGGCCCTGGCGCGCTCCGCGACCGAGCGCAGCGCGCCGATGAAGTCGTCGAGCGAGGCCTTCGATTCGGTCTCGGTCGGCTCGACCAGCATCGCGCCGTGGACGACCAGAGGGAAATACATGGTCATCGGGTGGTAGCCCTCGTCGATCAGCGCCTTGGCGAGATCGAGCGTGCTCAGCCCCTGGGCGAACCCGCGGTCGCTGAACAGCGCCTCGTGCATGCACGGGCCGCTCTTGCCGAACGGCGCCTCGAGCACGTCCTCCAGTCGCCTCAGGATGTAATTGGCGTTGAGCACCGCATCCTCGGCGACCTGCTTGAGGCCGTCGGCGCCGTGGCTGAGGATGTAGGAAAGGGCGCGGGTGAACATCCCCATCTGCCCGTGAAAGGCGACCATGCGGCCGAAGCTGGACCCGTGATGGTCGCCGGAAGTCTCCTCCTCGACCAGCTCATATTGATCGCCCCTCTTCTCGACGAACGGAAGCGGGGCGAACGGCGTCAGCGCCTCGGAGAAGACCACCGGCCCGGAGCCCGGACCCCCGCCGCCATGGGGCGTCGAGAAGGTCTTGTGGAGGTTGATGTGCATCGCGTCGATGCCGAGGTCGCCGGGGCGGACTTTGCCGACGATGGCGTTGAAGTTGGCGCCGTCGCAATAGACCAAGGCGCCCGCGGCGTGGACCGCTTCGGAAATCGCGATCATGTCCGGCTCGAAAAGCCCGCAGGTGTTCGGATTGGTGATCATCAGCGCGGCGACGTCGTCGCGCAGCCGCGCCTTCAGGGCCTCGAGGTCGACGCGCCCACGCGCATTGGCCGGAATACCCTCGACGCGATAGCCGGCGAAGGCGGCCGTCGCCGGATTGGTGCCGTGCGCGCTTTCCGGAACCAGCACGACTTCGCGCTTGTCGCCGCGCGCCTCGAGCGCGGAACGGATGGCAAGCAGGCCGCAAAGCTCGCCGTGGGCGCCGGCCTTCGGGCTCATCGCCACCGAATGCATGCCGGTCAGCCCGATCAGCCATTCGCCGAGCGCATGGATCAGCTCCAGCGCGCCCTGCACCGTGTCGACCGGCTGGAGCGGGTGGATGTCCGCGAAGCCCGGGATCCGCGCCACTTTCTCGTTGAGGCGCGGATTATGCTTCATCGTGCACGATCCCAGCGGGAACAGCCCGAGGTCGATGGCATAATTCTGGCGGCTGAGCCGCGTATAATGGCGCACCGACTCCGGCTCGGAGAGCCCGGGAAGGCCGATCGAGCGGCGGCGCTCGAGGTCGCGTACCGCATGATAGACGCCGTCGACCGGCCCTTCCATCTTCGAGGCGGTCGCTACTTCCGGGCCCATGTCGGCGGGCTCGACATCGACCCCGGTGCGGTCGAACGCGCCGATCTCGAAGCTGAGCGGCTCTTCCAGCATCAGCGCCTTGTTGCCGCTGTAGGTCCCCGATGTCGCGCGGCGCTCCGGCTGCGGCGATTCCGGGCGCCAGCCGCTTTCGTTGATCGTCATGCCAGCAGCTCCTCGAGCGTCCCTGCGAATGTATCGATATCCGCCTTCGTCGCCGTCTCGGTGACGGCGACCACCAGCCCCCGCTCCAGCGATTCATCGCCCGGATAGAGGCGTCCGAGCGAGACGCCGCCGAGGATGCCGCGCGCCGCCAGATCGCGCACCACAGGCCGCGCTTCGCGGTCGAGCACCAGGGTGAATTCGTTGAACATGGTGCGGTTGACCAGCTGCGCCTTGGGCCACAGGCGGGACATCTGCCCGGCCGCGTAGAGGGCGCGGTCGAAATTCAATTCGGCGAGCTGTCGCAACCCCTTCTCGCCCAGCAGGGTGAGGTGGATAGTGAAAGCGAGCGCGCACAGGACCGAACTGGTGCAGATGTTCGACGTCGCTTTTTCGCGCCTTATATGCTGCTCGCGGGTCGAGAGCGTCAGCACGAAGCCGCGCTTGCCTTCCGCATCCTGAGTCATCCCGGCGAGGCGCCCGGGCATCTGCCGGACATATTTGTCGGCGCAGGCGAACAGGCCGACATAGGGTCCGCCGAACTGGAGGCCGACGCCGAGCGACTGGCCCTCGCCGACCACGATGTCGGCCCCCATCTCGCCGGGGCTCCTGATCTTGCCCAGCGCCACGGGCTCGGTCACCACGCCGATCAGCAGCGCGCCTTTCTCGTGCGCCCGCGCGCCCAGCTCCGACATGTCGGCCACGCGGCCGAGAATGTCCGGATATTGGAAGACGACGCAGCTGGTGTCGCCGTCGATCCGGTCGAGCAGGCGCGCGATATCGGTCTCGCCTTCGAGCCGCGGCGGCTCGCATTCGAGGACGTCGCCGGTGAAGCGAGCCATCGTCTTCGCCACCGACACGTAATGCGGATGAAGCCCCGAGGAGAGGATCGCCTTCCCGCGCCGGCTGATCCGCCGCGCCATGCTGATCGCCTCCCAGCAGGCGGTCGAGCCGTCATACATGGACGCGTTGGCGACGTCGCAGCCGTAGAGGCGGGCGACCTGCGTCTGGAACTCGAACAGCATCTGCAGCGTGCCCTGCGCGATTTCGGGCTGGTAGGGCGTGTAGCTGGTCAGGAACTCGCCGCGCTGGATGAGATGATCGACGCTGGCCGGGATATGGTGCCGATAGGCGCCCGCGCCGAGGAAGAAGGGAACCTCGCCGGCCACCAGATTCTTGCGCGCCATCGCGCCCAGCTGCCGCTCGACCGACAGCTCGGTCGCGTGGTCGGGCAGTCCCTCGATGCCGCCGGTCAGCCGCGCCGCCTCCGGCACGTCGGTAAACAGATCGTCGATCGCGGACGCGCCGACGACGCCCAGCATCTGCCGCCGCCCGGCATCCGTCAAAGGCAAGTAACGCATTCGCTAACTCCCGTCATTCCCGCGCGAGCGGGAATCCAGCTCAGACTCGTCGCGGGGCATAGCCATCGTCTGGATCCCCGCTTTCGCGGGGATGACGCAAACTTGGTCCCACCCCTCCCTGCCCCTCCCCATCAAGGGCAGGGGAATCTCTCCGTCACCCAGGCTTCCTCATCGAAAAGCGCAGCCGGACATAATCCGCGAACCAGCTCCCGTCGGCCTTGCGCAGCGCGCCGGCCGCGCGCGTCTCGACGGCGACGGCGACCTCGTCCCGCGCCCATTCCGGCACCATCGCGACGTCGAGGAACCCGGAGCGGAAGGTCTTCACCCAGGTTGCGATGCCGCCCGGCAGATCGGTCGGCCGCTCGATCCGCTGCGCCCGCACCTCGGCGAAGCCGGCAAGGCAGTAAAGGCGCGTGAACTCCTCCACCGCCGGATACCATTGCGGGTCCTGCTCGGGCAGCGAATAGCCGCGCGCCGTCAGTTCGTCGCGCAGCGCGCCCCGCAGGACGGCGAGATTGCCGGCCGCGCCCATCTCGCCGGCGAAGCGGCCGCCGTCCTTGAGCACCGCGAAGATGCCCGAGGCGACGGCATCGGCGTCGAGCATCCAGTGTAGCGCCGCATTGGAGAAGACCGCATCGAATTGCCCGAAGCGCTGCGCCTGGCCGGCAAGGTCGAGCGTCTCGGCATCGGCGAGGAAAGCATCGATGCCGCGCGCTCGCGCCGCCTCGACCATTTCCGGGGAGGAATCGAGGCCGATGACCCGAGCGCCGGCCTCGACGATCCGGGCGGTCAGAGCGCCGTCGCCGCAGCCGACGTCCAGGATCAGCTCGCCGGGCTGCGGATCGAGCAGCTGCAGCGCCGGCACGCCCAGTTCGGGCACGAACCGGCCGTTCTGCGCGAAATCGACGGGCGACCAGCGCGATGCGGCGTTCACCATAGCAGCGGCTCCTCAACAGCGTTGCTGAGGAAGCAACCCCCAAGTCCCGCCGAGGCTCCGGCGGGGGCGGCCAGCTTAATCTGCTTAAACGCGATTCTCACTGGCTCTCGCAAAATTCTCGATACTGATCGGCATCCATCAGGTCGTCGATTTCATGGGTGTCCGCCAGGCGCAGCCGGAAGAACCAGCCCTCCCCTTCCGGGTCGCTGTTGACCAGCGAGGGCTCGTCGACCAGCGCCTGATTGCCCTCGACCACCTCGCCGCCGACCGGCGCGTAGACGTCGGACGCCGCTTTCACCGATTCGACCACCGCGGCCTCGTCGCCCTTGCTCACCTTGCGCCCCGCCTCTGGCACTTCGACGAAGACGACGTCGCCGAGCTGCCCCTGCGCGAAATCGGTGATGCCGACGGTGGCCGTGTCGCCCTCGACCCGGACCCACTCATGCTCCTTGGTGTAATAGACGCTCATTTGGGCGCTCCCTTGCGGTGATAGCGGTGCGGGACGAACGGCAGCTGCGCGACCCGCCCGGAAAAGACCTTGCCGCGCTGCACGAGCGAGAGGGTCGAGCCTTCGGCGGCCAGAGCGAGCGGGACATAGGCCATGGCGATCGGCGCCTCGAGGGTCGGCGAGAAGCCGCCGCTGGTGACCGTGCCCACCTCGCTGCCCTCGGCGTCGACCACCGCCGCGCCCTCGCGCACCGGCTGGCGGCCCTCCACCGCAATGCCGACGCGCTTCCTGATCGGCCCGTCCTCGAGCTCGCGCGATATCCGGTGCCAGCCGGGAAAGCCGCCTTCCTCGCGCCGCCGCTTCGACAGCGCGAAGACGAG
>DASVVV010000045.1:0-24895 GCA_036386375.1 Allosphingosinicella sp. | reverse complement strand
ATAAGGGTACTCATGTGCCTGTCGGCGATGATCAGAGGCAGCATTTAGAGCTTGCGCGCGACATCGCAGCAAAGTTTAACCACGATTTCAAGGCGCCGGGCTACTTCCCCTTGCCGGAAGCTGTGACGCAGGGCCCCGGAGCGCGCGTGATGTCGCTGAGGGACGGTCGAGCAAAAATGTCCAAATCAGACCCGTCAGATCAGTCGAGAATCAACTTGACAGACCCGGAAGATGTTATTGCTATAAAAATTCGCAAGGCGAAAACGGACGCAGAACCTCTCCCGGAAACCGTGGAAGAGCTAATCGGTCGGCCGGAGGCCGACAACCTAGTCAGCATTTATGGAGCACTCTCAGGACTCAGCAAGGCGGAGGTATTGCGTCAGTTTTGCGGTAAGGGGTTCGGGGCTTTCAAACCTGAACTGGCTGATCTAACAGTTTCGGTGATCGGTCCCCTGAGCGACCGCCTCAACCGTCGACTAAAGGATCCGGCCGAAACAGACCGCGTCCTTCTCCGCGGCGCGGAACGTGCTCTTGAGTTAGCAGAGCCGATCTTGGCTGACACCCGCCGGCTGGTCGGCTTCTGGAGGGCACACGGGTAAAGAAGGGAGACGCTGGCACGACGCCGATCGGCGCGGCTGCTACCGCTTCTACCTTGCGTGCTCCGTCGCTGTCGCGCGGAGGAACCGGCCGTACTGCTTTCAGAATCCCGGGCCGGAGCCGAAATTTGCCCTCGGCTTTCCTTCGTTCAGCCCTGCACCAGACGAAGCCCTCGGCCCATCGCAACGATGCCAAGGCTGCCAAGGCCGCTGCGCACCGCGTCCCGGACGTAGGAAGGCGCGAGATGCGCGTAGTGCTTGCGCGTGATCCGCTCGTCCGCGTGCCCAAGGGCCTCAGCAATGACCGCTATCGGTACGCCCGCCATTGCCAACTTTGAGCCATAGGTGTGGCGAAGGATGTGGAAGCCCGCTTGCGCCACGCCGGCAGCGCGGCAGGTCTGCGCCATAGGCCGGATTTGATGGGAGGTGCCGAGCGCACGCCCGTGTTGGTTGAGAAACATGAGTTGGTCGCAGGCTCAGCGGCCGCTGAGGTGGCGGAACAACTCGACGCCCTCGTCGGTGAGATAGACGTGGCGAGGTTTGCCGCTCTTCGTCTCTGGGAACAGCACGACTCCGGCCGATAGGTCGACGTCTCGCACGCGCATCCGAAACAACTCGGACCAGCGGGCTCCCGTCAGCAGCGCAGCCTGGATCAGGGGCTTGAACCACTCGGGCGCAGCCTCGAGCAGCCGCGAAATTTCGGCCGTCGTGAAGTAACGGATTCTGGGGGAGTCCACCTTCGCGAACGGCTTCACCCGTCTCCAGGGAGTGTCATCGTTCACCTTCCCCATCAAGAAGGCCCTGTTGAGAGCGGCTCGAAGCGGGGTGAATACCCGGTTCGCATTCGACTTCTGAATGCGCGCGGAGTCGGGTCCGATGGGACGATTCTTCCTGACCCCTTTTTTGTTCGCACGGTACACCGACGGAGTGCTGGCGATCCTGTTCACGAAGGCGGTCAGCCGCTCGGTCGTGAGCTCGCTGACCTGCATGGCGCCGAACTCCGGACGGAGATGCCGTTCGATCGTGTAGCGCGTCGCCTCCAGCGACTTCCCGGTGAAGTTCTGCAGGTAATCGTTGAGCGCCTGCCCAACCGTGTACGGCTCAGGTCGCCGCCCCGAATTCCGGTCAAGCTGCGCGAACCATTCGCGGGCAGCCGCCTGCGCTTCGGCAAACGTCAGGACGGCCGATGTGCCGGCGTCGAGCGCATCGTCTGCTGACCCCAGCAAGGTCTGGGCCCGGGCTCCGTCGCCGGAGCGATACTTGGCCACCCAGGTGCCACCCTTCGCGCCCTTCCGGTATCCGAGCGCCCTCCCCCGGGCGAGCGAATGCCAGTAGGGATTGCTGCGCACCGGCAGCTGCGCGCGTGCGGTGCGGCTGTCGATTTTGGCATGACGGAGGGTCCTGGCCATGAGCGCCCTTTCAAACTCGCCATAAATTCGTTGCAAAACCGTAGCAGGATTGGGGTGGACGAAGAAGGACCGCAAGCTCAAAAAATGGCGAAAAACTGCCATCCGTGGGCGTCCGCCCGCATCCGCAGAACCCCGGCGACCTCTGCTCTCACGGCGAAAACACGGGTTCGAGTCCCGTAGGGGTCACCAGCCGAACAGAGCGCAGACGTGGGTACCGGTCACTCCGGTGACGCGCAGTCGACGATGCGCGAACGGCTGTGGTCGCCGCTCTGTTCGACGCCTTCGCACGGCGCCCGCCTGATCAGCAGGCCGAGCTCCCCGGTCGAGACGAGCAGCGAGTCGTCGCCCGATCTTTCCACCGCCGGCCCGGCATGGAGCAGGCGAAGGGCGTCCCATTGCGACGGGAGCTCCGGCCCCGGCGCGGGTTCGTCGAGCTCGCCGCAGCCGGCCGCCGCGACGGGCGGCGCGGTCCCGCTCCTCTTTTCGAGCCGGCCGTCCGTCCCGAGCCGGAACTCGATCCCATATTGCGCGCACCGGCTGTAGAACAGCCGGTCGCCCGAGATCACGATCCGGCCCGGCACCTCGGACAGGCCGATGCCCGAATGGCCGCCGGCGGGCAGGTATCGGGTCAGCTCGAGCAGCCGCCAGCGCCCCTGCAGCTCGCCGGCCGCCGGAACGAAGTCGAGGCGGCGGACGTCCGGCCGGGCGAGGACCAGCTCGACATCGCCCTGGCGGAGGCGAAGGCGCCCAGGCCCGAGGCGCTCGACCGTCGGACCGCTCTCGAAGAATGTGAAATAGCGCCGCTCGCGTTCATTGGCCTCGTCGCCGCAGCTCATCGCGGTCTGCATGCGGTCGTTGGCGGGGGAGGCGACGAACCGGCCGTCGCGGACCGTCCCGGCCCGGCCGGAATAATTGCATTCGAGCCGAAGCGCGACGCCGGCCTCGCCGAAATCCGCGCGGGTCGCCCTTATCGTGCCCGACAGGCGGCGCGGCCGATAGCCTTCGAAGCTGACCACGTCCCACTCGCCGGCGATAGCGGCCCCGTCGGGCACCGCCGCCGAGTCCGCAATCGCTGCGGGAGGCGTCGCGCCGGCCCGCGCGGTTGGCGTGACGTGCGGCGCGCGCTCCGGCTCGGGGCCCCGGCCCTCGGCGCACGAGGCGAGCGCGATCGCCGCGGCGAAAGGAGCAAGGCAGCTCGACATGCCGGCCGGCCTGCGGTCCGGGGCGTGAGCCTTCCCTGAACGCCGACAGTCAGGTGCCTTTAGCCCGGCAAGCGGCCACGCCTGCCCCGCGGGTCTCGGCCGGCACCGGCCGCCCCCTCGGACACCGCCGGTGGACGGCCGCGTCGCGCCGTCCTAAACATCGCGCCGCCTGGGAGATCTTACGATGAAGCTCGCCGCACCTATTCCGAAGCGCCTCCTCGCCGCCTGCCTGGCGGGCGCCACGACAGCCGCCTTCGCCGCATCGGGAGCCGCCGCCGCGCCGGAAGCCGCGCGCGCGCCCACCGACCTCGCCCACATGGCCGAAGGCGCCTATGCCGGCGACGTCGTCTCCGATGCCCGCGGGTCGTCGCGCTCGGGGGTCCGCATCACCGTCACCCGGATCGGCCCGAACCGCGTCCGAGTCGCCGCCGATTATTCCCGCCTGCCGGCGTTCGAGGCGAACCTCACCCGGGCGATGGACACGATCCAGAATGCTGACGGCGACGAGGTTTTCCTGCTCGACCTCGCCCAAAGCCCGCACAGCCTCCACGTCACCGTCGACGACGCCTCCTGGCACGGCGCCCGCGACTAGCTTACCCGCTCATTCCCGGCCGGATTCCTCGTCCGCGACTTCGCCCCGCGCGACCTGCCGGCCGTTCAGCATCCGCTCGGCGGGAATTGCGCTTTCCTCCCCTTTTCGCTAAGGGCGCGCGCTTCCAAGGCAACAGCAGTGGAAATGCGGGAGGCAAGGGCTCGGCCCTGCCGTCTGGACCGCTAAGCTTGAACCGGCCCACCAAAGCTTCATGCGGCGGCGGGCCGCTAACAGAGTGAGAGAGACATGGCGAAGAAGATTACGGGCTATATCAAGCTCCAGGTGCCCGCGGGCGCCGCCAATCCCAGCCCTCCGATCGGCCCTGCTCTGGGCCAGCGCGGCGTCAACATCATGGAATTCTGCAAGGCGTTCAACGCCGCCACCACCGATTTGGAAAAGGGGATGCCGATCCCCACCATCATCACCGTCTTCGCCGACCGTTCCTTCGCGTTCGAGACGAAGACGCCGCCGGCGACCTTCCTTTTAAAGAAGGCGGCGAAGATCACATCGGGAGCCAAGGAGCCGGGCAAGCAGAGCGCCGGGCGGGTGACCCGCGCGCAGCTGCGCGAGATTGCCGAGGTCAAGATGAAGGATTTGAACGCCAACGACATCGAGGCGGCGGCGCGGATCATCGAAGGCTCGGCCCGCGCGATGGGCCTCGAAGTGACGGGGAGCTAGAGCGATGGCGAAGCTGACGAAGAAGCAGAAGAAGCTCGCCGAGACCGTCGACACGACGCGGCTCTACGCGGTGGACGAGGCGATCGAGACGATCAAGTCCAATGCCACCGCCAAGTTCGACGAGACGGTCGAGGTCGCGCTCAATCTCGGCGTCGACCCCCGCCATGCGGACCAAATGGTCCGGGGCGTCGTGACTCTCCCCGCCGGCACGGGCAAGACCGTCCGAGTCGCCGTGTTCGCGCGCGGGGACAAGGCCGAGGAGGCGAAGACGGCCGGCGCTGACGTCGTCGGAGCCGAGGACCTGATGGAGACGATTCAGGGGGGCACGATCGACTTCGACCGCGTCATCGCCACGCCCGACATGATGGGCATCGTCGGGCGCCTCGGCAAGGTGCTCGGCCCCAAGGGGCTGATGCCGAACCCGAAGCTCGGGACCGTCACTCCGAACGTCACCGAAGCAGTCAAGGCCGCCAAGGGCGGGCAGGTCGAGTTCCGCGTCGAGAAAGCCGGCATCATCCATAGCGGCATCGGCAAAGCGAGCTTCTCGAACGAAGACCTGCGCCGCAACTTCGACGCCTTCGTCGACGCGATCGTCCGCGCCAAGCCGACCGGGGCAAAGGGCAAATATGTCAAGAAGGTCGCGATCAGCTCGAGCATGGGCCCTGGCCTCAAGGTCGACGTGGCCGAAGTCGCTTCTGTCTGACCGAGCCCGCGTCGGGAACGGGCCGGAGCGCCGAAGCTCCGGCCCTACCCCGCCCTTAGCCGAGCACTTCTTCCACCCATTGCGGCACCAGCTCGCCGGCGGGGCCGGTGCGGCTTTCGTGGAAATGGTAGCTGCCGAGGCCGGGCTCGAGGTTGATCTCCAGCGTCTGCGCGCCGCAATAGCGGGCCGTCTGGACGAAGCCGGCGGCCGGATATACCGCCCCCGAGGTGCCGACCGAGACGAAAAGCTCGGCGTCCATCAGCGCCCGTTCGATCCGCTCCATCTCATAGGGCATTTCCCCGAACCAGACGATGTCGGGCCGCAGCCGGCCGCGCTCGCCGCAGGCCGGGCAGGCGGGATGGTTCCCTAGATCCTGGTCCCAGCGGCTCCGTCCGCCGCAGCCCAGGCACCAGGCCGACTTCAGCTCGCCGTGCATGTGCAGCACACGCTTTGCACCTGCGCGTTCGTGCAGGTCGTCGACATTCTGGGTGACGATCAGCAGCTCGCCGGGCCACTCGGAATCGAGCCGGGCCAGAGCAGCATGGGCCGCATTGGGCTCCACCTCCTTCAGCCGCGCCCGGCGGGCGTCGTAAAAGGCTTGAACGAGCACCGGATCGCGGGCGTACGCCTGCGGCGTGGCCACGTCCTCGACGCGATGCCCCTCCCAAAGGCCGTCGCGCCCGCGGAAGGTGGCAAGGCCGCTCTCGGCCGAAATGCCGGCGCCGGTCAGGACGACGATGTTGCGCAGATCCCGCATGCGGGCGCCTGTAGCGACGCGGGCGGGGCGCGCGAAGAGGTGGCGAGCCGCCCTCAGGCGATCCGGGCCTCGAAGGCGCCGACCGGCAGACGCACGCTCCCGCTGACGGCCGGCTTCAGCTCTGCCCTTCCGCCTCGGGGGCTGCGCCGGTGTAGGCGGGGGTCTCCGGAGCGCGAAGCAGGAAAAGGATCGTGGCCATGGCGAGCGTGAGGCCTGCCACCCAGTTGACGAAGACGAGGCCGACCGCGACAACGCTCAGCGCGGTCGTCAGCTCATATTTGCGGCTGAGCCGCTTCACGTAGGACGGGTCGAGACGGTCGTCGACGTCGCCGGTGAGGCAGCCGGTCTTCCACTTGAACAGCCAGGTAGCCGCCACGACCGCGAGGCCGCAGACATAGAAAATGGCGGCCGCTCCGCGCGCTTCGGGCTCGACAATGCGCTCTGCAAGCGCGCGCGCGGGAAAAGCGATGAAGCCCACCGAGGCAAGGAAAAGGACGGTGGCGAGCAGGAAATGGTGCCCCGTGGTCCGGTAGATTGCTCCGGAAAAGTGATGGTGCACCCAGTACAGGCCGATGATGAGCGCCGACAGGAGATAAGCGAAGTAGAAGGGCCACAGATCGAGAAGCGCCTGGCCGAAGCCCGGCCCCGGCTCCGGCACCTTGAGTTCGAGAACCGGCAGAGTGAAGGCGATCGCAAACACCGCGTCGGCGAAGATTTCCATCCGCTGCGTGCCGCGGACCGCCCCTTGGCCCGGATGCTCGTCGATCCGCGGTGTCGCTTCGGGATCTGCGCGCTCGGCCATGAGAAACCTCCCGCGGAGGCAACCGCCAGTGCCGCTCTTCGTTCCGCCTGCGGAATTTCGAGAGGATCGGTCAGGGGTCTCGGCACGAACCCGTTTCGCACGGCAGTGACGCGAGTTGACCCGCATCGCGGTCGGGACGATGCTCTTCACTCCGAAGCGGCGGAGGGAATATGTCGGTCATAGGCAGGATGGCGGCCCTTGCGGTTCTGGTTGAGGCGGCCCTCATGGCGATGCCGTCGGCGGCGCAGGAGCCGGCCGACCAGCCGGGCCTCACCGCTTTCTCCTCTGAACGGGAGCTTCGCGACTTCATGCGTCGGCTCGCCGCCGAACAGCGCCGGGAAATGGAAGCGGTGCAGAACGAGACCGACATGGCGATGCCCATGCCGCCTCCCCCGCCCCCGCCGCCGCCGGCCGCGGGCGCCCCGGCCGCGCCGCAGCTCAGCATCACCAACAACCAGATCCAGGGTGTCGACGAGGGCGACATCGTCAAGGTGCGCGGCGACATCCTCGTCATCCTGCGCCGCGGGCGGCTGTTCAGCGTGTCGCTGGCGAACGGCGGCCTTCGACCCGTGTCGCATATCGATGCCTTCCCGCCCGGGGTCGACGGCAGCGGCGACTGGTATGACGAGATGCTCATCGCCGGCGATCGGGTCGTCGTCATCGGCTACAGCTATCGCCGCGGCGGCAGCCAGGTAAACCGCTTCCGGCTCGATCCGCAGGGACGGCTCAGCTTCGAGGATTCCTACCAGCTGCGGTCGAACGATTATTATTCGTCGCGCAACTATGCCTCGCGGCTGATCGGCAACCGCCTCATCCTCTATTCGCCGCTGCAGCTCGGCTTCGGCGACGGCGACGTGCTCGACGCACTTCCGGCGATGCGCCAGTGGCAGCCCGGCCGCGACGGCGGCATGTGGAAGCGCACCGCCAGCGCCGGCAGCGTCTATATCCCCTATGTCATCCGCCACGGCGAGGGTGCGAACATCAACACCCTCCACAGCGTCACCGACTGCGACCTCGCCGCGCCGGTGCTCGACTGCCATTCCACCGTCGTGCTCGGCAATGCCTCGCGCACCTTCTTCGTCTCGAACAATGCCGTTTATCTGTGGGTCGGCGACGTGTGGAAGCGCGACCGCGGGGCCGATGCCTTCGTCTATCGCATCCCGTTTGACGGGCGGCCATCGGCGGTGGCGGCGCGGGGCGCTCCGGTCGACCAATTCTCCTTCCTTCCGGACGCGCAGCGCAACGCGCTCCACGTCGTCGTCCGCGCCGAAGGCGAAGGCGACGCGATGTGGCGCCCGGAGCTCAGCTTTGGCGACGTCGCCCTGCTCAGCATCCCGATGGCGAGCTTCGGGAGCGGGTCGCGAGAGGTGCCGCTCGACCGCTATCAGGCGCTGCCCAAGCCGGGCGGCAACGCCTGGGAATTCCACAACCGCTTCGTTGCCGACCATCTCCTTTATGCCGGCGGCAGCGACGGCCAAGCCGGGACGGTAACGGTGGTGCCGCTGGCGAGCCGCCAGGTGAGGCAGCTTGCCGTCGGCCACGGCATCGACCGGATCGACGCCATCGGCCCCGACGCCATCCTTGTCGGCACCGCCGGCGACTCGCTCGGTTTCACCGCCGTCCAGCTGTCGGCCGGCCCGCCGCGGCTCGGCGCCGAGTTTCGGCTTGCCGGCGCCCGTGAAGGCGAGACGCGCAGTCACGCTTTTTTCTTCCGTCCCGCCCCCGGCTCGGCCGACGGCGCCTCGGGCATTCTCGGGCTTCCGGTCGCCAGGACGATCGACGGGCCGCGAGGCGCCATTCCCTCGGCGGCGATGCTCTTCCTAACTCGCCGCGGCGGGCGGCTCGCCGAAGCGGGGCAGCTCTCGGCCGCGACCGGCGCCGGCAGCGATTCCGACGACGGCTGCCAGGCCTCCTGCGTCGACTGGTACGGCAATGCCCGGCCAATCTTCATCGGCGACCGGCTGTTCGCCTTGCTCGGCTACGAGCTGGTCGAAGGGCGCGAGCGCGAAGGACGGATCGGCGAGCTGGGCCGCACCAGCTTCTCACCGCCCGCAGGGCGCCGCCGCAATTGACGAGAACGGGGTCTCAAACTCTCAAGGCTAGGAGCGGTCCGATCGCAAAATTAGGGCTCCGGCGTGGCCAAAACGCCGGAGCCCTCGGGGAGACCCGAAAAATCAGCCGCCGGTGGCGGGGGTGTCGACCTTGATGTCGGCGTCGATCTTCTCGGTGCCGCCGCCGATCAGGCCGCGGCCGAACACGAGGAACAGCACCACGACCAGCGCGATCAGCAGCACGACCGCGAGCAAGGTCCCGCCGCCTCCGCCGCCGCCATCGGTGGTGACGATCGTCTCTTTTTCACGTTCGGCCATGATCAGGCTCCTCAAAAAATCGTTGCGGAGCCCTAACGCTGCGGCCGGGCGACTGTTCCGCTCCGCCGCCTCGCCCGCTTGCGGCGCCGGGCCCCCTCGCCCATGAAAGCGAACGGGAGGAGCGCTTCAGCCATGACCAGGATCGGAATCCTTGGAGCCTCGGGCCGGATGGGCCGGGCGATCGCCGCCATTCTGCACGACAGCCCCGACGCCCGTCTGGGCGGCCGCCTCGGCCGCGGCGAGGATGCCGGCGCGCTGGCGGGCGCCTGCGACGTGCTGGTCGATTTCTCCGCGCCCGACGCGCTGCAATGCCACCTCGATGCGGCCGCGGCGGCCGGAAGGCCGATCCTGGTCGGCATCACCGGCCTCGGCCCCGAGCATCACAGGGCGCTCGATGCCGCCGCGCGCACGGTGGCCGTGCTGCACGCGGCGAACACCTCGCTCGGCGTCAACCTGCTCGCTCACCTGGTGCGCGACGCGGCGGCGCGGCTCGGCGACGATTGGGACGTCGAGATCCTGGAAATGCACCACCGCCAAAAGGCCGACGCCCCGTCCGGAACCGCGTTGCTGCTCGGCGCCGCCGCCGCCGAGGGGCGTGGGGTCGCCCTCGACGAAGCGAGCGAGCGCGGCCGCGACGGCATCACCGGCCCGCGCGGCTCCGGCCGGATCGGCTTTGCCGCGCTGCGCGGCGGCACCGTGGCGGGCGACCATCTCGTCCTGTTCGCCGGCGAGGGCGAGCGGCTCGAGCTCGGCCACCGCGCCGAAAGCCGCGAGATCTTCGCCCGCGGCGCCGTCCGCGCCGCCCTTTGGCTCAGCACCCGCCCCGCCGGCCGCTACACGATGAAGGACGTGTTGGGGCTGGGATGAACAAGGCCGAAATCGCCGAATTCTACCGGCGCCTGGCGGATCGTATTCCGGAGCCGCAGACCGAGCTCGCTTATATCAATGACTACACGCTTCTCGTCGCCGTCGTGCTGTCGGCGCAGGCGACCGACGCCAGCGTCAACCTCGCCACCCGCGACCTGTTCGAGACGGTGAACACGCCGCGGGCGATGCTCGAGCTAGGCGAAGAACAGCTGCGCGAGCGGATTAAGACGATCGGCCTGTTCAATACCAAGGCGAAAAACGTCATCGCCCTCTCGCAAGCGCTGGTCGACCACCACGGCGGCCGGATCCCCCCCGACCGCGACGCGCTCGAGGCCCTGCCCGGAGTCGGTCGCAAGACCGCCAACGTCGTCATGAACTGCGCCTTCGGGGCGGAGACCTTCGCCGTCGACACCCACGTCTTCCGCGTCGCCAACCGCACCGGCCTCGCTTCCGGCAACACCCCGCTCGACGTCGAGACGAAGCTCGACCGCGCGACGCCGCCCCCTTATCGCCGCCACGCCCATCACTGGCTGATCCTCCACGGCCGCTACGTCTGCAAGGCACGCCGCCCGGAATGCTGGCGCTGTGTCGTCCGCGACCTCTGCCGCTACCGGCCGAAGACCCCCGCGCCGGGCAGCCAGGAGGAGGCGCTGGCGAACGCCTCCCGCAAGCGCCGCGCGAAGGCGCTTACCTAGTCGTACCCAGACTCGCCGTTCATCGCGCGCACCAGCCCCTCCCGGGCGGGAGCGGGTTAATTTGCGAACACGACTAAGGTCTGGTTCCCTTGCCCCGCCTTTGCTAAGCGCCATCTCCCCGGCCAGGCACCCATAGCTCAGCTGGATAGAGCGCTGCCCTCCGAAGGCAGAGGTCAGAGGTTCGAATCCTCTTGGGTGCGCCATTTCCGGGGACGAGGGCCGTGCTGCGGGCGCGGCAGGGAAACAAGTGGCGTTCGGCATTCACCAGCTTCGCGCCATTGCCCTACCGCTAAGTTGCAGGGTCTCTCCCCCTCGCGCCACGGTCAGCTCGACCGGGTTCACGTTGAGGCCGCGAATATATGCCGGCAGCCGCCGGTCGGATTTGATCCGCTGACCCCCGAGTACGGATGCTGATCACGTCGCCTGATTACTCCCATCGGATCGCCTGATCCTCCGGCATGGCGAGATCACCGGCGCCTCCGACCTGCTCGCGCCGTCCAAGTACGAGGGCATGACGATCCGGCGGTCGGACGACGAGAGTCGTGCGTTTGTAGTGAATATCTGATCGGTCCGACCGGCCGATCAGGCGGCGCGGCGGGCGCCCTGGTCGCGGCGGGCCTTGAGCAGCTTCTTCATGATCATGTCTCGCTTCAGGCGCGAGAGATGGTCGATGAAGAGGATGCCGTTCAGATGGTCGATCTCGTGCTGGAGGCAAATGGCGAGAAGGCCGTCGATCCACTCCTCATGGGCAGTGCCCTCGCGGTCGACCCAGCGCGCGCGCACCCGATCGGGGCGGAGCACTTCGGCATATTGGTCGGGGACGGAAAGACAGCCCTCCTGATAAGGCTTGGTCGTCTCCGACGTTTCGAGGATCTCGGGATTGATGAAGACGCGCGGGTCTCGGACCGGCTCGCCGTCTTCCTCCTCGGGCTCCTGCAGATCGATGACCAGCAGGCGCTTGGGCACGCCGACCTGGACCGCGGCGAGGCCGATGCCCGGCGCCGCGTACATGGTGTCGAACATGTCGTCGACGAGCTTCCTGAGCTCGTCATTAACCTCCTCGACGGGCGAGGAAATCTGCCGGAGCACAGGATCCGGAGTCTCGTAGATCGGCAATATGGCCATGGCCGGAATGTAGGGCCGAAAGCCGGCTGCTTCAAGCGCGCGAACCCCGCTCTCGGTGGCCGCTCAGGCGCGCCCTCCCCCTTACATCATCGGCGTGTCCGGATAGGTCGGCAACAACACCGCGGCGCTTCCCGGCGTGTCGAAGAAGCCCGAGCCCGCAAGCGCGTTCGGAGCCACTATCACTTCGCCGCCGAGCGGATTCTTGCCGGTGAGGAACGCGTCCACCGCCACGCCGTCGGCCGCAGCTCCGCCATAACCGGGCAGCAGGATGTCGGCGTTGAAGCGAGTGCGGACGAAGATGTCCTGCGCGAGCGCGGTACTGGCATCGTTGCCCCCGAGCTCCAGATAGATCTGCGCGGAGTCGACGCTAGAGGCGCCCGCGACGATGCGGATCGAATTGAGCGCGAACCCGCCCGGCGTGTCGATGACATTGTCGGTGATGGTGGCGTTGAGCCGGCCCGAGCCCGTGACGAGGCTGTTGATGCCGGCATTGGCCCAGCCATGGATGTCGTTGCCGTCGACGAGCACGGTTATCGTGCCGGCGCCAGCGGCCTGAACGTTGATGCCATTGCCCGTCACCGAGCCGGAGTTCGCGACCCCGGCCGTGCCGATCGTGTTGCCCGTGATCGTTCCGTGGACGTCCCCGGTCGCGGTGGTGCCACTAGTGACGGCTGCGATGGCGGTGCTGTTGGCGCCTTGGATGTTATTGTCCTCCACGGCGAAAAAGAGGGTCGCGCCGCCGCCGGGGCTGATTGTGATGCCTCCGCCGAGCACGCCGGCGAAGGTCGAGGTCAGTATATTGTCGTTGAAGGTGATGTGCGCCGTCGAAGTCGCCAGCGCATCGGTGGCGTATTGGAAGTGATCGCCGCGATTGTTGGTGAAGGTCGATCCGGTCACGCTGGCCCGAATCAGCGCGGTGCCGTTGCCCTGGATGATCAGGCCGTCATCGGCGGTCGACCCCAGCGGGCTGGCGAGGTCGCCGAAGGTCGATCCGGTCACGGTCAGATCGAGCGTGCCGGACGAATTGACGACGCTGAAATTATCCTCCCCGCTGCCGGTGAAGGACGAATCCGTGACGGTGGCGACGCCGGTGAGGCCGGTTAGGTCGACGCCGCGCTCGCCCAAGGCGTTGCCGTTGGACGCGATCGTGGCGCGGGTCAGTTCGAGCCCGTTGACGCCGCTGCCGCGGATGCCGTCGTCGCCGCCGCCTGAGACGGTGACGTCGGTGAGGCTGACGAGCCCGGTGTTGGTCAGGCTGATGCCGGCATTTGTGCTTCCGGCGATGGTGCCGCCCGAGCCGGCGGTGCCCGTGCCGGTGACGCTGAAGCCGCCGGCGCCCGTATTGGCGAGAACCACGCCGCTGACAGCCCCGCTGCTCGATACGCTGTCCAGCGTGATGCCGGCGGCGCCGATGGTCGTACCGCTGATATTGACGGCCGTCCCCGTCGTCGAGGTGACGCTGTTCCCGGCACCGGTGACGCTGACCGTTCCGCCGCCGGCGGCGTTGAGACCGGTGCCGCTGGTGGTGACGACGGCAAGGCCGCCACCGATCGCCAGCGACCCACTATTGCCGACGAAGTTGATCCCCGTATTGGCCCCGGTCGAGACGATGCCGGCGTTCAAGGTCACACTTGCCGAGGAGCCGGTGACGTCGACGCCGCCGCCGCTGTGCACGCCCGTGATCGAAGTAGCGCCGCCGACGGTGAAGCTGCCGTCGACGCCGGCAAGGTCGATGGCGCCGCCGGATGATGCAGTCGAGCCCGCTTCGTTTAGCTCGACGCTAAGCGTGCCGCCATGGTCGATGTCGACAATTTGGCCGGTGCGGGCACCGCCGATGCCGACGTCGCTGACGGTGAGCGTGCCGACCGTGCCGCCGTCATCGTCGATGCCGGCCCCGCTGGTGCTGCCGATGTCGATCCCCGAAATCGTGTTGTTTTCGGCGACGTCGATACCGTCGCCGGCGGTGGCGACGATGGTCGGCCGGACTGGGCCGTCGGCGTCGCCGACGAGGATCTGGCCATCGAGCAGGTTGATCCCGTCGGCCTCGGCATAGGTGCCGGTGCCCGCGAGCAGATGGACGGTGTGCCCGGCCTGCGGACCGCCGAGCGAGCCCTGCGCCGCGTTGAATGCCGCGATGGACGTGTAGGGATCGTCCTGGGTGCCAAGATTGGCGCTGCCCACGGCACTATTGTCGATGAACCACACCGTCTGCGGCCCCACTCCGACGCCCGCGCCGGTAATGGTGACGGTGACGTTCTGGGTGGCGGTGCCGCCATGGCCGTCGTCGACCTCGACTGAGTAGGTCTGGATCCGGATCTCGCCATCGCTCAGTCCCTCGAGGGCGGCGTCTGACACGCTGAAATTCCAGGTGACGCTGTCGCCCGTCTGATCGACCGGATCGAGGCTGAACGTGCCGAGATAGAAAGCGCCCTGTGGCGTGAAGCTGGCGCTGTGCGTGTCGTTGACGTCGACGTCGTCGAACGCGATCGCGCCGCTGTCGGTGTGGACGGTCGTGCCTTCGCCCGGATCGCCGTCATCAAGCTCCGACACGCTGCCGGTCGAGTCGGTGCCGCCGGCATCGATCGTCGGCGCGTCGTTGGTGCCGTTGACGGTCACGGTCAGCGTCGCCGTGTCCGATGCGCCGCCGTCGGTAGCGGTGTAGGTGAAGACGTCCTGCGCCGACTCGCCGGCGGCCAGCCCGTCCGCGGCAGCGTTGGGCGCATAGGTATAGCTGCCGTTCGCGGCGAGCGTGAGCGTCCCATAGCTGCCAATGTAGGTCCCCGGGTCCGAGACCGTCAGAGCGTCGCCTTCAGGGTCGGTGTCGTTGGTGAGCACGTTGCCTGAGACGTTGGCATTCTCGGTCGTCGAGGCGGTATCGTCATTCGCGTTCGGAACGCCGCTGAGGCCGGTGACCGTGACGGTAAGTGTGGCCGTGTCGGAGGCAGTGCCGTCCGAGGCGATGTATGTGAAGACCTCGTTGACCACCTGACCGTTGGTCAGCGCCCCCGCGGCGGGGCCGGGCGTATAGGTGTAGTTGCCGTTGGCGGCGAGCACGAGCGTGCCATAGGCGCCGATGAAAGTGGCCGCGTTCGTCACCGTCAGCGTCTCGCCGTCGACGTCGGTGTCGTTGGCGAGCACGTTGCCGGAGACCGGACTGTTCTCGTCGGTGGCGTTGTTGTCGTCATTGGCCACCGGCGCGTCGTTGAGCCCGCTGACCGTGACGGTGAGCGTCGCCGCGTCGGTGGCCGTGCCGTCCGAAGCGGTGTAGGTGAAGACGTCCTGCGCCGACTCGCCGACATCAAGGGCCTGGGCGCCCGCCCCCGGCGCGTAGGTGTAGCTGCCGTCGGCGGCGACGGTCAGGGTGCCATAGGTGCCGACATAGGTGCCCGCGCTCGCCACCGTGAGCGCTTCGCCGTCCACGTCGGTGTCGTTGGTGAGCACGTTGCCGGAGGCGCCGCCGTCCTCGGTCGCGGAGGCGGCGTCGTCGTTCGCCATCGGCGCGTCATTGACGCCGTTGACCGTGACGGTGAGCGTCGCCGTATCGGAGGCGGTGCCGTCGGACGCGGTGTAGGAGAAGACATCCTGCCCCGACTCGCTGTCGTCGAGCCCCTGCGCGGCCGCGTTCGGTGCGTAGGTGTAGCTGCCGTCGGCGGCGAGGGTGAGAGTCCCATAGGCGCCGACATAGGTGCCAGGGTTCGTCACCGTCAGTGGTTCCACGTCGATGTCGGTGTCGTTGGCGAGCACGTTTCCGGATACGCTGGCGTCCTCGCTCGTGGAGGCATTGTCGTCATTGGCCACGGGCGCGTCGTTGGCGCCGTCGACCGTTATTGTCACCGACGAGCTCGACGTGGCGCCATGCTCGTCGCTGATGGTGTAGCTGACGACGACATTGGCGGTCTCGCCCGTGTCGAGATAGTCGAAGTCGGTGCCGGGATTGAACACCACCTGGTTGGCCACCACCGAGGCGCTGCCCTGGCCCACGGGCGCCGAGGCGGTGGCGACGGTGAGCACGGCGCCATTGTCGATATCGGTGTCGTTGGCGAGCACATTGACCGAGACCGACGAATTCTCGCCGGTGGAAGCGGTGTCGGGATTGGCCACCGGCGCGTCGTTGCGGCCGGCGACGGTGATAGTGAGTGTTGCAATATCGCTTAGGCTGCCGTCGGAGACAGTGTAGCTGAACGTGTCCTGCGCCGTCTGGCCAAGCGCCAGCGACTGGGCCGCCGCGTTCGGCGTATAGGTGTAGGTGCCGTTCGCATTCATGACCAGGGTGCCGTAGACGCCCGCCGTGGTGCCCGGGGCGGCGCTCAGCGAGTCACCTTCCCAGTCGAAGTCGTTGGCGAGCACGCTTGAGCCGTTGTAGGTGCCGACATCCTCGTGGGTCGAGGCAACGTCGTTGAACGCGACGGGAGCGTTGTTCTGGGTGAGGTCGATCACCGCGTCGGCGAAGACGAGTCGTTCGACGTGGAGAAGCCGGTCGTTGCCGTCGATCCGGCTGCCGCCGGTATGGTTGATGTAAAGATTCTCGCCATCGTTCGAATGGCTGTATTCGACGATCGAGCCTGAATAATAAGCCGTGTCGATACCGGTGCCACCGTCGATGAAATCGTTGCCGGCCCCGCCGCGAAGATGATCGTCGCCCGAATCGCCGTGGAGCAGGTCGTCCCCGGAGCCGCCGTCGAGCGTGTCGCCGCCGGCCTTGCCCTGAAGAAAATCGTCGCCGCTGCCGCCGTTCATGATGTCGGCGCCGCTCGTTCCTTTGAGGATGTCGTCCCAGCTCACGTGAATTCCTCCCGATTACGATGATCAGGAGCAGTCGATTCCCGCATTTCCGATGTATAAAGCTTTGAAAATGCCCCTGACCGCCGCTCCCGATCTTCCCCGTTCAGCAGAACCGACCATGCCCCCAGACAAATACAAGCCGCCTGACGCCCCAACTAAGACGGTGCGACTCGCCTTCTGGTCCTGCTTTGAACGCGCGAGACTGACTCGCGGCGTGCCAACTGTCCATAGCCAAATAAATACAGACCGGTGACAGGCGCTCGACGGCTCGATCAGCCGACGGGGCGGCGGGCCCGCAGCGCCTGGGCCAGGGTTCCTTCGTCGAGATAGTCGAGCTCGCCGCCGACCGGGAGGCCGTGAGCGAGCTGGGTCAACCGGACCGGGAATCGCTCGAGCCGCTCGGCGAGATAGTGGGCGGTGGTCTGGCCCTCGAGCGTCGCGTTCATCGCGAGCACGACTTCATCGATCCCTCCCCGCGCGAGGCGCGCGACGAGCCGGTCGATGGCGAGATCCTCCGGGCGCACCCCGTCGAGCGCGGAAAGTCGGCCGCCGAGCACGTGGAAGCGGCCGGGAAAGAGGCGCGAGCGGTCGAGCGCCCATAGGTCGGAGACTTCCTCGACCACGCACAGCAGCCGCGTGTCGCGCCGCGGATCGGCACAGACGCTGCACGGATCGAGCGTATCGACATTGCCGCAGGTCGAGCAGATTGCGAGCCGCTCGCTGACGTTCTGGAGTGCCCTGAGCAGCGGCGTCAGCGCCGCCTCGCGTTTCTTGATCAGGTGTAGCACCGCCCGCCGAGCCGAGCGCGGCCCGAAGCCCGGCAGCCGGGCCAGCGCCTGGGTGAGCGCCTCGATCTCCTGGGAAGCCATTTCCGTCCTCTGTCATTGCGGACGAGGCGACGCAATCGGCGAGCGAAGGTGGATTGCGTCGGAGCTTGGCTGCCGCAATGACGGGGCATGCGCCTCGTCTTCATGGGAACGCCCGAATTCGCCGTGCCGACGCTCGAGGCGCTGATCGCCTCGCGCCACGAGGTCGTCGCGGTCTACACGCAGCCGCCGCGGCCAGCGGGGCGCGGGAAAGGCCTGAAGCCCTCGCCGGTCCACGAGCGGGCCAAGGCCGCGGGGATCGAGGTTCGGACACCAGCGAGCCTTCGCGACGACGGGGAGCAGAAGGGGTTCGCCGCGCTGGGCCTCGATGTCGCCGTCGTTGCGGCTTACGGCCTGATCCTGCCCGAGCCGATCCTTAACGCGCCGACCAACGGCTGCCTCAATGTCCATGCCTCGATGCTCCCCCGGTGGCGCGGCGCGGCGCCGATCCAGCGCGCTATCCTGGCCGGTGACCGCCGCACCGGCGTCACCATCATGCGGATGGAGCGCGGGCTCGACACCGGGCCGATGCTCGCCGTCCTGCCCTCCGAAATCGACCGCAAGACGGCGGGCGAGCTGAGCGAGGAGCTGGCCCGGCTGGGCGCGGAGCTGATGGTCGACGTGCTCGACCGCCTCTACAAGGTGGGGCCGCGGCCGCAGCCGGAACGCGACGTCACTTATGCGCCGAAGATCGAGAAGCACGAAGCAAAGCTCGATTTCTCGCGCACCGCTGAGGAGGTCGAACGGCAGGTGCGGGCGTTCAATCCCGCGCCCGGCGCCTGGTTCGGGCTTGAGGGCGACCGGATCAAGGTGCTCGCCGCCGAAGTCTCGGCGCTGAGCGGGGAGCCGGGGACGGTGCTCGACCACGGCCTCGCCATCGCCTGCGCCGAAGGCTCGATCGTGCCGACGCTGGTGCAGCGCTCGGGCCGCGCGCCGATGCGGACCGATGAGCTGCTGCGCGGCTTCCTCATCCCGGCGGGCACGAAGCTCGAGTGACCCGTTTTCGGCTCACGATCGAATATGACGGCCGGCCCTTCATGGGCTGGCAGCGCCAGGCGCACGGACCCTCCGTCCAACAGGCGATCGAGGAGGCGATCCAGGCGATCACGCATGAAGCGGTGACGCTCCACGCCGCTGGACGAACGGATGCCGGCGTGCATGCGCTGGCGATGACCGCGCATGTCGACATCGCCCGCCCGATCAGCCCTTTCCGCCTGGCCGACGGCGTCAACGCCAAGCTGAGGCCCCTGCCGATTGCGGTGTTGTCGGCCCGGGAAGTCGATGCGGATTTTCATGCGCGCTTCAGCTGCATGGGGCGACGCTATCTTTATCGCATCGTCAACCGAAGGGCGGCGCTGGCGCTCGATGCGGGACGCGCCTGGCGGGTTCCGGTCGTGCTCCATGCCGACGTCATGAACCGCGCGGCCCAGCTGCTGGTCGGACGCCATGACTTCACCACTTTCCGATCGGTCCACTGCCAAGCGGAAAGCCCGGTCAAGACGCTCGACCTGCTGGCAGTGCGCCGGTTCGGCGAAGCGATCGAGATCGAGGCGGCCGCCCGCTCCTTCCTCCACCATCAGGTGCGCTCGATGGTCGGCTGCCTGCAGCTGGTCGGGCGCGGCAAGTGGACCGACCGCGACCTCAAGGCCGCCCTCGACGCGCGCGACCGCGCCGCGCTCGGCCTCAACGCGCCGCCCGACGGGCTCTATTTCGTCGAGGCGCGCTATCCGCCGGGCTAGCGGCCGACGCCCCGAACAAATGCCGGAGTGACCTTTCGAGCATCAAGAGCTGCCAGAGGAGCCGGCCATGGTCGGCGCGTCCGCCGCGATGGTCGAGCGCGATGCGGGCGACGGCGGCCGCGTCGAACCAGCCGGTGGCGGCGAGCGCCGAGCCATGGGCGATCCCCGCCGCCTCGTCCGCCAGCGGCCCGCGGAACCAGGCGCTGACCGGCGTCACGAAGCCCATCTTGGTCCGCGCCAGGATCTCGGCCGGCAGGCGGTCCTCGAGGACGCGCTTCATCAGCCATTTGCCGGTGCCGCCGCGCAGCCGCATCCGCGCCGGCAACCGGGCGGCGAATTCGACCAGGCGATGGTCGAGCAGCGGCTCGCGCGCCTCCAGGCTCACCGCCATGCTGGTACGGTCGACCTTCGTCAGGATGTCGCCCGGAAGCCAGATTTTGAGGTCGGCATATTGAACGCGGGACAGCGGATCGGCGGCCGGCGCTTCCCGATAGGCACGCGCGTAGCGCTCCTCGGCGCTGTAGCCTTTTAGTGATCGTGTGAAGGAAGTGCTGTAGAGACTTGAACGGATTGACGGCGGCGTCACTCCAACCGCTTCAGCATAGGCCATGCCGCTGCTTTGCCCCAGCGCCTTGAGCGTCGTCTTGGCCCGCAGGTAGCGCGGCGCCCAGTCGAGCTTGGGATAGATGCTCCCCAGGGCGCCCGCGGCCCGGGCGGCGGGCCCCGGGAGCAGTCGGCGCACCCGCTCCTCGGCAACGAACATCCGGTAGCGCCGATAGCCGGCCAGCGCCTCGTCAGCGCCGTCGCCGGAAAGAGCGACCTTGACCTTCTCAACGGCCAGCGCGCTCACCTGGTAGGTGGCGAGGGCGGAGGCGTCGGCGAAGGGCTCGTCGAACGCGGCGGCGAGGGTGTCGATCAGCGCGAAATCGCCGGCCGCGACGATGCGGGTGCGGTGGCGGGTGGCGAAGCGTTCCGCCACCATGGCGGCGTAGCGCGTCTCATCGTGGTCGGCCTCGTCGAAGCCGATCGAGCAGGTCTCGACCGCGTTCCGGCTCGCTTCCGCCATGAAGGCGACGACCGCCGAGCTGTCGACGCCGCCCGACAGGAACGCGCCCAGCGGAACGTCCGCCACCATCCGCGAGCGGACCGCCTCGCGCAGCCGCTCGGCCATCTCCTCCTCGAGCACGGACAGCGGCCGGTCGGAGGGGCTGGAGAAATCGATGTCCCACCATTGCACTGGATCCGGGACGGCGCGGCCACGGCGAACCAAGAGGTAATGACCGGCGGCAAGCTTGCGCACGCCTTCGAGCATCGCGGTGTCGTCCGGGACGTACCCGAAGGCGAGATAGTCATCGACCGCACGCGCATTCGGCTCCCGCCGTAGCCGCGGATGGGCGAGCAGGCCCTTGAGCTCGGACGCGAACACGAGGGCCCCGTCGGACAGCTCGGCATAGAGAAGCGGCTTAACGCCGAGCCGGTCGCGAGCGAGGAACAGCGCATCGGCATCGGCGTCGTAAAGGGCGAGCGCGAACATGCCGTTGAAGCGGGACAGGCAGCCCGGTCCCCATTGACGCCAGGCGGCCAGGATCACCTCGCTGTCGCTTTCGGTGCGGAAGGCATGGCCCTTCGCTTCGAGGTCGGCGCGGACCTCGCGGAAATTGTAGATCTCGCCGTTGAAGCTGAGCGCGACGCGCCGGTCCGGGGTCAGCATCGGCTGGGCGGCGGCATCGCTGAGGTCGATGATCGACAGCCGTCGGTGCCCCAGGCCCACGCCCGGCGCCGTCCAGACGCCGCTGCCGTCGGGGCCGCGATGGGCGAGCGCGTCGGCCATAGCCTCGACGCGGGCCGGATCGACGGGCTTCGGAACGTCGGGATGGAAGAGGCCGGCGATGCCGCACATGGCGTTTACCCGGCGCCCGCGACGCGATCGGCGAAAACGTCGACAGGGCCGAGCGCAGTGAGGAAATCGTCGATCGCCGGGCGGGCGCTTGCCCCGGCGGCGGGGGCCTGGGCCGCAACCAGGACGGCGACCGCGCGGCGCGGGCCGCCGAACAGCCGGGTCTTCATCGTCTCCAGCTTCACCTCGACCCCGCTGCCCGTGAGAATGCGGCCGACACGATAGAAGCTCAGCACGTCGCGCGACACCCCGTGCGAGGCGATCCGCCCCGCCTGTCCGCCCGGCGGCGGCGAGGCATCCGCAGTCCAGGCCCAGCCTTGCGCATCACCCTGGCCGAAGGCGAGCAATTCGCGGCCCTCGCGCTGGTCGGCGAAGACGGCGACGGCGAGCTCTATTTCCCTCCCGCGCGCGTCGCGATAGCGGGCGAGCTCGAACAGGCTGGCGCCTTCGAAATGTGGGCGCCAGCGGCCACTTGCCGGGAGGCGCTGCCAGCCGGCGACCTGGGGCATGGCGATCCGCGCCGGCAGGTCGGCGGTCGAGGCCGAAGCGACGGCGGAGGACCACGCGACCGGAAGAGCGGCCAGCGCCAGCGCGGCGACGGCGACCGCGACGACCGGCGCCTCGCGGCTGATCGGCATCGCGGTGGGATCGAACCAGCGCTCGCCGGGCGCGCGGTCGAAGAACGGCCAGGCCGCTGCGAGGATCAGCGCGACGACGATGGCGAAGAAGATCCAGCCGTAGAAGACGTGGTCGAAGCCCGACGCGAACTCGACGCTCGTCATGTCGGCGATGTACATCGTCCCCCAGGCGCGGATGCCGTTGGCGAGCACGGGCACCACGACCGCTGCGACGAGGAAGGCGAGGCGACGAGGCCGGGAGCGGAAGCAAACATTGGCGATCAGCGCAGCCAGCGCCAGCATGGCAAGCAGGAAGCGCACCCCCGCACAGGCCTCCGCCACCTCGAAATAGCCGTCGGGCGTGGTGATGAAGATGCCCTCGAGATGGGCCGGGACGCCGGATAGGCCGAGCAGCGCCGTTGCCATGTACGCCGTTAGCGTCTGCATCGGCGCAACCAGCTCCTGTCCCGCCGGGATCATGAACAGCGCGTAGAAGATCGGGAAAGCGAGGGCGCGCGCGACCCGGGCACCGAGGCACGCGATCACCGCTCCCTGCAACATGGCGAGGAAGCCGACATGCCGCGCCAGAGCGAGGCTCCCGGCCTCGCCGAGCAGCCAGGCGGCCGCTCCGAGGGCGACCAACGCAAGTCCGGGCGTCCATCCGCTCGGCCGCAGCTGGGCAAGCTCCGGCACCCGCTGCCAGATCAGCCAGCCGATCAGCGGCAGGATCATCAGGCAATGGTTGAAGGTCGCATCGTTCCACCAGATCGACACCATGTGGAGTGCGTCGCGGTGAAAGAGGGCGAGGATCGCCGCCGAAACCAGGCCGAGCACGGCCAGATGTGCCTGCCACGCCGTCAGCCTCGGCGCCGCGGCGGAGATAGAGACTGCCGCCGTCATGCCGCCGCTTTGCAGCCGTGCGGGAAGACGAGGTCGTGGAGCGGCGCCAGCCGCTGCTCCCAGCTATAGCAACGCTCCATCCTCGCCCGCGCATTGCGGCCGATCTCGGCGGCGGCTTCGGGCGAGGCGAGCAGGTGGTTGATCGCTGAAGCCATCGCCTCGGCGCCCTCGGCAACCACCAGATCGCGTGCCGCTTCCGCTTCGATTCCTTCGAACGCCGCCGGCGTGGCGACGACCGGCCGTTCCATCGCCATCGCCTCCAGCACCTTGTTCTGGATGCCGCGGGCGATGCGAAGCGGCGCCACCACCAGATCGGCCCCCGCCAGCCATGCGCGCATGTCGGCGACCGCGCCGGTCACCTCGACGCGCGGCCCGGCGAGGGCGCAAACTTCCGCAGCCGGATTGCGCCCGGCAATGACGAAGCGCGCGCCGGGGACCTTCGGCAGCACCTCGGCGGCGAACCAGCGGACGGCATCGACATTGGGCGGATAATCCATCTGCCCGGTGAAGAGCAACAGCGCCCCCTCCCCCCGGTCGTCCCGGCTAAGCACAGGGAACCGGGCAAACGGAGCGAAATAGTCGAGGTCGATGCCGTTGGAGACGGCGTGGATGTTGGCAAGGCCGGTGCGGCGCCTAAAAAGCTCCGCTTCCGCTACGCTGACGAAGGTTACGGCGTCGGCGCGCGCCGCGGTTTGCTGTTCGAAGGCGGCGAGCCTGAGCGCCTCGCGCCTGTGGACCCACCGCATCGGCCCGGCGCCTTCCTGGGCATATTGTGCGAACTTGGCGGAATCGACGTCGCAAAGGTCCATCACGAAGCGCTGGCGTACGGCAGGCGCCACGAATTGCGCCATCTGCCCGGAAAAAGCGAAGACGGTGCCGACGCGCCCACTCGCCAGCACCCGATCGACGAAGTCGCGCAGGCGCGCGCTGTGGAACAAGGTGAGCGAGACCGGCTTGCCGACGAGGAGCGCGCGGGCCCCGGCCGCGGCTTTGCCGATATGGCGAACGTCGACGTGAGCCTCGCCTAAGCGGCCGCCGAGGGCTTGGCGAAGGTTCGCCAGGTGCGCGGCATCCGCCTCGTCGTCGGCGAAGCAGGCGAGGTGGACGCGCGCCAGGCCCGAAAGATGCTTCAGCAGGTGCCAGGACCGGATCTTGTCGCCGCGATCGGGCGGATAGGGGGTGCGGTGGGCCAGGAAGAGGATATCCGCGTTCATCCCAGCCCCCGGGCGATCACCGGCCCGACCCGATTGGCGAGCCACAAAGGCAGCTTCTGCCAGGCGGCAACCTGCAGCCGGTATTTGGGATCGAGCGGGTTGATGTTGCGCGGCGGCTGGCCGTCGGCGGCGCGGACGGCGTAGCGCAGCGGCTGCGGCTCGAAGCCCCAAAGGGTCTTGAAGGCGTAAGGGCCGCTGCCGACCTTTGAGCGGCCGAAATCGAAGCGCGTATAGCCGCGGCGCGAGGCATGGCGCATGATCTCGAAATACATAAGCTCGTTGGCGAAGCAGTCGCGCGCCTCGCGCACGCCGCCGCCCCAATAAGCGATCACCGTATCCTTGAAGTAGAAGCTGAGCGTGCTGGCATAGGGCCGTCCGTTCTTAAAGACGGTGAGGATGTCGGCATTCTCACCGAAGAGCTCGAGCATCGCTGCGAACAAGGCCGGCGGATAGAGCGGCGAACCGAGATTTCGCACCGATTCGCCATAGGCCGCGACCAAGGCCGCGAGATCCTCAGGGCGGCGGCCGCAGCGCGTCTCCATCTCGAACGCCTGGGCGCGGCGGATCGAGCGGTGACGGCGCTTGATCGACTTGAGGATCGCCTCGTCGCCCTGTGGCAGCGGCTTGGCGAAGCCCGCATAGACGCCTTCCTGCACCGGCCAGTCGTCGGGAAGCCGGCCGCCGCGAAGCTCGACCGTGCGGCAGCCGAGCCGCGACGCCAGGGCCCAAGCGGCTTCCGCCAGCGCTGCGGCGGCCGCGTCATTGGTGGCGAGGATGCCGCCGCCGGTGCCGAAGCCGACCGACACCAAGGCCGAGCCGAAAATGAGGGACCGGATCTCTGTCAGCGGCAGGCAGCCGATCAGCTCTCCGCGTTTGTCCTCGGCCAGAAGATAGTGGCTGCGCTGGCCGCAGCCGCGTTCGACGGCCAGACTCCATTGCGGCCGGTGGAAGACCTCCGAATCCGGATGCTCCATCACGAAGCGATCGAGGCGCTCGCAATCGCCGCGATCGGCGAGGTCGGTGAGCCGCACGGCGCCTGAGGCGAGCGCAAACGGCGCGTTCATGCCAGCCGCTCCCGCTCCGCC
>DASVVV010000044.1:0-56273 GCA_036386375.1 Allosphingosinicella sp. | reverse complement strand
TTGACCAGGATGACGTCGAACTCGGTCTTCTCCTCCTCGGCCGGAGCCGCAGCGGCGCCGCCGCCGGCCGGAGCCGCCGCAACCGCCGCGGCGGCCGAGACGCCCCATTTCTCTTCGAGCGCCTTGGCGAGGTCGGCGGCTTCGAGGACGGTCAGCTCGGAAAGCTGGTCGACCAGTGCATTGATGTCTGCCATTTCGTTTCTCCGTTTCGGTTAGGGGACAGTTACCTGTCCCATGACATTTCGAATTTCCGCCGCAGCCTCGGCGACAGGTAACTGTCCCCGCTAGGCGGCACGCATTGCCTCGTTACGCGTCTTCTTTGGCGGCATAGGCCGCGAAGAGGCGGGCGAGCTGGGCTCCCGGCTCGTTGACCGTGCGTGCGATCTTGGCCGCGGGCGCCTGGATCAGGCCCACGATCCGAGCGCGCAGCTCGTCCAGCGAGGGAAGCTCGGCGAGCGCGCGGACACCGCCGGCGTCGAGCACCGTGTCGCCCATCGCTCCGCCGACGATCTCGAGCCGGTCGGTCGTCTTGGCGAAGTCGACCACGGCCTTGGCCGCGGCGACGGGGTCATCCGAAGTGGCCAGCGCCGTGGGCCCGGTCAGCAGCTCGCTGATCGGCGCGTAGGTGGTGCCTTCGAGCGCGATCAGGGTGAGCGTGTTCTTGGTCACTTTGAAACGGGCGCCGGCGTCGCGCATCCGGTTCCGCAAGGCGGTGGACTGGGCCACCGTCAGGCCGAGATTGCGCGTGACGACCACCACGCTGGTCTCGTTGAACGTCTGCTTCAGCTCGGCGACCTGCTCTCTCTTTTGAGCACGATCCATGCTTCTCTCCACACTCCGCGGCGGACGATTCCGCCGCACGCACTTGCGGCGCGCAGGGAATGCCCAGGCACCATATGTCCGAAGGGGAGGGTTCACGGCCGACTGGTCGGCGGGCCCGCATTCCGGCGTCGCGCGGAAGCGGAAAATGAATCTCTTCCCCGTCTAGGCCGGAAATTAAGGGGCGAGCCCCGCCAGCTGTCTCGGACGGCTGCCGGCGGCGCGAACGCCGCAGGCGAAGCGCGCCCTCTAAAGCGTCCGTGCCGCAAGTCAATGGTCGAACGCCGCCGCCGGCGATTCGCCACGCCGAGCGCGCCGTGGCAGTATCGTCGCAAAGACGCGACTGAACGCCTTGAATGGCAAGGTTTCTGCTGATAGCGCTAGGCTTGGGAAGGCTCTTGTCTCGGGCCGCTGGGGGGGGAAACCAGGTGCCCGATACGACTGCCATCGCCCCGACGGGCGATCTGAAGATTGACGGGCTCCTCCAGCCCGCGAAATGGGCCTCCCCGGCCCTGACCTACAGCTTCCCGCAGGCGATCGCCGCCTATAGCGACGGCTACGGCGGCGGCAGCGAGCCTTATTCCAATTTCGAGCCGCTGACGCAGGCGGCAGCCGCCGCCGTCCGGCAGATCCTGGCTTCCTATGCAGCCGTATCGGGTCTGAACTTCACCGAGCAGACCGGCGCGGGCGCGGGCGGCGCGACTTTGCGCTTCGGCATGACCGACGCGGTGAAGGAGGGCTTCCCCGCCTACGGCTACGGCCCCTTCACGGGCGCCAGCGGCGGCGACACTTGGTACCGCAACACGGGAGGCTCGTTCGACAATCCGCTTGTCGGCGCGATCTCCTTCCACACCTATATTCACGAGATCGGGCACGCCGTCGGCCTCAAACACGGCCACGATTTCACCGGCGCCGGGGCGATTCCGCCGGAATACAATTCGATGGAATATTCGGTGATGACCTACCGGAGCTATCCGGGCCAGGGCCTTCCCGATGCCGGCGTCTATACGAACGAGACGTTCGGCTATGCGCAAAGTCTCATGATGCTGGACATCGCGGCCCTCCAGCACATGTACGGCGCCAACTATGCCAGCAACGCCACCGACACCGTCTATCGCTGGGATCCGAATACCGGCGAAATGTTCGTCAACAAGGCCGGGCAGGGCGCGCCCGGCGCCAACCGCATCTTCCTGACCGTCTGGGACGGCGGCGGCAGCGACACTTACGACCTTTCCGCCTACAGCGGCGCCGTTACGATCGACCTGCGGCCCGGTGAGTGGACGCTGACGTCGCCGGTGCAGCGGGCCAACCTCGGCGACGGCTTCATGGCGCGCGGCAACATTGCCAATGCGCTCCTCCACAAGGGCGACGCGCGCTCGCTGATCGAGAATGCCAAGGGCGGCACGGGCAATGACTCGCTCACCGGCAACGATGCCGCCAACCGCCTCGACGGCGGAGCCGGCGCCGACTCGATGGCCGGCGGCAAGGGCAACGACAGCTATGTCGTCGACAATGTCCTGGACAAGGTCGCCGAGGCCGGCGGCAATGGCACCGACACCGTCGAAAGCTCCGTCACCTTCGCACTCGGCCCGGCGCTGGAGAATCTCGTTCTTACCAGCTCCGGCGCCATCGACGGCACGGGAAACAACACGGCCAATGCGATCACCGGCAATGCGGGCGCCAATGTCCTCGACGGCGGCGCCGGCGCCGACAAGCTCGGCGGCGGCGCCGGGAACGACACCTACGTTGTGGATCAAAGCGGCGACCAGGTCATGGAGACGAGCGCCGGCGGCGGCACCGATCTCGTCCGAAGCGCCGTCAGCTACACGCTGGGCGACCATCTCGAGAACCTGGTCCTCGTGGGTACCGGCCCGATCGACGGGACCGGCAACGCCCTCGACAACCGAATCAGCGGCGATTCGGGAGCGAACGTCCTGACCGGCCATGACGGCAACGACCGTCTGAGCGGCGGCGCCGGCGACGATCGTCTCGACGGCGGCCCCGGGACCGACACCGCCGACTATTCCGGCTCGGCTGCCGCAATTGCGGTGAACCTTGCGGTTACGGCCGCCCAGGCGACGGGCGGCGCGGGATTGGACATCCTCGCCGGAGTGGAAAACCTGGTCGGCTCCAAATATGCGGACCGGCTGGACGGCAGCACAGTCGCCAATCTGCTCGACGGCGGCAACGGCGCCGACACGATGCGCGGCGGCGACGGCAACGACGTCTATATCGTCGACAATGCCCGCGACCTGGTCGTCGAGGCGAGCGGCGGCGGCTCAGACACCGTCCGTTCCGAGGTCAGCTACACGCTCGGTGCCTATGTCGAGACCCTCGTCCTCATTGGCACCCGGGCGATCAGTGGCACCGGCAACGGCCTCGGCAACGCCATTACCGGCAACGGCGCTGCCAACGTCCTCAACGGCGGCTACGGCGCCGACCGGCTGACCGGCGGCGCCGGCGACGATACCTACGTCGTCGACAATCTTCGCGACGTCCTCATTGAGAGCGGTAGTGGCGTCGACACCGTCGACAGCTCCGTCACCTGGACGCTCGGCGAGCTATTCGAGAACCTGACGCTCACCGGGACGGCCGGCCGCAACGCCACCGGCAATGCCGGGGCCAACCGCTTGACCGGCAATCCGGGCAACAACGTGCTGGACGGCCGTGCCGGCGCCGACTGGCTTTCGGGGGGCGCCGGCAACGACACCTACATCATCGACGATGTCGGCGACGTCATCGACAATGCCGGGGAGGATGCTTCGCTAGGCGGCTCGGGCACCGACAAGGTCTTGAGCTCGATCACCTACTATCTCGATACGAATATCGAAAACCTCACCCTCACCGGCGCCGGCGCCATCAGCGGCGGGGGCAATTACCGGGCCAACGTCATCGTCGGCAACGCCGCGGCCAACGACCTCGACGGCGCAGCCGGCGACGACTTCCTCGACGGCGCAGCCGGCGCGGACGTGATGCGAGGGAGCCTTGGGGCCGATACTTACATCGTCGACAATGTCGGCGATCAGGTGGTGGAAGATTTCGGCGGCGCCGTCGAGATCGACACCGTCCGCAGCTCCGTGACCTTCAGCATCGAATCCTCCCAAGGCGTCGAGAACCTCGTCCTCGTCGGCCTCGCCGCGATCGACGGCACCGGCAATTTCCAGGCTAACCGGATCAGTGGCAACAGTGCGGTCAACAAGCTGAACGGCGGCGACGGCGACGACATCCTCGATGGCGGCGGCGCGGCGGACACGATGACGGGCGGGATCGGCGCGGACACGTTCATCGTCGACCATGGCGCGGACAAGATCGTGGAGCTCGCCGGCCAGGGCCAGGATATCGCATTCGCGTCGGTCAGCTACACGCTTCCGGCGAACGTCGAACACCTGACCTTGACCGGCTCGGCCGACCTCAGTGGGCGCGGCAACGCCGAATCCAATCTCATTACCGGCAATGCCGGTCTCAACACGCTCACCGGCGGCGCCGGCAACGATGTCTACGTGATCCAGAATGCGGGCGATAAGGTCGTCGAAGCGGCGAACGCCGGCAGCGACCGGATCAAGTCTTCGATCTCCTTCGTGCTGCCGGCCGAGGTCGAGGTGCTCGAGCTGACCGGGACCGGCAACATCAACGGGACCGGTAATTCGGGAAACAACACGGTCTTGGGCAATTCAGGAAACAACGTCCTCGACGGCGGCGGCGGCTCGGACCAGCTGTTCGGCGGCGAAGGGAGCGACACCTACATCGTCTCGACCGGAAGCGGCACCCTGAACGACTCCGGCACGACCGGAACCGACACCGTGCGCTTCACCGGCGTCTACGCCTATTTCGCGGGTGACACGACGATCGAGAATTTCGTCATCGACGGGATCGACGCCACCACCCTCTTCGCGAACGACCTCGCCAACGTCGTCACGGGCAACGCCGCCGCCAACGTCATCCAGGGCATGGGCGGCGCGGATACCCTCAGGGGCGGAGCCGGCGACGACAGCTATTATGTCGAACAGGCCGGGGACAAGGTGGTCGAGAAGGCTTCCGAGGGCTTCGACACGCTCTACAGTGGCGTCGATTACACACTCGCTGCGAATGTCGAGAAGCTCGTCTTGCTCGATGGCGCTCTCAACGGAACCGGCAATAACGGCGCCAATACGATCGTCGGCAATTCGGGGTACAACAGGCTGATCGGCGGCGACGGCAACGACGTGCTCGACGGCGGCACCGGCTACGACACCCTCGAAGGGGGGGCTGGCGCCGATTCCTACTACGTCTCCTACGATGCCGGCCTCGCCAACGACCTCATCATCGACACCGGCGGGACCGACCGGGTCTATGTGCGGTCGGGGTCCTATTCGCTCGAAGGGACGAGCGTCGAGCATCTGACGCTGCTCGCCGGCGCGACTTCCGGCAGCGGCAATGCGCTCAACAACAGCCTGCGCGGGAACGACGGAGCGAACAGCCTCCACGGTCTCGACGGCGCCGACAGCCTTTACGGCGGCATGGGCGCCGATACCCTTAGCGGCGGGACAGGGGCGGACGGCTTTTATTTCGAGTCGCTCAACGGCATCGATTACCTCGCCGATTTCGAGGCGGCCGACACGATCTACCTCTCGCGCGCGGTCTTCAGCGGGATCGCCGCGAACGGAACGCTCAGCGCCGCCGCTTTCCGGATCGGCACGGCCGCGCAGGATGCGACCGACCGCATCATCTACAATCCGGATCTCGGGCGCATTCTGTACGATGCCGATGGTGCCGGCGGCGTCGGGGCGATCTGGTTCGCTACCGTCGCCGCGGGCAAGGTCCTGACCAACCTCGATTTCAGCGCCTACACGCCCGGCTGAGCCATAAGCCCGGCCCCGAACGCCGCTCGACTGCGCGAGGTCCACTTGACCGGTGCCCACGGACGGTTGCCCTACCGTAGCGACAAGGCGGGCCGTTGGCGGGGCGAACGACCGTTCCGAGGCCCCGAAAGCGGACCGAAGGCAAAGCTAAGCCGTTGAATCGGCTAGCCTCGCAGGAGCGAGGATGTAAAGGAGATTAACATGAAGAAGCTTGCAATCGCGACTCTGATCGCCGGCTCGATCAGCGTTCCAGCGCTGGCCGCCGACAATGGCGTCGTCCTCGGGCCGCCGCAGTTCGATTCCTATTCGAGCCGCGGCCGCTGCGAAAGCGCGCTTGCCCATGAGCGCAACACCCAGCGCCGCAATCCCGAGACGCGCGGCGCCGGCTATGAGGATCTCAGCGGATCGGACTTCAACCGCGCCAGCCGCACGACCACGCGTTGCGAGCAGCGCAACGGCCAGTGGGTCGTGGTCTATTACGCCAACGGCTTCTGATCCCCAGCGCCACTGGCGAGCATGAAAAGGCCGGGGCCGAGCGCTCCGGCCTTTTCTGTTGGGTCATATGCCGAACACCTTTAGCGCCGCGTCGCCGAGCCCCTGCAGGCCGCGGCCCCACAGTCCGCCTCCGACGCCGTCGCGCGGCATCTCCTCGTAAAGATAATAGCCCTCGCCATCGGTGAAGCTGTCGTTGAACAGCTCTTGCTTGCCGATCAGATAGGCGCCGAACGCCTCCGAGCGGCGCACCGCATAAGCGAGGCCGGCCGAAAAGCCGATCGTCGCCGCCTGGTTGATCCCGCGCCCGCGACCGGCGGCCTCCAGCCGGACCCCGCGGGTCCCTTCGACGATGAGACTGCACGGGCCGTGGAAGACGAGGTAGCGGAACTGGAGGGTCAGCCAGGCCGACAAATGGCCGAGCCGCCAGTGGCGCGTGATCCGCATCGGCCGGTCGAGCGGCTGAACGAGCCCCCGCAAGGCGCGCGGACGAAGCACCATGGCCGAGCCTTCGCCGATCTCGATCACCGCCACTTCCGCGAGCGAATTCCGAGTCGCCGAAACCAGCACGAAGTCGCTTCGCGCCGGCCGCACCCGGATCAGCGCCACCATGCCCGCGGCCAGGCTCGACAGCGGCATCGCCCAGCTCAGCAGCCACTGCGTCGCCTTGGCCGCCTCGTGCGAGGTGCTCTGCACCGCCTCCGGGAGAACCAGAAGCTCGCGCCCGGGCTCGACCGCGACGCGCTGCGAGACCGCCGAGGCGCCGGCCAGCGCCGTGGCGCCGCGCTCGCCCGGCACCAGCCGCACCGGCGGTCGCCGCGCGGCCGCGGGCGCAACGACGAAATAGAGGAACGCCTTGATCAGCGCCGGCCCGAACATCGCCGCGGCCAGGATCAGAAGCGCGGTCGGAAGCGTCTCGACGATCGGCTGGCGCACCCACAAGAGCCAATTCTCGCCGCTGCGCCGCTCAACCGCCGCCAATTGCCCGGCCAGCGCCTGGCGTTGCACGTCGAAGGCGCTGGAAAGCTGCTCGGCCGACGCCTGGGCGGCGCGGATTGCTCGGCCGGCGCGATCGATGTCCCCGATCGTCGCCCGCGCCAGCCGGTTCACGGCCAGCGCCGCGTCCCGCCGCGCCTGCGCCTCGGCCAGCGCCCGGTAATTTTCGCAACCAATGCGCGGCCGGGTCTCGCGGCAGACGAAGTTGCGGGCCGGCGCCAGCGGCCGGCGGTTCAGCGCCTGGACCCGCTCGTTCGCCGCGCGCCAGGCTGCATAGCTCGCGTGCAGCCGGGCCACCGCCTCGGCCCGCCTCGCGGCGCGGTCGCGCTCGGCGCCGCCTGCCGCCCGGGCCGCCAGCAGCGCTTCGATGTAGCGCCGCTCGCGCTCGAGGAGCGCGATCTCGGCCCCGGCCCGGTAATGAGCGAACAGCCGCCCGCCCTTCCCGGTCGCGGCGGCCAGCGCGAGCTGTCCGGTGCCGAGCCGCGCCCCGCGTTCGCGTTCGATGGCGGGATCGATCGCCGCGAGCCGCTGCCTCAGGGCCGAATCCGCCTGCGAGGGCAGCGCGCGGGTCGCGGCCTCGGCCTCGGCGCGGCGGCTTCGCGCATAATCGGCGAACGATGCCTGCGCATCGCCATAGGCCGCGCGCTGGGCCGGGACGCCGCGGGCGGCGGCGAGCTCGGCCTTCACCCAGCGCGCGGCGGGCGCCAGCGCATAGCGGCCGACGATCAGGATCAAGAGGATCAGCACCAGCGCCAAGGCGTGCCTGGCGATCCAGACGAGGACAGTGCGGCCCAGGCTCATCATCGGCCGACGCACGATTGGCAGGTCGGGTTCCTGCGCGCAACCTGGTGCCGCGCGCCCAGGCGACGCCGCAGCAGGCCCGCAGGTCGCGAGCTCGGGGCTTCGAATGACGCAGGCCGATGGCGTCACCCCGGCGCGGCTGGGTCCCAAACGGAGTCAGCATGGATGCCGGCCTTCGCCGGCATGACCGGTGATCCGTCCAACGGGTGGAGCAGGTGCGGTGCCGGGGAAAGCCGGGCGCCTCTTGGCCTCAGGCGCCCGGCCCGCGTCGATTCCCGGCCGAGAAGGGGCGAGAGCCGCTGCTGGGCAACACATTCATCCATTTTGAAGGAGTAGTCAATCCATTTTGGACGCTTTCCGGTGAATTGTTGAAGCCAGGCCCGGAAAGGGGCAAGTCCAAAGCCAGTCAATCGACCCATTCGAGCCCGATCTCCCGATAGAGGCCGCGATCCTCTTCCCATTTCGGATCGACCTTGACGTGGAGGAACAAGTGGACCCTGCGGCCGAGCAGTTGCGCCAGCTCGGCGCGCGCCGCCTCGCCGATCGCGCGGATGCGCGCCCCCCCCTTGCCGAGGACAATGGCCTTCTGGCTGTCGCGCGCCACCCGTATCTGCTGGTGGATCGCCGCCGAGCCGTCAGGTCGCTCCTCGAATTTCTCGGTCTCGATCGCGCTGTCGTAGGGAAGCTCTGCGTGGAGCTGCCGGTAAAGCTGCTCGCGCGTCACTTCCGCCGCGAGCATCCGGTCGGTGGCGTCGGACACCTGGTCTTCCGGGAAGTGCCACGGACCTTCCGGTACGCGCGTCGCCAGCGCCGCCTTGAGATCGGCGACGCCGTCGCCGGTGGCTGCGGAGACCATGAACGTCTCCTCGAAGTCGGCGCGCTCGTTGAGCATGGCGGCGAGGCTCAGCAGCGCATCCTTCCGCACCAGGTCGACCTTGTTGAGGACGAGGGTCTTCGGTTCGCGGCGCTCGGCCAGCCGGTCGACCATCTCGCCGACGCCGCGCGTGAAGCCGGCCGCGGAGTCGACGATGAGCGCGACGAGGTCGGCGTCCTGCGCGCTTGCCCAAGCGGCCGCGACCATCGCCCGATCGAGCCGCCGCCGAGGCTCGAAGATGCCTGGCGTGTCGATCAGCAGGATCTGCGCCTCGCCCTGGAGCGCAATCCCCATCAGCCGGGTGCGCGTCGTCTGCGCCTTGGGCGTGACGATCGCGACCTTCTGACCGACCAGCGCATTGACGAGCGTGGACTTGCCGGCATTCGGCGCCCCGACGACGGCGATGAAGCCGCAGCGCGTCATATCACCTGGCCGAGCAGCGCCTCCGCGGCGGCGGTTTCGGCTTCCTGCTTGCTGGCGCCTTCGCCGCGCGCTTCGCCGACCCCCGGGATGGTCACTTCGACGATGAAGGCCGGGGCATGCTGCGGACCGGAGCGGTCGACCAGCGCATAGACCGGCGGCTTGCGGCTGTTGGCGGCCGCCCATTCCTGGAGCGCAGACTTGGGATGCTTGGGCGCGCGCTCGAGCTCGCTCACCCGCGCCGCCCACAGCCGCTGCACCACCTCCGCCGCTTCGGCGAAGCCGCCGTCGAGGAAGACGGCGCCGATCAGCGCCTCGACGGCGTCGCCCAGCACATTGTCGCTGTCGAACGCGCCGTCGTCGCGCGCCTGCTTGCCGAGCCGCATCCGGTCCGGAACGCCGATATCGCGGGCGATCGCTGCGCAGCTCGTCCGCGAGACCAGATCGTTCAGTCGGCGCGACAGCCGTCCTTCCGGGTCGTCGGGAAACAGCTCGTACAGCCAGGCGGCGGTGGCGAGGCCGAGCACGCGGTCGCCGAGGAACTCGAGCCGCTCGTAATTTTCCGCGCTCTTGCTGGCATGGGTCAGCGCCAGCTCGAACAAGGTCAGGGCGCGCGGGCGGTAGCCGGTCTTCTCCTCCACCCAATCGTCGAGCGGGCTCGTCACCAGGTCTGCCCGATCCGACCCCAGCGCGCGGCCGTGAACCAGGTCCAGGGCTTCAGCCATTCGGCCGACCCGTCCGTCGACCAGAAGCCGATCGCGGCGCGCCCGAGCAGGTTCTGGACCGGAAGCAGCCCCACTCCATCCTCTTCCACGTCGAAGCGGCTGTCGAGGCTGTCGTCGCGATTGTCGCCCATGACGAAGAGCTGCCCTTCCGGCACCACAAGCTCGTCCATCTCGTCGCCGGGGCCGTCGGTCACCTGGTCGAGCACCTCGAAGCTGCGTCCGCCGGGCAGTGTCTCGCGAAAGCGCGGATAGGCGCACACCGCCTCGCCCTCGGCGGTGCGGGTCTCATGAACGGGGCCGGCGCCGCGGCACGGGCTGTTGGGCGTGATGGGCATTGGATAATCGGCGATTCGCTGGCGCTGCAGCGGCCGCCCGTTCAGGATGACGGCGCCGCCGCGAACGGCGATGCGATCGCCGGGAAGGCCGATTACGCGCTTCACATAATCCTCATCCTGCGGCCCCGGATAGCGGAAGACGACGATGTCGCCGCGCTCGGGAAGGCCGCCCCAGATCCGGCCGTCGAAGCTCGCCACGCCGAACGGGAAGGAATAGCGCGAATAGCCGTAGGGCCATTTCGAGACGAACAGATAATCGCCGATAACCAGGTTCGGCAGCATCGAGCCGGAAGGGATGCTGAACGGCGCGAACAGCAGGCTTCGGATCAGCACCGCCGCGACGAACAGCAGCGCGAAGAAGCGAATTGTGTCCCACCAGCTTTCCTTCTTCTCCCGGCTCGCGCCCGGCTTGGCAGCCGCGGGCGCGGCCGGAGCCGGATCGTGGTCGGGCGCGTTCTCGCTCTCCATCGCAGCGCCTTTCGCTTGGGCCGCAGGCGCGGTCAAGCGGCTCGCCCGCTAGGCAATGCGCCGGCGCCTGCTTAAAGAGCCGGCGGCCGGCAGGAGAGGGCGATGGCGGAGGCGCGGGTGACAGGCGATGGAGCGGAGCCGAATTCGCTCGAGGCATTGTTCGACGCCGATCCTGACCGGCTGGCGCGGCTCACCCTCGAGGAAGCCGGAATCCGCTTCGACTTTTCGAAGACCCACCTCGAGGCCGCGATCATCGACGAGCAGCTCCGGCTCGCACGCGAGGCCGGGCTCGCCGCGCGACGCGACGCGATGTTCGCCGGCGAAATCGTCAACCCGACCGAGGGCCGCGCCGCCGAGCACTGCGCCGAGCGCGGCGAGGGCGCGCCCGAGAGCGTCGAGCGCGCGCGGCGCTTCCAGGCGAGGATGCGCACGCTGATCGACGCGATCGAGGCGGAGGCGTTCGGCGCCGTCCGCCACATCCTCCATGTCGGGATCGGCGGCTCGGCGCTCGGGCCGAAGCTGCTGATCGACGCACTCGGCCGCCATTCCGGCCGCTACGACGCCGCCATCGTCTCGAACGTCGACGGCGCCGCGCTCGAGGCGGCGATTCGCCGTTTCGACCCGCACGCCACTTTGCTGGTGATCGCGTCCAAGACCTTCACCACCAGCGAGACGATGCTGAACGCCGCTTCGGCCCTGTCCTGGATGGAGGAGCACGGCGTCACCGACCCCTATGGCCGCATCGTCGCGCTGACGGCGAGCCCCGACAGGGCGATCGAATTCGGCGTCGACGAGACCCGCATCCTTCCCTTTTCCGAGACGGTCGGCGGGCGCTTCTCGCTCTGGTCGTCGATCGGCTTTCCGGCCGCGCTCGCCTTGGGCTGGGAGGCGTTCGAAAATCTGCTCGAAGGCGCGGCGGCGATGGATCGACATTTTCGCCTCGCGCCGCTGGACCGCAACGCGCCGGTCCTCGCCGCCTTCGTCGATCGCTATTATGCCAACGTCCGCGCCGCCGCGACGCGCGCCGTGTTCGCTTATGACGAGCGGCTGCGCCTGCTGCCCGATTATCTCCAGCAAGTGGAGATGGAATCCAACGGCAAGAGCTTCCGCGTCGACGGAAGCCCGGTCGAGCAGGCGACGTCGCCGATCGTCTGGGGCGGGGTCGGCACAGACGCGCAGCATGCCGTCTTCCAGCTGCTTCACCAAGGCACGCAGCTCGTCCCGGTCGAGTTCGTCGCCTGCATCGAAGCCGGCGACACGCAGGCGCCCGAACATCACCGCCAGCTGCTCGTCAATTGCTTCGCTCAGGGCGCCGCGCTGATGGCCGGCCGCAGCGCCCACGACCCGCACCGCTCTTATCCCGGCGGCAGGCCCTCGACGACGATCCTGCTCGACCGGCTCGATCCGCGTACTTTGGGGGCGTTGCTTGCCTTTTACGAGCATCGGGTCTTCGCCAATGCGGCGCTCGTCGGCATCAACCCCTTCGACCAGTTCGGCGTGGAACTGGGCAAGGAAATGGCGAAGGCCGTCGGCCGCGGCACCGGGCTGAAGTTCGATCCCTCCACCCAGGCGCTCATCGCCCGCGCCGTTGGCAAAGATGAGACGCCGTGAGGGCCGTTGCGGCTTTGCTGCTCGTCCTGGGCTCGTGCGCAAGCGTTGCCGGGCCGGAGCCGCCGGCCTCGGCGCTGGAGCTGTTCAACAACCGGCTGTTCGTCCCCGCGACGGTGAACGGGCAGGCGACGGCGGCTTTGCTCGATTCGGGCGCCGAGATGACGGTGCTCGACGACGATTTCGCTGCCCGGCTCGGCCTCGACGCCGGCGGAAGCGCGACGGCGCGCGGCTCGGGCGCGGCGACGATGGAGGCGCGCTTCGCCGAGAATGTGGCGATCCAGGCGGCGGGCGCCCGGCTGGTCGATCGGGTGGCGATCGTCGATCTCGACGAGGTCTCGGAGCGCCTGATCGGCCGGCCGGTCGAGATGATCCTCGGCCGCGAGCTGTTCGACCGCGTCCCACTGCGCCTCGACATCGCCGCCGGCCGCATCGCGCCGGCAGGACCCGTGGACCGGCGCGGCGAACGCCTTCCGCTCGGCGAGCATCGCGGCACGCCCACCATCCCCGCCGCCGTCGAGGGCCACGCGCCGGTCCAGGCCGCGTTCGATCTCGGCAATGGCAGCGAGGTCCTGATCGGCCGCGCTTATGCCGAGCGGATCGGCCTCGCCGCGCCGCATCGGATCGTCGAGCGGCGCCCCGGCGGCGGGCTCGGCGGCGCCGTCGAGCGCGACATCGTCGTCATCCGTAACCTTCGCGTCGCGGGCCGCGAATTCAGCGACGTGCGCGCGGCGATCGATCCGGGCGAATCGGCCTCGGACCTTAATATCGGCACGTCGATCCTGCGCCACTTCGTCATCACGACCGACTTTCCCGACCGGGCGGTCTGGCTGGAGCCGAGGCAATGAGCGACACCTACGATTACGACCTGTTCGTCATCGGCGCCGGATCGGGCGGCGTTCGGGCCGCGCGCGTCGCTGCGGCGCACGGGGCCCGCGTCGCCGTCGCCGAGGAGTTCCGCGTCGGCGGCACCTGCGTCATCCGCGGCTGCGTGCCGAAGAAGCTGCTCGTCTACGGCGCCCATTTCGCCGAGGACCTGCAGGATGCGCGCCGCTTCGGCTGGAACGTCGACGCCTGCACGTTCGACTGGCCGACCCTGCGCGACAATGTGCTCGCCGAGGTCGAGCGGCTGGAGGGCATATACACCGACATCCTCGAGCGCCACGAGGTCGAGATCCTCGCCGAGCGCGCGACGGTGACCGGCGCCAACGAGGTGACGCTGGCCGACGGTAGCAAGCTCAAGGCGGGCACGATCCTGATCTCGACGGGGGCCCACCCGGTCGTCCCCGATCTGCCGGGCGCCGAGCACGGCATCACGTCCAACGAGGTATTCCATCTGGAGACGATGCCGCGGCGCATCGTCATCGCCGGCGGCGGCTATATCGCCAACGAATTCGCGGGCATCTTCCACCAGTTCAGCTGTCACGTGACGCTGGTCAACCGCGGCGACCGCATCCTTCGCCATTATGACGAGCAGATCCGCGACCGTCTGCTCACCATCTCGCTGATGAAGGGCATCGACTTCAAGTTCAACGCCCCGTTCGAGAAGATCGAGAAGCTCGACGGCGGCGCGCTTCGCATTCACCTCGGCGGAGAGGACCCGTTCGAGGCCGACCTGCTGCTCTGGGCGGTCGGACGCTCGCCGAACACCGCCGGCCTGGGCCTCGAGGAAGTGGGCGTCGAGCTCGGCCGCAACGGCGCCGTCGTCGTCGACGAGGACAATCAGTCCTCGGTGCCGAGCATCTATGCGATCGGCGACGTCACCGACCGGGTCCAGCTGACGCCGGTCGCGATCCGCGAGGGCCATGCCTTCGCGGAAACGGTGTTCGGCGGCCAGCCGACCCGGGTCGATTACGAGAACATCCCGTCGGCGGTGTTCAGCCACCCGCCGATCGCCGGAGTCGGCATGACCGAGAGCCAGGCGCGCGACAAGGTCGGCGCCTATAAGAGCTACGTCTCCGACTTCCGGCCGATGAAGAACGTGCTCGCCGGGCGTAACGAGCGCGCGCTTTACAAGATGATCGTCGACCAGGAGACGGAGCGCGTGCTCGGCATTCACATGATCGGCCCCGACGCCCCCGAGATTCTCCAGGCGGCCGCGATCGCCGTCAAGGCGGGCCTCACCAAGCAGCAGTTCGACGAGACCATCGCCCTCCACCCGACCATGTCGGAAGAGCTGGTCCTGATGCGATGACGCGAAAAAGCCCCGCCACGGCGCGGTGGCGGGGCTCGTCAGTCTCGATCGCGGCTCAGGGCGTCAGCGTGACGGTCGCGGTCTCGCACAGGTTGATGCCGCGCCAGTCGCCGGTGTCGCCGTCGTCATAGGTGACGCGGATGTCCCACATGCATTCTTCCTCGTCGCGGTCGAACGTCACTTCGGCGCTGTCGCCATCGGCTAGGATGTCGACGCCGAGAATGTCCGGGCCCCAGCTTTCCTCGCTCGACGGCGAGACGTTCAGCGTCAGCACGTCATGTCCGCTGCTGTTGATGACGGTGAAATCCTGCTGGGCGGCATAGGCGGCGGTAGCCAGCGCGGAGACAGCGAGCGCGGCGGCGATAGCAAATCTTTTCATGAAGTTCCCCCCTTGAGCGAAGGCGCTACCATAAGCGATCGTTGCGCGAACGCAATCGCCTTGCCGATGCCGCGGAGACATGCTCTCCTGCCCGTCTGAAGGGAGCCAACCATGTTCCGCTCGATGTCGCGCTACGAACCGCAATTCCTCGGCATGCTGAGAATCGTCGCCGGGCTGCTGTTCCTCGCCCACGGCCTGGTCAAGCTGTTCGGATTCCCGGCCGGCGCCCAGCCCGGCGTGCAGCCGCTCGACACCCTGTTCGGGATCGGGGGCCTGCTTGAGCTGCTGCTGGGCGGGCTGATCGCGCTCGGGCTGTTCACGCGGCCGGCCGCTTTCCTGGCCGCCGGCGAGATGGCGGTCGCCTACTGGATGTTCCACGCGCCGCAGAGCTTCTACCCGGTCGTCAACGAAGGCGACGCCGCCATCCTTTATTGCTTCTTCTTCCTCTACCTGGTCGCGCGCGGGCCGGGGGCGTTCAGCGTGGAGGGTGCGCGCTCCGGCCGGCGCCGCTGAGCCGGCGGCCGGTGGCGGAGCCGCTCGCCGGGGCCGAAGGGGCGCCCCCGCCGCCCGGCCCGCTGAACATGCTTTGGATCGGTGAATCGCTCGGCCCCGTGGAGCGCGCCTGCATGCGCTCGGTCCTGCGTCAGGGGCATCGGCTCGCGCTCTTCTGCTACGCGCCGCCCGCCGGGGTGCCGGAAGGGGTCGAGCTTCGCGACGCGGCGGACATCCTGCCGCGGGCGCGGATCATGCGCCACCGCTCCGGCAGCGTCGCGCTGTTCGCCAACTGGTTCCGTTACGAGCTGCAGCGCCGCGGCGAGGGCGTCTGGCTCGACGTCGACACGTATTTGGTGCGTCCGATGATGCTCGACCGGCCCTATCTGTTCGGCTGGGAGGACCAGTGGATCATCGCCAACGGCGTCCTGTCGATGCCGCCCGATTCGCCGTTGCTTGGGCCGTTGCTGCGAATCTTCGAGGAGCGGGAAGTGCCGCCATGGCTTCGGCCCCATGCCCGCGCCGCCGCGTACTGGCGGCGCTGGCGGACCGGGCGGACCGGCGTCGAGAAGATGCCCTGGGGAAGCGCCGGCCCCCGCGCCCTCACCTACCTCGCCCGCGCGCACGGCGTCGAGAGATGGGCGCTCCCGCCCGCATATTTCTATCCCGTCCACTGGCGGCAGTCCGACTGGATCCGCGATCCGCGGCGCAGGCTGGAGCAGTTCATCCACCCGGAGACGGTGGCTGTCCATCTGTGGAACCACCGGATCCGGCGCTTCAAGGACGAACCCGCGCCCCAGGGAAGCTTCCTGGCGCGGCTGCAGCGGGAAGGGCGCCGCTGACCGAGCCGGCTGGCTCCGCGGCCGCCGCGCCCCTATAGCGCGCTCATGGGAGCGGGTGGGGCAAGCGACGTCCTGATCGTCGGCGGCGGCCATAATGGGCTGGTCTGCGCTTATTATCTCGCCGAGCGCGGGCTTAAGGTGACGGTTCTGGAGGCGCGCGCGGTGATCGGCGGCGCCGCGGTGACCGAGGCATTCCATCCCGGCTTCCGAAATTCCACGGCGAGCTACACAGTCGGGCTGCTCAACCCGAAAATCATAAAAGACATGAGCCTTTACGAGCGCGGCCTAAAAGTAGTTCTGAGGAAGATCGACAATTTCCTGCCGACCGAAGGCGGCGCTTACCTGCTCGCGGGCCGGGGCGGCCTGACGAAAAGCGAGATTGCCCGCCACAGCGCCGCCGACGCCGCCAATTACGACGCTTATGCCGACGCACTCAACGCCGTCGTCGGCGTGCTGCGCCAGTGGCTCTTACGCGCGCCGCCCAATGCCGGCGGCGGGCTGGGCGAGCTGCTGCCGCTGCTGAAGCTGGGGGCGGGCGTCAACCGCCTGACGCTCGAGGAGCAGCGCCACCTGGTCGATTTCTTCACCAGGTCGGCCGCCGACATCCTCCAGCGTTATTTCAGCACCGAGCTGGTCCAGGCGCTGTTCGGCTTCGACGCCGTCGTCGGCCATTATGCCAGCCCCTATGCGCCGGGCTCGGCCTATGTCCTTCTCCACCACGTCTTCGGCGAGGCGGCCGGCGTGGCGGGCGCCTGGGGACATGCCATCGGCGGCATGGGTGCAATCACAGGGGCGATGGCGAAAGCCTGTAAAGACAAAGGTGTAGAGATCGTTCTTGAAACGCCCGTCGACGAGATAATCGTTGAGCGGGGCCGCGCGGCGGGCGCGGTTGCCGCCGGCCGGACCTGGCGCGCCAAGGCGGTCGCCGCCGGCGTCAATCCCAAGCTGCTCTTCGGCCGGCTGCTCCCGCAGGGCGCGGTCGGGCACGACGTGTCGCGGCGCATGGCCGGCTGGGCGAGCGAATCGGCGACCTTCCGGATGAACGTGGCGCTGTCCGAGCTCCCGCGCTTCACCAGCCTGCCCGAACCGGGCGACCATCTTACCGCCGGCATCATCGTCGGCCCGTCGCTCGGCTATATGGACCGCGCTTGGCTGAGCGCGCGCACGGATGGCTTTTCGAAAGAACCGGTGGTCGAGATGCTGATCCCCTCGACGCTCGACGACAGCCTCGCGCCGCCCGGCTCCCATGTCGCCAGCCTGTTCTGCCAGCATTTCCCCTATGACGTCCCCGGCGGCTGGGACGCGCGCCGCGACGAGGCCGCCGACGCCATCATCACCCAGGTCGACCGCTTCGCCCCCGGCTTCGCCCGCAGCGTGATCGGGCGCCTCGCCCTGTCGCCGCTCGACCTCGAGCGCCGCTTTGGCCTGGTCGGCGGCGACATCTTCCACGGCAAGATGGGGCTCGACCAGCTGTTCGCGAACCGGCCGATGCTCGGTCATGCCGATTACCGGATGCCGCTTGCGGGCCTCTATCTGTGCGGCTCCGGCGCCCATCCCGGCGGCGGCGTCACCGGCGCTCCGGGCCACAATGCCGCGCACATCATCCTCAAAGACCGTCGCAGGCTGGGGCTGTGATGTTGCGGCTCCGGAACGGCCGGAACTTTGCACGGCCTTCCAGCGCTTTGAATCGCGAACCGATTTTACAGGGGATTGGACAATGGACCCGCGCAAGCCCGGCGCTGCGCTAGCGCTCTCGCTCGTCCTCGCAACGGCCGGTCCCGCGACGGCCCAGATCAACGGCGCCGCGCTCGTCGGCCCGTCCGAACCCGGTCCCCAGGCGGCCGCGCGCCCTAATCTTCCCGACTTCACCAGCCCCGCCGCCGACCTTCGTCCCGGCGGCGAACCGCGGCGCAACGGCCTGATCGCCGCTTATCCGGTCGCGGCCAACGTCCAGGTCGGCATCGGCCGCTTCGCCGTCCCGGAGATCGCCCGTCCGCGCACCAACGTCGAGCGCGAGCGCGACCCCACGGGCGTCCGCCCGCGCGACCGCGGCATCGCAGCGGTGGGTATCAGCCTGAGTTTCTGACCGGTACCGTCTCAGATGATCGGGTGGCGCTCCCAGTTGGGGGCCTCGACCCGTTTGTTTATCTGGCGGTGGAGCCTGTCGATCGTCGCGCTTCCGGTGCGCACGCACAGGAACGGGAAGACGGCGTGGACGAAGCAGCCGAGCGCCCCGCGCGCCATCGTCAGGCCGACTCGCGTCGCCACGCCCATATGTTCGAAATAGCTTTCACCGACCTCGTTCGGGTGCCGCGTGAAGGGATTGCCTCGCATGCCGTCGCTCTCCTCGCCCCCGCGATAGCGGCTGCAAGCGAGGCGATCCAGCGCCGGCTGTCATGCGCCGCTCAGGCGGGCCGGAGCGCGCCTCGGCCGCGCCAGGCATTCTGGTTGCCGCCCCAGCTATATTCCACCTCCTGGAGCGGCAGCGCGGTGGCGCAAAAGCCGCATTCCGCGGACACCCGGCCGACATACCAGTGGGTGCGTCCGCAGCCGGGACAATGGTTGGTCTCGTCCTGCCGGTAGACCATCGCATAGCCGCGCCGGGCCGGGTCGTGCGCGAAGTGCTCGCCGCGCTTGTGGATCATCGGTCGCAGCATGAATGCGCTCCTTTGTCCCTCGGATGCGAGAAGATCGCCTCCGGGCCGGAGCGCTGATCATGTTTGACTGAAGCTGTCATGGTAAATTTCGGGCGCGTACCGTTGCGGGACTGGTAAGCGAGGGCGCATTAACTTGAGCTGCTGCGCGCAAGATCATCGCGGCCGCGCCGGTTGCCCAACCCGCGCCACTCCCGCTATCGCCGGCCCGACATTCCTTCAGGAGCCTGCCATGCCCGAAGCCTATATCGTCGAGGCCGTCCGCACCGCCGGCGGCCGCAGGGGCGGCGCGCTCAAGGACTGGCACCCGGTCGACATGGCCGCTCAGGTGCTGAACGCCCTGATCGAACGCAGCGGCATCGATCCGGGCTGGGTCGACGACGTCGTCATGGGCTGCGTCGGCCAGGCCGGCGAGCAGGCCTTCCATGTCGGGCGCAACGCCGTGCTCGCGTCGAAGCTGCCGCAGAGCGTCCCGGCGGTGACGATCGACCGCCAGTGCGGTTCCTCGCAGCAGTCCGTCCATTTCGCGGCCCAGGCGGTGATGAGCGGAACCCAGGACGTGGTGATCGCGGCCGGCGTCGAATCGATGACTCGCGTGCCGATGGGGACTCCGGTGACGCTGGCGATGCAGGCGGGGCTGGGCGGCCCCTTTCCGAAAAGCATCCAGGAAAAATACGGCGTCGCCATGTTCAGCCAGTTTGTCGGCGCCGAGATGATGGCCGAGAAATACCGCTTCGAGCGCGAACAGCTCGACGCCTTCGCGCTCGAAAGCCACCGGAAGGCCGCCCGCGCCACCCAGGCGGGGGAGTTCGAGGCCGAGATCGTACCGCTCCCGGTCAACGGCCACGATCACCGCGCCGACGAAGGCATTCGCTACGACGCCACGCTGGAGGGCATCGCCTCGGTGAAGCTGCTGAAGGAGGGGGGAAGGATCAGCGCCGCCAACGCCTCGCAGATCTGCGACGGCGCCAGCGGCGTGCTGGTGGTGAGCGAAGCGGCGCTGAAGGCCCACGGCCTGACCCCGCTCGCGCGCATCCACGCCCTCACCGTCACCGCCGGCGATCCGGTGATCATGCTCGAAGAGCCGATCCCTGCCACCCGCCGCGCGCTGGAGCGCGCCGGCCTCTCCATCGATGACATCGACCTTTACGAGGTCAACGAGGCCTTCGCCTCGGTCCCGCTCGCCTGGCTCAAGGAAATCGGCGCCGACCCGGAGCGGCTCAACGTCAATGGCGGCGCCATCGCCCTCGGCCACCCGCTCGGCGCATCCGGCGCCAAGCTCATGGCGACCTTGACCCACGCGCTGAAGCGCCGGGGCGAGCGCTGGGGCCTCCAGACGATGTGCGAAGGCGGCGGCATCGCCAACGTCACCATCGTCGAGAATCTCGCCTGAGCTCCTGACGCCAAGAAAAAGCCGCCGCCTCCGCACGCCTTTGGGCGCGGGAGACGGCGGCGCGCCGGCCGGAGCCGCCGCTCGCGTCAGTCGTTCTTGTTCTTCTTCGATCCGCCTTCGCTCTTGCCGCTGCGTCCGCGGCTCAGCACGGCGGCGGCGGCGACTCCGGCCGCGACCGCGGCGCCGGCGGCGATCGCCGTCTTCGGATATTCGCGTGCCTTGTCGGCGATCTGGCCGAAGGCGCCGGTCATGCCCTCCTGCTGCTCGCCGTCGAGCTGGGCGGTCTGGTCGTTCTGGGTGCTGGCATGGGGCATGGCGTTGTTGGGGATGCTGGACATCAAGCGACTCCGTTGATTGCGAAAAGGATACTGGATGAACGATGGGCGCGCGGTCGCGGTTCCCCCGTCCGCAGGCTCCCGCGACGAAGCGCTGTCCCGGCGCCGCGGAGCTTGCGGAGCGCCCCGGCCCGCTTCTAGGAGCCGCCGCGAAAGGGGATTTTTAAATGAAGCTCGACAGCAGCATTTCCGCCGTCGTCACCGGCGGCGCCTCCGGCCTCGGCGAGGCGACCGTGCGCGCTTTGGCCCAGCGCGGCGTCAAGGTCGCGGTGTTCGACCGCGATGCCGGCCGCGGCGAGAAGGTGGCCTCAGAGATCGGCGGCATCTTCTGCCAGGTCGACGTCACGTCCGACGAGGCGGTCGAGGCGGGCTTCGCCCGCGCCCGCGAGGCCCACGGCCAGGAGCGGATCTGCGTCAATTGCGCCGGCGTCGCCAATGCTATGAAGACGGTCGGCCGCGACAAGCAGACCGGCGAGATCCGCCGCTACCCGATCCACCAGTTCGAGCTCGTCATCCAGATCAACCTGATCGGCTCGTTCCGCGTGCTCGCCGCCTCGGCCGCCGGCATGGCCGGGCTGGAGCCGCTCGAAGACGGCGAGAAGGGGCTCATCGTCAACACCGCCTCGGTCGCCGCCCAGGACGGCCAGATCGGCCAGGCCGCTTATTCCGCCTCGAAGGCCGGCGTGCTCGGCATGGCGCTTCCCATAGCGCGCGACCTCATGAACGAAGGCATCCGCGTCAACACCATCCTTCCCGGCGTGTTCGAAACGCCGATGGTGGCAATGATGCCGCAGAATGTGAAGGACGCGCTCGCCGCCCAGGTTCCCTTCCCGAAACGCCTCGGCCGCGCCGAGGAATATGCGAGGCTCGCCGTCTTCATGGCCGAGAACCCCTATCTCAACGGCGAATATGTCAGGCTCGACGGCGCCATCCGGATGGCGCCGAGGTAGGATGGCTTGACCCTCCACATCGGCATCCTCGCCCATTCGGCGGAAGGGGCGACGCTCTGCTACCGCACTTGCTGGATGGACGGCGTGCGGCGGATGGGGGCGCATAGCCACCCGGAGATCACGATGACCGGCATCGCCATGGCGCCGACGCTGCCGCTGTGGGAATCGGGCGACCTTCCGGCGCTTCGGGCTCTGTTCATGGCCGACGCGCAAAAGCTCGCCGCCGCCGGCGCCGACTTCTTCATTCTTCCCGACAACACCGCCCATATCGCCCTGGAGGCGCCGGGCGATCCGTTCCCGATCCCCTGCCTCCATATCGGCGAGGTCGTCGCCGACCGCGCCGCGCAAGACGGCCGCCGCCGCATCGCCATCCTCGGCACCGAATGGACGATGACCGGCCCGGTCTATCCCGGCGCGCTCGGCCGCCGCGGCCTGGGCTGGGAAATACCGGACGAGGCCGAGCGCAAGCGGATCCACGACATCATCTTCGACGAACTCTGCCTCGGCACCTTCACCGACGCCTCGCGCGCCGAATATGTGCGGATCATCGCGAAGCTCGGCGCGCGCGGCTGCGATGCCGTCGCTCTGGTCTGCACCGAAATCCCGCTCCTGATCACCGGAGAAGTGTCGCCGCTGCCGATCCTCGATTCCACCCGCCTCCTCGCCGCCGCCGCGGTCGAGGTCGCGCTCGGGGAGCGGCCGCTGCCGCAATGGGGGGGCGGGCCGATCGGCGGCTGAAGCCCGATTGTCTCCGGGAGGCCCGTCACTGGGGCCAGCGAAGGGGGCCAAGCCCGCGGCGCTTACGGCCGTATCTCCCGCAGACGGAACGCCGTGACCCGGCGGTCGTAGCGACATTCGAAGGCGCGCCGCTGCCGCTCGTTCTCGACCCGTCCCCACACGGTGACCCGCCCGTCGGCGCGCTGCTCGGCGTCGATGATGCGGACCTGGCCGTGCGGCGCCGCCTGCGCTTCGCACGCCGTCCGCGCCGCCGGCCGCCGGTCCTCGGTGACCGGGCCCGGCGCCGCCGCCCGCACCGCCGCCCCGACCGCGCTCGCAGCGATCCCCGCCACGCACCCGCTCGATCCGAGGCTGCTTACGGCGAGCAGCGGCAGCAACAGGAAGGTTCGCATCGGGAGCTCCGGGGCAGCGCAAAAAAGGGGACAGTATAGATTTTCCCGCACCGCGTCCCGGCAGCCGCGCGCCCGCCGGAACATCGATGTTGTCCACGTTCCCGGCATTCGCCGGCAGCGCCGGAGACGCCGGCTGAAGGGTGCTGGTTTGGCCCCGTCCGAAGGCGAAACCCTGCGGTTCGCCAGTCCAACGCCGACGCGGAACGCAATGGCTTGTCAGACTGTTACGTCGCCACCGCCGCTCCGTAAAAAACATTCAGGACGATGATGGCAGAGGAACAGGAAGTCGCCGCGATTCCCCTCGTCGAGGAACGCGTATCGGTCACCAAGCGGGAGGTCGAGACCGGCCGCCTGCGCATCCAGGTCTCTGTCGAGGAACGCCGGGACACTGTCCCGGTCGAGCTCTCCCACGACGAAGTGGAGATCGAGCGCGTCCCGGTGAACAGGCCGGTGACCCAGTTGCCGAGCGTTCGGCTGGAGGGCTCCACCACGGTGATACCGGTGGTCGAGGAAGTCGTAGTGCTCGAAAAACGGCTGGTGGTGGTTGAAGAGATACACGTGCGCCGCAAGTCGGCAACGGAAACCAGGGAGATACCGGTCACGATCAAGTCCGAACATGTCCGGATCGACAGGAGCGGGGACTTCGACGGTGGGGGCGGTGCCCGCGGCCGGGCCGGAAACGGAGGTGACAGGTGAGCGCCATCGTCACCGCGCTCTACGACACGCGCGAGGAAGCCGACCGGGCCCTGCAGTCTCTTGAGGCGGAGGCCAGGCTTGCGCACGCGGCCATTTACGACCGCACCCATGCCAGCCTGGAAGCGCTTCGACGGCTCGACTTTAGCCCGGAGGAGCGAACCGCCTGCGAGGACAAGCTAGCGACCGGTGAATATTTGCTGCTCGCCGAGGCCGAGGGCGGGGAGGACCCGAACCGCATCATCGCGGTCCTGGAGAGGGTCGCTGCCGATCGATCGGAGACCCACTCGTCGGAGGATGTCCCGGCGGGGACGGGCTCGATGGAGGGTCGCCCCAGGGTCGTGGCCGAGGAGCGGCTGCCAATTATCGAGGAGGAATTGCGGGTCGGAACCCGCGAGGTCGTGCGCGGGGGAGCAAGAGTCCGCAGCCGCGTTGAAGAGGTTCCGGTGATGCAGGAGGTCGAGTTGATGGAGGAGTTCGCCCGCGTCGAAAAACGGCCGGCCTCACGTCCGGTAAGCGAGCAGGAAATGGAGCAGGCGGGCTTGCTGCGCGAACGTGTGATCGAGATTGCGCAGGTCCGGGAGGAAGCGGTCGTCAACAAGGAAGCGTTCGTCCGCGAGGAGGTGGTGGTCAGCAAGACCACCGAGCGCCGAGTCGAGCAGATCCACGAAACCGTCCGCCGCACCGAAGTCGAAACGGAGGAGCTGGGCGTCGATCCCCGAGGCGAACGTTAAAGCTCATTGGGAGCGAGAGCCGTCATGGACAACGCACACGATAATGATCCCTCGCAGCGGCAGTCCGGCGCGACCAACGCCGGAGAGCTTCGAAAGCCCCGGATCGAAGTGCTGCGCGCGGGACCCGCGGGCGCACCTCAGCCGGTTGCGGCCCCGTCGGCGCGCGAGCAGCCCCACATCGAGGTTCTGGAGGGCGCCACGCCAGGACCGCCGCCGGCTTCCGTGCGTGGGACGTCCTCCGGCCGACGCGAACAGGTTGAGACTTCTGTGCGGCGGGGGCGCGGCGGGCTGTCGGCGGGCAGGGTCCTGGCGCTGCTCGCTTTCATCGTGATCGCCGGCGCTCTCTTCTATACTTACATCCAGCGCGAAAGCGTCCGCGATCATGCCGCGAGGGAGTTTGCGGCCGGACAGGAATCCCGGGAAATCCCGGCAGTCCCGCAAGCCGGTGACGAAGCGCCGCGCGAGCCCGAGGTCCGCGACCAGTCTGCTCCGGAGGAGTCTGCTGCGGAGGCCGCACCCGTCGAGCCCTCGGCTTCGGATTCCGACGCGCCGGTGGCCGCGGACAGGGCCGAACCGCCGGGCCGCGAGTCGGCGGCTCCGGCCGGGGAAACCAGCGCGCTCACCACCGCCCGCGCATTCTATGCTGCCCTGAGTGCCGGCGACGGCGACTCCGCTGCGCAGCTGGTCGTGCCTGCCAAGCGGCAGCGCGGAGCGCTCTCCGCCGGGGCGCTAACCCGCTATTTCTCCTCTTTCAGGCGCCCGCTGCGGGTGCGGCGGGTGACTTCGGTCGACGCCGACACGGCGCGCGTCGCTTATGATTATGTGCTCGCCGACGGCCGCCTGTGCGAGGGCGAGGCGGCCGTCAGGGTGGTGCAGAGCGGCGACAGGGCCTTGGTGAGCGGCATCAGAACGCGTGGACCTTGCTGATCGCGCAGCAAGCATAGCTATCGGGAGGCGAGGGCAGCACCGCCGGAGCCGGTCCTGCAAACAGTCTTAGGAGGCGGTGGGGAAGCGCCCCGATCCGGAGCTTCCCCACGCTTCGTCACGGATTGCGACGGGCGTCGACGTGGATGTCGCGCTCACGCTTCTTGAGACCCAGCAGGCCGGCAAGGCCCAGCAGGCCGAGGAGGCCCCAGGGGAATTCGTCGTCGTCTTCGCGAGCGGGGGCAGCGTAGGTGGTGTCGGTGTCGGCCGCATTGTCCTGGGCGATCGCCGCTGCGGGGCTGAGCATTGCAAGAGCCGCCGCGGCCAGGGCGGCGTGGCTGCGAGAAGCGTGGCGCATGGAGTTCCTCCTGTTTTGTTTCAGCCCACATCGGGCGGGGCGGGCAACGGCCCACGCTCGCGCCTGTTCCACCGGGCGGCACGATTCCCGCCGGGCCGTACTGCGACAACCGACTGGCGCAATTACAGAAAGCGGCGGAACACTCGGCGTTAACGGAGGTTAGGCCGGCATCCAGGACAGCGCCGCGCTGAACGCGGAAAGTTTGAAGAGTTCGCCTTTCGCGAGTGATCGCGGAAGGACGAAGAGTTGAGCGGGAAACCTGTAGGAGAGTAGCCGATGTCACGTACCGTCACCGCCCTTTACGACAGCCGAGCCGAAGCCGAGGCCGCCCGCCAGCGGCTTTCCAGCGAGGTGGACGTCAACAGCGTCAGGATCATCGATAAGAATTCCGGCGGCTCCGGCCAGTCCGGCGGCCTCAACAACGTCTACATGTCGAACGACGACCGGCATGCCTATGGCGAGGGCCTGCGGCGCGGCGGCTTTCTTCTGTGTGCGGAGGTCGGCAGCGACGAAGACGCGGATCGGATCGTGCGCCTGCTCGAGGAGAGCGCCAGCGTCGACCTCGACGAGCGGCAGCAGAGCTGGCGCCGCGAGGGTTGGCAGCCCCAGGCGGCCGGCGGCAGCACCGGCGGCGCAATCGGCAGCGGTCAATCGTCCCGCCTTCAGGCCGGCGGTTCGGTGGTCGAGGAGCAGCGCATCCCCGTCGTCGAGGAGGAGCTGCGCGTTGGCAAGCGCGAGGTTACCCGCGGCGGCGCCCGGGTTCGTTCCTACGTGCGCGAAGTCCCCGTCCACGAGCAGGTGACGCTGCGCGAGGAGCATGTGAACGTCGAGCGGCGGCCCGTCGATCAAGCGGCCTCGGCGACCGGCGCGGGCAGCGGCGCGGAATTCCTCCAGGAACGTACCATCGAGATGCGCGAAACCGCCGAGGAAGCGGTCGTTCAGAAGGTAGCGAACGTCCGCGAGGAAGTGGTCGTGAGCAAGATCGCCGAGGAGCGGACCGAGCAGATCGAGGACACGGTGCGGCGCACCGAGGTCGAGGTGGACGAGAATGGCGGCCGCCGGAATTCGGCGTTCGGCGGTTTCAGCAATCGTGACGACCAGAGCTTCGAAACGTGCGGGAGCGAATCCGAGCGCGAACGCGACCGCTCACGCTGATCGACTTGGCGATTGGACGAGGAAGGGCCCGGGCGGCAGCCTGGGCTCTTTCTTCAGGGGGTTCGGCGCTCGGCCGCTCTTGGCGGCTTGAAGCCCGCGATTCGGGGCACCGGCCGCTCAGCGCCGCCAATGGCAAGGCCCCCGCGCGTCAACCGCGGGCGAGGGTAGCGATCGCCTCCAGTCCCGCGGCACCGACCGCGCCGTCGCGGTCGAGCCGCGGATCGTAGGAAGCGACGCTGGCGCTCGCCAGATGGAACTCGGCCAGGATTGCCTCGAGGAGCGCCTTTAGCTGCACCGAGCTGACGCCGCCGGGAAGCGCCCAGTCGTTGGCGGGGCCGACCAGCTCGGGGTCGAGTACGTCGAGGTCGACATGGACGTGGACGCGCCGGACGCCCGCGCTCCGCAGCGCCTCGAACGCCGGGGCGAGACCCTCGCGCGCCGGCAGCGAGCGCGCCGTTTCGGGCGGCACAAGCGTCACGCCCCGCTCGGCCAGCAGCGCCCGCGCCGCTTGCGACACTTCGCGCGCGCCCACATGGGCGGCGCGACGGCCCTCGAGCGGCGCTCCGCCGACGCTGGCCCGCAGCGGGGCGAAGCAGGCCCCGAGCGCGATCGCGAAGCCCATGCCGTCGAGGAAGCCGCTGGTCGAGCTTTCCGGCGTTTCGGCGTCCGAATGGGCGTCGAACCAGAACAGTCCGACATCCTCATGCCCTTCGGCGGCGAGCGAGCCGATCACGCCGATATTGCAATTACCGCTCAGCGTGACGGGGAGCCGGCGCGCGCCGCTCGCGGCCTCCACGGCGCCACGAACGCCCCGGTGGAGGTCGAAGGTCGTGGCGATCTCGGCGCGAAATTCCTTTTCCGGTTCGACTGGCACGAGCCGGCAGGCCACGCCCTCGCTTTCGAGCCGCCCGACCAGGCCCGCCGCCAGCAAGGCCTCCGGCCCGGCGCCCATCCGCGCGCCGCGTCGCGCGCAATCGTAGGGCGCAAGGATGAGATCGACCGCTGCAGCCATGCGTCGCTCCTCGACGCGCCAATATACCGGTCAGGCGGCCTTGCCTACGCTCCCGGGCGGGCGAGGGTCCGCTTGAAGGGTTCCACCGGCAGCGGCGCACTGCGCTGGATCAAGGCCGCGGGACCCGGGCCCGACACGCCTGTTGCGGACGTTGGTTCAGCCTAGTGGGCAGTCACCGGCGCGACGATCACGTCCCAATGTTCCTCGAGGAGCGAGAACCGCCGCGCTTCCTCGGCGTCAAACGCCGTCCTGTCCGGATACAGACGGTGGCTTGCCGCTTCGAACGCCTGATCGAAGGGACCGCCGACCAGCACGGCCGAAGCGGCGTCCCGGTACGTGATCGTGACCCGCATGTCCCATCGTGCGCCCCCGCTCAGATGCGTGAAGGGCTCCTCGGCCCGCATTGCGATGATGAAGCCCTGCCGCTGCATCTCCCTCAGGAGGGGCGCGTGGTTGCGCTCGTAGAGGCGCTTGAACTCCGCTGCGCTGCCCCAGCGGATGCGGTAATAATGTTCGGTGGTGATCTGTCCGCTCACGGCCGGCGCAGTGACTTCGGCCGTGGGCCCAGCCTGTGCAACGGCGGCGGACGGGGTGCAGAAACATACAGCCGTCAAAAGCCGGGTCATCATGAGCCGTTCCCCCCTTGCATCCACCGCCGATCAGCGTCGGCCCATGAGGCATAGCACAAGCCAGGCGAATGTCCGCTTTCCACCCATTGCGGTCGTTTGAGAGGCTGCGAAATCTAGGCTGGGGTGCCGCTCGCGCAAGCTGACGGTGTTCCTGGCGACGTGGACCTGCTGGCCGTTGGCTGGCCTGGTCCAGCCCGGGAGCACAGGTACACAGGACGCAGCGGGATCGTTCGCGCAGGCAGACAGGAGCAGGAGCGCGCCAGCAACGGAAGTGCCGGTCAGCATCGAGCGAAATTTGCTCAAATTCCTGACCAAACGAAAAGCAGTTTCGAGGACAAATCCCGTGGCCGAGCTAGCTCACCCAAGGTGCGCTTTCCACCCATTGCCGACATTCCGCTCCAAGTCCCAATCGACCGCTTCGCCTCTGATGCGATAATCTGCAGCGAGCATGGGCCGCTCGAGGATGCGCTATCATCGGCTGAACGCCTCGGGTCTGAACCGAGCTTCAAGGCGGAGGATCAGCGGCCAATGCGGGACTTGTGACGGGCGGCCCCAGCTTGCCTTATATTCTCGAAGATATGTAAGAGCTTAGTTTGGGATTCGGGGTGGGGAACGGCCGATGGCGAACAAGTATGGAACCAAGGGCGCCGACACGCTCAACGGCACGGCTTTCGAAGACTTCATCTTCGGACTTCAGGGCGCCGACATCATCAACGGAAGCTTCGGCCCCGACCGCCTCTACGGAGATCGACTCGACGCCTGGAGCGACCCCCCTTTGGAGGGCGGAGCGGACACGATCCGCGGCGGCTATGGCGATGATTACATTTTCGGCGATGCCGGAAACGACTCGCTGTACGGAGAATCAGGCAACGATACGATCGAAGGCGGCCCCGGCCAGGACCTGATGAACGGCGGCCCCGGGAGCGACGTTTTCAGCATCGGCGTGAGCCCCGCAGACTATTTCGGCGACCGGATCATCGGCGGCAGCGGCAGCGACCGGCTGGTCGCCAATTTCAACGCCGGCGCCGCCGCAGTCAGCTTCGTCGCGATCGATCCGATCGCCACCTATAATGGCGCCGGCTTCAGCATCGTCAGCGTCGAGATTTACGACCTGGTCGGAACCGCGTTCGACGACACGCTCGGCGGGTGGGACCTTGACGACTATGTCCGCGGCGGGGACGGCGTGGACACCATCCACGGGCGCGCCGGCGACGATTTTCTATACGGCGATGGCGGCGACGACACGGTCTACGGCGGCGCGGGCCGCGATTTGATCTTCGGCGAGCAATCTGAGCCGGCCGGCCACGATACTTTATATGGTGAGGCGGGCGACGATCTAATTTACGGCGGCGGAGGTAACGACAGGATCGACGGCGGCGCGGACACCGACAACGTCGCCGGTGAAGCCGGCGACGACCAGGTGGGGGGCGGCGACGGCGACGACACCGTCGAGGGCGGGGCCGGCGCCGACACGCTGACCGGCGGCTACGGCAACGACCTGATCTTCTCCGCCTCGGGCTTCTTGCGCGACGTCGGCGTGGAGAAGGACGTGATCGATGCCGGCGCGGGTGATGACCAAGTGTATATCGGTGTCGGCGACACCGCGAAGGGTGGAGCCGGCGTGGATTGGATTCGGCTCTCTTTCGGCCATACCGCGCCCGCTCTGACCTTTACGCTGACGAGCGGCCTCGTGACGCTGTCGAATGGCACCAGGTTCGAGGGCTTCGAACGGCTCGGCTTCATCGGCGGATCGGGAGCCGACGTGATCACCGGCGGCGCGCAAGGGGATACGCTTTTCGGGGGCGCCGGCAACGATACATTGAACGGGGGGAACGGCAACGACGTGCTCGACGGGGAGGCTGGCGTCGACACGCTGAATGGCGGCATCGGGCACGACACCCTAAACGACAGCGGGACCGGCGGCGACTCGCTGAACGGCGGCGACGGTAACGACACGATCCAGCTGCGCGCCGGCGCCGACACCGCCAATGGCGAAGCCGGCAGCGACACGATCTCGGTGGGCGACGACGCCTTCGCCGCCGACACCGTGAACGGGGGTACCGGCATCGACAGCGTCAGCTATCGCGATGCGGGCCTCTCCGTTGTGATCGACCTCTCCAACCAGGCCAATAATGGTGGCGCGGCGCAGAACGACCGCTTTTCCCAGGTCGAGAATTTCGAGGGCTCGTATTATGACGACCTGCTCGTGGGCAATGCCGCAGCGAACCGGCTCGATGGCGGCAGCGCCGACGACGTGCTCATCGGAGGAGGCGGCAACGACCGGCTGATCGGCAATTCGGGCTCGGACACGATGACCGGCGGCAGCGGCGCCGACCGGTTTGTGATCGAGGTTTTCGGCTCCTCATACTGGCCACAGGACGTCATCACCGACTTCAGGCGCGGAACCGACAAGCTGGAAATGGCGGTCGTCGCCGGCGCCACGCTTTCGGTAGGACCCGGAGTCAGTTCGGGCAATTCGGCGGCGCCGCACCTCCACTTCGACACGGCGACGTCGCAGCTCTGGTTCGATCTCGACGGCACGGGCGGCGGCTTGAATCCGGCGTTGGTGGCGACGCTCGAGAATGTGACCACGCTGGCGTTGAGCGATTTCATCTTCGTCTGAGGGAATGTCCGCTTTCCACGCATTGCGGACCTTCACTGGGTGGCACTCTCGTCGATATGGAAGAGCAGCGACAGATGCTGTTGGAGCATAAGCCGGTGGAAGAGCCGCAGTGATGAACCGGATCAGATCCGCGATCGCAGCCGGACTGCTACTGGGCATCTGGGAAATACCCGGCGGGGCATCGCCCGTGCCTAGTGGCCGGCGGAGCCGCCGATGGACGAGGCCCAGCGCAGAGAAATGATGGATCAGATAGACCGCCTCATGATGCCCTGGCGGAGACTGACCAGCGTCATTGCGGACCCAGTGGTACGTCTGGATGTCGGTGACATTGCCGGGGGAGAGGTCGTGCGGAGTGCTTGGGTCAAATATCGTTACCAGCGCACGCAGCCGGGAGGGTTTGCCTTGGTTAGGGAGCGTGTATCTTTTAATTGTCGAGACCGAACTTCTGCAGTGATGCAGCGGTCGACAAGCGGGCCGAACTCGGAACCCATCTCGGGCGAAGATATGAACCCGCTGGTTTATACCCCTATCGAACGGGGCTCTGTCGCAGAGAGACAATTTGCCCTCGTTTGCTCTTACCCGCTTGGCACAGATTGGCGCCAGATCGAGTGGCCTCCTGTCGATCCTTGGCGCGTGGGTTTGTAAGCTACATGATAGCCACGATGGTATGGTGCTGACGATCACAGAGCCCACAGACCCCGCAGGAGGCCTCTTTGCCAAAAAGTCTGGACCAGAGTCAGCGCGAGAAGTTTGAAGAAGCCGCCGCGAGCTTGAATGCGACAACGATCCCGAGCGCTTCCGGGAGCGGGTGTCGAAGCTGGTGAAGCATAAGCCGGTGGAAAAGCCGGAGTGAGTAGATGGGGTGTTGCCTTGGCCATGGCCCTAGCCTTCTGGGCATCTGCGCGAGCACACACCCCTCCAACGAGAATCGTATATTTCGACCTAAACAGCAGCGAGCTTTCCGACACGGCCAAGATAGTGTTGCGAGGTTTTGTGGCCATGTACGCCGGGGCGGTGGAGCGGACGGTTAGCGTATCGGGACATACCGACCGCGCCGGACCGAGCGACCATAATCGCGTTCTTTCGTGCCGCCGAGCACGAGCCGTGCGTGATTTCCTCGTTGAGCACGGCGTCCCGGCAGGAGCGGTTCGGATGCACGGTCACGGCGAGCTGCGACCGATGGCCGCCACATCCGACGGTGAAGCGCTTCTGGACAATCGAAGGGCAGAAGTGGACTTCGGGGAGCCGCGCAACAGCCCACCCGACCATCCCTGTTGATATGGGTTTGTAAGCTACATAATCGCCACTTTCGTGGCAAACGGTCATTCCGGCATCGCTTCGTCAAGAGCGGGAATGTCCGCTTTCGACCCATTGCGGACATTCCGCTTGCCCCTACTCTGCGCTAATCAGGTCCGGCTACTCTCCTCGCTCACCGCTCGGAGAACATGATGGCGCAGCAAGCTCCGCTGGCTTTCCTACTCCACGGCTATGTCGGCGTGGGCAAGACCGCGCTCGCGAGGAGATTGGAGGCGGAGCATGCCGCCATTCGCTTCACCCATGACGAGTGGATGCGGGCCCTTTACGGCAACGACCCACCCGAAGCGTTCTTCGCCGAATATGCCCGAAGCGTATCTGGCCTGATCGAGGCCACCTGGACGCGCTGCCTCGAACTGGGGCTCAACGTCGTGCTCGACTTCGGCTTTTGGTCACGATCGGAGCGGGACCGAACGCGTGCACTTATCGCCCAACTCGGTGGTGAATGCCGCCTCTACCGCCTGACCTGCCCAGACGAGATCGCGCGCCAGCGCATCGAGCGCCGCAACGAAGAGCTCGACGCAAGCCTGTTCATCGCACCTGCGACTTACGATGCGCTCAAGGCGCGCTTCGAGCCGCTTGGGCCGGATGAGAGGCCAATCGAGATGGTTACCGGCTAGCGCTGTCACTGGCCGGGCCGAACGTCCGCTTTCAACCCATTGCGGACAATCAGGTCCGTCGCAGATCGGTCCAGGCTGACCAGCCCAGCCACAGGACCACGGAGGCAATCGCCCCCGAGCCGACGCCCTGTAGCGTGGTCGTGAACGCGACCTTCGCGCGCATAGGAGCCTCAAGGCCAAACCGGTAGGGCGCGTAAGTGAAGCCGGCTGACAAAGACACGGCCACCAAGCCTGAGGCGTAGCTCCGAATGCCCCCGTTCCGCCATTGCGTGAGTAGTGCAGCTACGGCCAAGCCGGCTGCGATGCAGAGTCCCCGGCAGCCGCCGCGCTGCGGCGCGTTCAGCAATCGGGCATTTCGCAAAGCATCGCGTTGTTGGCGGCCTCCATCGCCCCGCCCGCGGCGGCCTCCGCCGCGTCCATTTCGATCATGTTCTGGGCGATATAGCGTTCCTCTTGCGCGGCGCGCTCGGCCAGCAGCCGCTCGCGCCGCGCGGCGAGCGCCGGAAAGGCGGCCTCGAAGCCCTCGAGCAGCGCTTGGCCGGCGCCGGCCGGCAGGTCGCAAACGCGCCTGAGCCCCTCGATCTCCGCCGCTATCGCCGCGCGGGTGCGGGATGCGCGCTCGGCCAGCGTCATCTCCCCCGGTACGTCGATCCCGCGGCTTCCGAAGCAGCCGTTGATGCGCACGTCGTAGCCGTCGGCCCAATAGGTCTCCGGGTAGAGCTGATAATCGAGCGAGTCGCCGCCGATCCGGCGGGTCATCCGCGCGGACCGCCGATCGGGCTCATATTCGGTCGGGTCCGCCACCTCATCGATCGCCCAGCCGGCGACCTCCTCGCGCGGGTCCGGCCCCGGCGAGCCAGGCTGTGCGGCGGCGATGGCCGCAAGAGCGAGCGCGGCCGCGCCGCCGACGGCGACAAGGGAACCGGGCATCGATCGCTTCATACGCGCCCCCTCTCGCGCCGGAAATCGCCGCGCGGCGCGAAGCCACGCTAGCAGGAATTCCAAAGCTTCCAACTCCGCTGCTGACTCGGCCGCGCGCGCCGCTTAGGCTCGGGCGCGAGGGGAGGGCCGCTTGCAACCGCTGACCGGACTTCGCATCGTCGAGATGGCGGGGCTCGCGCCGGCGCCGTTCGCGGCGATGATGCTGGCCGATCACGGCGCCGAGGTGGTGCGGATCGAGCGCGCCGGCGGGCGGCCGCCGATCCCGCCGGACAAGGACATTTTGCGCCGCAACCGCGCCGACATCCTGACGCTCGACCTCAAGCAGCCGGCGGACGTGGCGCGCGTGCGCGACCTCGCGCGCGGCGCCGACGGGCTGATCGAGGGCTATCGGCCCGGCGTGATGGAGCGGCTCGGGCTGGGGCCGGACGTCCTTTGCGGCGACAATGCGCGGCTCGTTTACGGCCGCATCACCGGCTTCGGGCAGGAGGGGCCGCTCGCTCGGGCCGCCGGGCACGACATCAATTATATCGCGCTCGCCGGCAACCTTCACGGCTACGGCCGGCGCGGCGGGCCGCCGGTGCCGCCGCACAATGCGGTGGCCGATTTCGGCGGCGGCGGGATGATGCTGGCCTTCGCGATGCTCGCCGGCATCCTGTCGGCGCGCGCGACGGGGAAGGGAAGCGTGATCGACTGCGCGATGGTCGACGGGGCGGCCCTGATCGGGGCGCAGATACGCTCGCTCGCTGCGGCCGGCCTGTGGCGCGACGAGCGCGGCGCCAACCTGCTCGATTCGGGCGCGGCCTTTTACGACAGCTATCAGTGCGCGGACGGGAAATGGGTGGCGGTGGGCGCGCTCGAGCCGCCCTTCTTTGCGGTGTTGAAGGAAAAGCTCGGCCTCGTCTCGAATCAGCACGACGGCGGGCTTCGCGAGGAGCTCTCCGCCACCTTTGCGCGCGACACTCGCCAACATTGGTGCACATTATTGGAGGGCTCCGACGCCTGTTTTGCGCCAATACTCAGCCTTTCCGAGGCGCCTGAGCACCCCCACAACGCGTTCCGCGGCAACTTCGACAACATCCGCGGCTTCCCCGAGCCCGCCCCGGCCCCGCGCTTCAAGGAGATCTGATGCTCGACCTCTCCCGCCGCACCGCTTTCGACGAGGACCACCAGCTGTTCCGCGACCAGGTCCGCCGCTTCCTCGAGCGCGAGCTCGTCCCCCACCTCGAGCGCTGGGAGCAGCAGGGCGAGATCGACAAGGGCTTCTGGCGCCAGGCCGGCGAAGCGGGGCTGCTTTGCCCCAACGTGGCGGAGGCCTATGGCGGCCTCGGTCTCGACTTCGGCTACAATGCCGTCATCGCCGAGGAGCTCGGCTATGTCGGCTCCTCGGCCGGCATCACGCTCCACAGCGACATCGTCGCCCCTTACATCGAGGCCTACGGCTCGGAAGAACTGAAGCGCCGCTGGCTGCCGCGGATGATCTCCGGCGAGACGCCGACCGCGATCGCCATGACCGAGCCCGCCGCCGGGTCCGACCTTCAGGGAATCAAGACCACGGCGGTCAAGGACGGCGGCGACTATGTCGTCAACGGCTCCAAGACCTACATCACCAACGGCCAGCATGCCGAGCTCGTCATCGTCGTCGCCAAGACCGACCCGGCCGAGGGCGCGAAGGGCACGTCGCTGATCCTGGTCGAGGCGGAGCGCGAGGGCTTCGCGCGCGGCCGCAACCTCGACAAGATCGGCCTTCACGGCCAGGACACGTCCGAGCTCTTCTTCCAGGACCTGCGCGTGCCGCGGTCGAACCTGCTCGGCGCGGAGGGCATGGGCTTCGCTTACCTGATGAACCAGTTGCCGCAGGAGCGCCTCGGCATCGCCATCGGCGCCCAGGCCTCCGCCCAGCGCGCCTTCGACGAGGCGGTCAAATTCACCAAGGAGCGCAAGGCGTTCGGCCGCACGGTGTTCGAATTCCAGAACACCCGCTTCACCCTCGCCGACCTCGACGCGAAGCTGCAGGTCGGCTGGGCCCATCTCGATTGGGCGCTCGCCCGGCACATGGCCGGCAAGCTCACCGCCGCCGAAGCCTCCGCCGCGAAGCTCTGGCATACCGAGCTCCAGTGGGAGGTGTGCGACGCGTCGCTCCAGCTCCATGGCGGCGCCGGTTACATGAACGAATATCTGATCGCCCGCCTCTGGCGCGACGCGCGGGTCACCCGCATCTTCGGCGGCACCAACGAGATCATGAAGGAAGTGGTGGCGCGAGCCATCTGAAGGAGCGGGCAAATGCTCAGGATCATCGGCAGCTATGTCAGCCCTTACGTGCGCAAGGTGATGGCGTGCGTGCATCTGAAAGGCCTTGAATACGAGATCGACCCGATCACCGCTTTTTACGGCAATGACGAATTCGAGCGGCTGAGTCCGCTTCGGCGCATCCCCGTGCTGATCGACGGGAAGGTGGAGCTGAGCGATTCCTCGGTCATCTGCGCCTACTTGGACGAGGCCTATCCGGGGCGGCCGCTCCTGCCGGCAAGCGCCGCTGACCGCGCACGGGCACGCTGGTTCGAGGAATATGCCGATACCAGGCTCGGCGACGTCTTCGTCTGGGGCCTGTTCTACCAGAAAGTGGTGCGGCCGATCATCTGGGGCGAGCCCGGCGACGAGGCCCGGATCGAGAAGACTCTCGCCGAGGACCTGCCGCGCGAGATGGACTATCTGGAAGGCGGGCTGCCCGCCGACGGCTTCCTCTTCGGCGGCGATATCGGCCTTGCCGACATCGCCGTCGCGACCTTCTTCCGCAACGGTGCCTATGCCGGCTTCGAGCCGGATCCGGCGCGTTGGCCGCGCGTCGCCGGCTTTGTCGAGCGCGCGCTCGACGAGCCTTGCTTTGCGGCTTTCCTGCCGTTCGAGCAGGCCCAGCTTAGCACCGATCCTAAGGGACGGCGGAAGGCTTTGCTCGCCGCCGGCGCGCCGCTGACGGCCGAGACGCTAGGAACGCGCGAGCCGAAGCCTGGCGTCATGAAGCTCTAGCCGGCGGCCAGCTCGCGCTCGAAGGCCACGGCCGCTCCGAGCAGGCCCGGTTCGGGGAAGGTCGAGAGGAGGACGGCGACGCGCTGCATCCGCTCGCGGTAGCGCCCTTTGGCGGTGAAGCGGGCGCCGAACATCGGCGAGCGCAGCAGGTGGATGATCCGGTTGGCAAGGCCGCCGGTGATCGCCACGCCCATGGCACCATGGGCGAGGGCGATGTCGCCGGCGGCCCCGCCGAAGCAGCGGACTAATATGTCGAGCGCGTGAACCGCGAGGGCGTCGCTGCCGTCGAGCGCGGCGGTCCACAGATCGCCGGCGCGATCGGGATCGAAGTCGCTGCCGCCCAAATGTCTGTAGATTTCGATCAGCCCCGGCCCCGAGACGATCCGCTCGACCGAGGCGCGGCCGTAGCGGCCGGCGATCGTATCGGACAGCGCCTCCTCTTCCGGATCGAGCGGCACGAAGCCGATATGGGCGGCTTCGGTCTCGATCACCGTCACTTGCCCGTGGCGGCTGGCGAGGATTGCGACGCCGAGCCCGGTGCCCGGCCCGGTGACGCTGACGACGCCTTCCTGCGGCAGGCTGGGGGGGCCGTGGAGCGGGACGAACGTCGCCGGCCCCAGCACGGAAACGGCATGCGCGACTGCGCCGAAATCGTTCAGCAGCGTCACCCGCTCGAGCCCCAGTTCCTCAGCGAGATTCTCGCGGGAGAAGCGCCAGTCGCTGTTGACGAAGCGGATGAGATCGCCCTCCATCGGCGCCGCCACCGCCAGCGCCGCGGCCTTCGGCAGCTCGCCGCCGCTCTCCTGGGCGAACCTTTGCCAGGTGGAGCAGAGGCCCGGATGCTCGCGGGTCCGGTAGCGCCGCATCGGACCCAGGCGCGGCGGCTCCCCCGGCATTAGCTCAGCAACGGCGAAGCGGGCGTGCGTTCCCCCGATATCGCCGACGACGATTTTCATCTGGAAAGACATGGAGAGACGCGAGGCATTGCGGAGCGATGACAGAGGGCGGTTCGTTTTGGAAGCGTGCGAGGGGGGCGATGGAGCCCCCGCCTTTCTGGTGCGTACTCATCCCCGTGCCGGATCGTCCAGGGATCTTCCCGACCTTCTTCCTGTCGGGCTTCGAATGCTCGACCTTTCTGTGGAAGGATCGGGGCCGCCGCGACCTTGCCGCCGAGCTCCAGCATTACGATCATGCCGACGAGGATTATTCAATGCTCTCCGCGCTCGGCATCGCGGTCGCGCGCGAAGGCATTCCCTGGCCCCTGGTCGACCGCGGTAACGGCAAATACGACTTTTCCTGTATCGACGGCTTCCTCGCCGCCCAGCGCCGTCACCGCGTGCTGCCGATCTGGGACCTGTGCCATTACGGCTATCCCGACGATCTCGACCCGCTGTCGGAAGCCTTCGCCCCGCGCTTCGCCGCTTATGCCCGGGCCGCCGCCCGCTATGTCGCCGAGCAGGCGCATCACGGGCCCTTGCTGTTCACGCCGATCAACGAGCCGACCTTCTGGGGCTATATGGGCGGGCAATGGGCGTGGGCGGCCCCGTTCGGCAAGGACCCGGATTACCGCCGTCACTTCACCGTCGCGCTCGCCCGCGCCGACATCGCAGCGGTCAAGGCGATCCGGGAAGATTTCCCGGACGCGCGGATGGTCCATATCGACCCGCTCATCTGGGTCGTCCCGCCGCGCGACCGCCCGGACCTCGCCGAAGAGGCGCATCGCGAAAGCTATGAGGACGCCTATCTCGCCTGGGACGTGATCTCGGGCCTCAGGCACCCGGAATATGGCGGGAGCCTCGAGACGATCGATATTCTCGGCTTCAACAATTACAGCTTCGGCCAGATGGAGGTGGTCCCCGGCGGGCCGCACAAGCCGCTCGAGCCCGGCGACGACCGTATCCGCCCGGTCTGCGACCTGCTCGAGGAGGCCTGGTTGAAATATCGCCGCCCGTGCATCGTCGCCGAGACTTCGGGGCTCCACGGTGGCCGCCCCGACTGGCTGAACGACGTCGCCACCGAATGCCTCGCCGCCGTCGTCCGCGGCGTCGACCTCCACGGCATCTGCCTGTTCCCCGCCGTCGACATGACCGACTGGCACACCGGCGAATGGCTGCACATGGGCATAGCCGACGTCGAGCGGCTCCCCAGCGGCGCGCTGATGCGCACGCCGTTCCTACCCTACGTCTCGGCGCTCCAGGTCTGGCAGCGCCGCCTCAAGCGAGTCACGGCGCTGGACGAGGATCCGTACGACCGCCCGGTCGATCTGGACGAAATCGCGCAAGCCGCTCGCAGCCTGGGAGCGGCCGCGGACGCCGACTGGGAATGATCGCGCGCCGAGTCGGCCGACATTGTTCCGGCTTCGACACAGCGATCGGACGCGCAGGTCACGAGCTTCGATAAGAACTAGGAGTCGATCAAAAGGTGATCCCAATGCCGAGGATACCCTGATGCCGGACGATGCCGTCTTCATAGTTCGTATAGCGATACTCAAGCTTGCCGTAGAATCTGCCGTTGATTTGCTGCTGGAATCCAACGCCTCCCCGAATCCCGTCTAAATCCCTGGTCGTGAAGATGTTTGGACCGGTGGGTGCGGTATAGGCGGAGAAGATGCGACCCCTGCTGTACCCGAGAAGCGCATAAGCGCGGCCGCCCGCACCGACCCGTGCCCCGGCCCGCACCGCCGCACTGAGATCGCGCTCGGTGTGGGTGCACAATTCGTCATTCGCGACAAGGAGTCCGGTGTCGCACCGACGCGCCTCGCTGTCTTCGGCGTTCACCTCGATGCCCGCAAATGCGCTCGTTCCCATTCGAAGATCATAACCGACGCCGATGCCGTACAATAATCCGCTGTCGCGACCGTCTTCGCTACCAACGTTGTCGATCCCCGAATGGAGCTCGATGCGGAACCCCTGGGCTGCCGCAGGGGCGGTGCCGGCAGCTGCGACGGCAGCGGAAAACAAAATCAGCGTCAATCTCATGTGAGCGAGAGGTACCTAGCCATCATAAGACAGGCAACCTCAATGGGTTGACAGTTATTGCTTATGTCGAGGGTATGAACGCGAAATTTTACAATTATTGCTTTTTTCTCGCGCGTCCGCCCGACTTTTGACGGACCTGCGTCGGGCGCCTTGAAGAGAAAGCGTCGAAACGCAGCTCTATTATTCATTCCGTTTTCAGGTAGCTCATGGGAGGGCTTCGGCGTTGCTAGAGCAGGAGGCTCAGGGCAAGTGATGCTTACACCCGACCCCGCGCCTGAGCCGGCACCTTTTTACCCGATGTACTCGCACGGATGCGGCACCCGCTCGCCGCTGAGTTCGGGGTGCGTCGTTCTTTCCCGCGTCGAGGGGGGCACGAGCTCCATGCGCGCGCTCGCCCCTTCAATCAAATTCGTCCTCACCGGCGAGGAGGTCTACACGATCGGCCGGCGACAGCGCCGCGTCCGCCCTGGCGAGTTCCTCCTCGTCGAAGCAGGGGTGGATTTGGAGGTGCAGACCTCCAGGGCTGATGAGACGGTAGGTCTGTGCGTATACTTGGGCGCCAGCCCGGCAACCGCCGGTCCGGGCGGGCCGGAGTTCGGGCCGATGCTTGCAGGTGCTCCGACCGACCCTCTGGCGGACCTCCTGGGCCGCTACGCCCGAATCCTGACCAGCCGGCCGGAGGCGGGTGCCCAGCTTGCGAACGGGATCGTTCGGGCGGTGGCAAGCCGGGCCAACGATTTTCTCACCGACTTCGCAAGGCGGATAGACCGGCTGGGCAATGTCAAGGCGTCGACGCGGATCGAAACCCTTTACAGGCTGGAGCGGGCGCGAGCCTTCATCCACGCATCTGCCGAGAGGTCGCTCAGACTGGACGAGATCGCGACGGTGGCGGCGCTGTCGCGCTTTCACCTGATCCGGAGCTTTTCCGAAGTCTACGGCCTCCCTCCGCTCGCCTACCATCGTCAGCTTCGCTTCGACGCGGCGGCAAGACGTCTGAAGGCGGACTCGACCTCGGTCACGACGCTCGCCAGCGAACTGGGCTACGGCTCGCTCAGCGCCTTTTCCCGAGCTTTTCGACAGCATTTCGGGGTGCCCCCAAGCCGGACCCGCGACATGTCCTCGTAACGGAACATCGGCGCGGACCGCGCAGACGAGCGCGGCCGGAACCCCAGACAGGTCAGCGGTTCCGTCGGCCCTCGATGAGGCTGTCGACGAGGGCCGGCTCGGCCAGGGTGGAGGTGTCGCCGAGGTTGGCGAAGTCGTTCTCCGCGATCTTCCTGAGGATCCGGCGCATGATCTTGCCTGAACGGGTCTTCGGCAGCGCGGGCGTGAAGTGGATGATGTCGGGCGAGGCGATCGGGCTGATCTCGGTGCGGACATGTTGCCTTAGCGCCTTTTCCAGCGCCTCGTCCGGATCCTCGCCGACGATCAAGGTCACGTAGCAATAGATGCCCTGGCCCTTGATGTCGTGCGGGTAGCCGACCACCGCGGCTTCGGCGACGCAGCGGTGGGAGACGAGCGCGCTCTCGATCTCGGCAGTGCCGAGGCGGTGGCCGGAAATGTTGAGGACGTCGTCGACCCGGCCGGTGATCCAGTAATAGCCGTCCTCGTCGCGGCGGCAGCCGTCGCCGGTGAAATAGCGGCCTTTGTAGGTCGAGAAATAGGTCTGCACAAAGCGCTCATGGTCGCCATAGACGGTGCGCATTTGCCCCGGCCATGAGCGCGCGATGCAGAGATTTCCTGACGCGCCGCCGTGAAGCTCGGCGCCGTCGGAGTCGACGAGCTGCGGCACGATCCCGAAAAAGGGTCGCCCCGCCGAACCGGGCTTCATGTCGTGCGCGCCCGGCAAAGTCGTTATCATGATCCCGCCGGTCTCGGTCTGCCACCAGGTATCGACGATCGGCACGCGCTCTTCGCCGACCGTGCGCCAGTACCAAAGCCACGCCTCGGGATTGATCGGTTCTCCGACGGTGCCGAGCAGTCGGATCGAGGAGCGGTCGTGCTTTTTCACCGGCGCCTCGCCTTCGCGCATCAGCGCACGGATCGCGGTCGGCGCGGTGTAGAAGATGTTGACGCGACGGCGTTCGACCACCTCCCAGAAGCGGCTGCTGTCCGGATAGTTCGGGACGCCCTCGAAGATCAGGCTGGTGGCCCCGTTGGCGAGCGGGCCGTAGACGACGTAGGAGTGGCCGGTCACCCAGCCGACGTCGGCGGTGCACCAGAAAATTTCGCCCCCTCTGTAGTCGAACACGTAACGGAAGGTGCTCGTCACCCAGACCGCATAACCGCCGGTCGTGTGGAGAACGCCCTTAGGCTTGCCGGTCGATCCGGACGTGTAGAGGATGAAGAGCGGATCCTCGGCGTTCATCGGCTCGCACGGGCAGGTGTCGGGAACGACCGCGCCGAGCTCGTCGAGGTAATGGTCGCGGCCCGACACGAAGGGGACGTCGCCGCCGGAGTGGCGCACGATGAGGACTGCCGCCACGCCGGGGCAATGTTCGAGCGCTGCGTCGACGTTGCGCTTGAGCGGCACGGTGCGGCCGCCGCGTTGCCCCTCGTCGGCGGTGACGACGAAGCGGCTGTCGCAGTCGCGAATGCGCCCGGCCAACGCCTCCGGCGAGAAGCCGCCGAAGACGACGCTGTGGACGGCCCCGATCCGCGCGCAGGCCAGCATCGCCACCGCCGCCTCTGGGATCATCGGCATGTAGAGGGTGACGCGGTCGCCCTTGCCGGCGCCCATCGCCTTCAGGCAATTCGCCATCCGCACCACTTCCTGGTGGAGGCGGCCGTAGGTGAGACCTCCGGGCCACGGACCGAGGCCGGGCTCGTCCGGCTCGAACAGGAAGGCGATCCGGTCGGCCTTGTCGGGTAGGTGGCGGTCGACGCAATTGTGGCAGAGGTTGAGAGACCCGTCCGCGAACCATTTGATGTCGACCGGATCGAAGGACCAGTCGGCAACGGTTGTCGGCGCCTTCTCCCAGTCGATGCATTGCGCCTGGTCGGCCCAGAAGCCGTCCGGATCCTCCAGCGAGCGGCGATACATCGCCTCATATTGATCGGGCGTGCAACTGGTGTCGCTGCTGGCCTCGGGCGGCGGCGGGATGCGGTCCGGCATCGCTGTCTCTCGCTTGTTTCGCGCCGGTGACTTAGCCGCTCCGCCCGAGGGGGGCCAGACGCTTGGCCTTTGTCCGCGCGCGTGGCATGAAGCGGACGGCTTTGCGCCGGCTTCGACGATGCGTCGGAGCGGGTCAGCGTCGGTTCAGCGTGGGATTTACACAGGCGGACGGTGCTTCGGCTTGCAACAAGGCTGTGTTATACATATGAAGCACCTGTCCCCCTTAAACTGGTGATCGAATGACGGCGCTGGCCCTTAAGCTTGCTGACTTGCCCTTCGCGGGGCCCCTGCGCCGGCACGGGCCGGCCTCGCTGCTGCTTGCCGGCATGCTGGCGCTGTTCACCCTAACTTTCGCGAGCCTGGTGCTGCAGGGAAGCGGACCCGGCTTCAACTCGCCGGCTTCGCGCGCTCCGCAGGGGCCGGCGGTCGAGCGGCTGCGCGAGCAGGCGCTACGCATGTCGGCCACCCAGATCCGGCAGCTGGCGCCGACCGATGCGCTCGCCATCAACGCTTCCATTCCGGTGTCCAACAGCGCCAATCCGGCGGCGCGCCCCTTCCTCCTTTCCGCCGCCAGCGCGGCCGACCGGCTGCGATCGGTCGACTGCCTCGCCGCCGCGATCTATTACGAGGCGGCGCGCGAGCCGCTCGACGGCCAGCGCGCCGTCGCCCAGGTGGTGCTGAACCGCGTTCGTCATCCGGCTTATCCCTCGACCGTCTGCGGGGTGGTGTTCGAGGGCGCGCGGCGGGTCACCGGCTGCCAGTTCTCCTTCTCCTGCGACGGCTCGCTGCGGCGGGGACCGATGGCCGGCTATTGGGAGCGGGCCCGCCAGGTCGCCGAAGCGGCGCTCAGCGGCTACGTCTATGCGCCGGTCGGCTGGGCAACCCATTATCATGCGAATTACGTGGTTCCCTACTGGGCTTCGTCGCTGACCAAATCGGCCGTGGTCGGGGCGCACATCTTCTACCGTTGGCGCGGCGGCTGGGGCCGCCCGCCCGCCTTCACGAGCCGGTATGCGGGCGTCGAGCCGGCCATCGCCTGGCGCGGCGGCTTCGGTCAGCCGACCGCGGCCGAGCGGCTCGCGGCGGCCGAGGCGGCAGCCGGGATCGAAGGCCTTCGCGACGCCGCCGCGGCCGAAGCGGCCGAGGGCGCGCCGCCGATCGGCAGCGTCGACAGCTTCCAGCGCGCCGTTCTGCGCCGTTACGAACCGCTCCGTCGCGATACTGCCAATGCGATGATCACCGAGCGCGCCCGCGCCGACCGCACCCTCACCAACAGCCAGCGCTGGGCGCTGACCGGGAGCGACTCGCAGGCGCAGGCGCCGCAGCAGCGCCCGCTCGGCCGCTGGGGCACCGTTCCGGCGGACCCGCCCTCGACCGCCGTGACGACGACGTCGCCTCCGCCGGCCGGCGGCAACGACTCGGCGAGCAGGACGGGCACCGATTCGACCGCCACCGGAACCGCGACCACGCAGGCGTCCCGCTGAACCCGCTCTTCGCCGGTCAGCGGACCTCGATCTTCGAGCATATGTCCGCGCTGGCGCGGGCGCATCAGGCGGTCAATCTCGGCCAGGGCTTTCCCGATTTCGGCTGGCCCGACGGCCTGCTCGAGCGCGCCGCTCAGGCGGTCAGGGAAGGCTGGAACCAATATCCGCCGATGCGCGGCCTGCCCGAGCTTCGCGACGCGGTTGCGGCACATTATTCTCGCCGTCACGCCCTGGACCTCACCGCGGAGCAGGTGATCGTGACCTCCGGAGCGACCGAGGCGCTCGCCTCCAGCCTGATGGCGCTGATCGAGCCGGGCGACGAGGTGGTGCTGTTCCAGCCGCTCTACGACGCCTATCTGCCGCTCGTGATCCGCGCCGGCGGGGTGCCGCGCTTCGTCCGGCTGACGCCGCCCGACTGGCGGATCACCGCCGAAGCGCTCGCCGCGGCCTGTTCGCCCCGCACGAGGCTCATCCTGTTCAACAATCCCCACAACCCAACCGCGCGCGTCTTCGACGAGGACGAGCTCCGGCTGGTCGCCGAGTCTTGCATGCGCCACGATGCGCTCGCGCTCTCGGACGAGGTCTGGGAGCATGTCCTGTTCGACGGCCGCCGACACCTCCCGTTGCCCTCGCTGCCGGGGATGGCCGAGCGCACCGTCAAGGTCGGCTCCGCCGGCAAGATCTTCTCGCTGACGGGATGGAAGGTCGGCTGGGTGGTGGCGCCGCCGAACCTTGCGGAGGCCGTCGCAAAGGCGCATCAGTTCGTGACTTTCTCGACCGCCCCGAACCTCCAGAGTGCCGTCGCCTACGGCCTCGGGAAGCCGTTGCGCGAGGTCGAGCGGACCTGCGCCGAATTCGGCGCCGCCCGCGACCGTCTTCGCGCAGGGCTGGAAACGGAAGGGTATGCGCCGCTGGCCGCGGAGGGGACCTATTTCATGAACGTCGATCTTGCCGCGTCCGGCATCGCCGTCCGCGACGTCGACTTTTGCGACCGGGCCGTGCGCGAGGCCGGCGTCGCGGCAATCCCGGTTTCCGCTTTCTACGCCGAGGCGCCGGTGACGAACGTGGTTCGGCTGTGCTTCGCGAAGCAGCCGGAGACGCTCACCGCCGGGATCGAGCGGCTCGGGCGGGCGCGCGCGCTTTTCGCTTAACCGCTTCGCCGTGCCATCGCGCCCGCGATCCAGGCGCAGACGATGAGCTGCAGCGTGTGGAAGACGATCACCGGCAGGACGATCAGCCCCGCCGCCGCTCCGGGGAACAGGATCCCCGCCATCGGAGCGCCGCTCGCCAGGCTTTTCACCGACCCGCAGAAGACGATGGCGGCACGGCTCTCGGGCGGGAAGCGGCCGAGCCGGCCCGCGGCCCAGGCCAGCGCCAGGATCAATGCGAGCAGGCCCGTCAGCAACGCGGCAAGGATAGCGATGTCGCCGCCGGGCAGGCGCTGCCACACGCCCTCCACCGTGGCGGCCGAAAAGGCGCCGTAGACCGCGAGCAGGATCGTTCCCTTGTCGACGAATGTAGTGAGGGTCGGGCGGTCCTTGACCAGCGGAAAAAGGCGCGGCCGAAGCCCGTGGCCGAGCAGGAAGGGAAGGAAGAGCAAGGCGAATATCTTGACGATGGCAGCCGGCGAGATGGCGGCTCCTTGCGCCCCCAGCATGAGCACCGCCAGCAGCGGCGTCAGGAACACCCCGACCAGGTTCGAGAAAGCGGCGGCGGCGATCGCTCCCGCCACGTTGCCGCGGGCGAGCGACGTGTAGGCAATCGAACTCTGCACGGTCGAGGGAAGGGCGCACAGGAAGAGCAGCCCCGCCCACAGCTCCCGCGCCAGCAAGCCCGGAAACGCGAAGGCCAGCGCCAAGCCGGCGATCGGAAAAGCCGCGAAGGTGAGGGCGAAAATCGCCACATGCAGCCGCCAGTCGGTGACCCCGCCCAGCAGCGCCTCACGCGGGAGGCGGAGGCCGTGGAGGAAGAATAGAGTGAATATCGCCGTTAACGTCAGCGCGTCGACGGCGGCGGCGGCCGTTCCGAAGACCGGGAAGCGGCCGGCGAGCAGCAAGGCGGCCAGCAGCCACAGGATGAAACGATCGGGAAGAAGCCGCGCGAACATCAGGCTCGGGCGGCGCCGGGATTGCGGGCGCTGCGGCTCAGTTGCCCTGGGTCTGCCGTCCGGACTGGATCCGGTCGAGCGCCATTTTATTCTGCCCGTCCACCTCGTCCCACTGCGCCTTGGTCGCGCAGATCCGGCGCCGACTCAGCCGCGACCCGGACTCGGCGATCGTGCGGCAGATCTGCTTCTCCTTCTCGGGCGCCTCTTCGGTCGGGGCGGCGGCCGGCTGCGCCGCCGCCACCGCGGCCGCGCAGGCAAAGGTCGATCCGAGTAACAGCGCCTTGTTCATCAAAGCCTCCTCGAGAAGCGCCTCATTCCACTCATTTCGCCCTGCAAAGTCAATGGCGGGCGCGGCTCAGCGGCCGGTGAGGCGGGGATCGCCGCTATAGCGGGTTGCGATGAACCGGTGCTGAGTTTCAAACGTCAGGTGGCGGTCGCGGCAGCACTGGTCGAACAAATGATCGAGCTCGTCCGCCACGGTGCCAAGGCTCTCGGCGAAGCGGCGGCTGTCGTCGGAGCCGGGGCCGCGGGCGGCGCCCGGCAGGCCGAGATAGGAATCGACGAGCCGCGGCAGATGCTCGCAGATGAGCCGCCGCGCGTCGCCGGCGAGCAGCCCCTCGGCGCCGAGCTGGTCGAGATGGGGCTGAAGCTCGTTGAGGCGGGCGATGACCCGGTCGGCGGCGGGAAGCGCGCGGCCGGGGAGCTCGCCGTAGCGGTCGATCAGCGCTTCTTCCGCCCGCGCCGCGACCTGCTGGAGCGGAATCGTCGACCGCCCCATCGGCGGGAGCGGCTCAGCCAGCGAGCGCGTCGGCCAGAACAGCGAAGTCAAGGCGAGGAGGAAGACCGTCGGCACCGCGAACAGCCAGGTCAGCAGCCCGATCGGCGCGACGATGACGCTGTAGGCGACGAGCGCCGCGAGCAGCCCCGCGAGCACCATGAGCGCCCGCCGCACGCGCCGAAGCAGCTCGGCGAGCCTGCGCTGCGCGCGCCTCTTCTGCGCGGCGCGGGCGGCCGGCGACCGAATGTTGCGGCGCAGGAGGTCCTCGGCCGTGGCGATCACCCCGTCCAGTCCCATGTCACTCGCTCCGAATCGCGTTCTCGCCGTCTTTGTAGCGGCTCTCGATGAAGCGGCCCTTGCTCTCGAAGGCGGTGAGATCTTCGTGGGCGAGCTTGCGGGCGAGGTCGTCGAGCGCCTTCTCGGCGGCATCGAGACCGGTCACCAGCCGCTGATCGACCGTCAAGCCCTCACCATCGCGCTCCTGGCGGTAGGCCGGCGGTACCCGCTCATAGCGTTCGATCAGCTCCGGCAGATGCTTGCCCATCAGGCGCCGCGCATCCTGGGCCAGCGGATCGAGAATGTCGGTCTCGGCGAGCCGGCTCTCCAGAAGCGGGAGCTGCGCCCCGATCCGGTCGATACGGGTGGCGGCGGGGGCGGGAAGGGCCGCGCGCTTGCGCACGAGCAAAGTGTCGAGCCGCTGGACGACTGCCTTGTTCGGCATATCCTCCTTATATTCGACGACGGGCCTCTCAACGGGCCAGACCGAAAAGGCGATCACGGCGAGGAACATCAGGGCGGCGACGACGAAAAGGCCGCTTAGCCCGATCGGCCCAACCACCAGCCCGAACACCAGAGTGGCCGCGAGAAGGACGCCGAGCGCCATTCCGACATTTGCGAGCTTGCGTCCGGCGGTGGCGATGCCGCGCGTGACGTGGCGGTGCTGTGCCGCCCAGGCCGCGGAGCCGCGGTCGATTCGCCCCATCACCTCGTCGAAGCGGGCAATCGCCTGATCGACGCCGCGGGGATGGCGCGCCATGTCAGCCTTCCAGAGCGGTCAGCGGGGAATCCGCCGTCCGGCCGGCGAGGCGGTTTTGCTCGACGCCTTCGGCGCGGGCGATGTAGCCGCGGCTCTTCTCGACTTCCCGGGTGAGGGTATCTACGGTCTGCTTCATGCTGCCGAGCGCCTCGACCTTGAAGCGGTCGATCGTATCCATCGTGTCGTAGATGTTCTGGAAAGCGCGCTGCAGCGTCTCGAGCGGGATGGTCGAGGAGGCGGCCTGCTTGTGGATCTCGCCCGACTGTGTCTTGAGCAGAGTGCCGGTGCTCTCGATCATGTTGGCAGTGGTGGTGTTGAGCGCGCCGATCTGCTCCAGCACCAATTTCTGGTTCGTGAGCGCCTGGGCGACGGTAACGGCGGTGCGCAGCGCCGAAACGGTGGTGGTCGAGGCGCGGTCGACGCCCTTCACCAGCTCGACATTGTTCTTCTTGACGAGGTCGAGTGCAAGATAGCCCTGCACCGTCACCGCCATCTGCGTCAGCAGGTCGGTCGTCCGCTGGCGGGTGTAGAAGAGCGCAGTCTCGCGGATCGCCTTCGCCTTGCCCGGATCGGTGGCGTCGAGCTCGTTCGCTTTCTCCTCGAGCTTGGCATCGAGGGTCTTGGAGATGTGGATCATCTGCTCCAGTTTGCCCATCGTCTTCCACATCTGGGCGCGCTCGGTGTCGATCGCCGCATTGTCCTGAAGGAGCTCGTCCTTGCCCGACGCGAGCGCGGCCAGGATCTTCGCGATGTGGGTCTGCGCCGACTGATATTTCATGAAATAGCCGCGCATCCGGTTGCCGAACGGGATGATTCCGAACAGCCGCCGCGGGCGCGACAGGTTGCCGCGCGCGGGATCGAGTTCTTCCACCGTCTTGCGGAGCTGGGTGAGATCGGCGCCGATTCCGGTCTCCTTGTCGATCGCCCTCACCGGGCGGTCGAGGAAGCGGTTGGAGTGCGACGCCGCCTCGCTAATCTCCTTGCGGCCCATCGTGGTGAGCTGGTCGACCTTCTTGCCGAATTCGGGCGAGTTGGCGTCGAGCGCGACCAGCTCATTGACGAAGCCGTCGACCCGCTCCTCAAGCGCCGATCTCTGTTCCTCTTTCAGTGGAACCAACCCCGCCGCCTGCTCGGGCTGAACCGTCTGCAGCGGGGCGGGCGCATCGAGCGTCAGCGTCGAGGCGGTCGCCGTCGCGGCGTCGGTGGCGGTCTGCGTCTGGGTGGCCATTTTCGTCCCCACTCTTGTCGTCTTGCCGAGATTGGGGCCTCAGGGCCCACAGTGCAAGGGACAAAGTGTGTTATACATATACATCAGTCGCATCGCGGCGGGCATAGCGGGCTACCCTCGGCCGCGCGGCTGGCCGCCGCATTCCACGCCCTCTTGGCTTGTCGCCACCCCGCGCCGGTCGAAGACGTTTTTTCCCATTGCTAACCCATTAGCAGCATGCTAATCGATTCGCAGAGTAGCTTGTGCGCGTGCCGGCCACGTCGCAAAGCTGGGTAATTTGGGAGGAACCGGCTTTGGCACGACGGCCGATCGACAAGCACCCCCCGGACGACCCCGGGGCTCGCCTCGGCAAGCGCGAGCGACAGATCATGGAGGTGCTCTATCGCCGCGGGCGGGCGACCGTGGCCGACGTGCTCGAAGAGCTGCCGGACCCGCCTTCTTATTCCTCCGTGCGGGCAATGCTTCGCTATCTCGAGGAAAAGGGCTATCTCAGCCATGAGGAGGAGGGCCCCCGCTACGTCTATCTCCCGACCGCTCCCGCTGCCGAAGTTCGAAGCTCCGCTTTGTCGCACGTCGTGCGCACGTTTTTCGACGGCTCGGTGAGCACCGCGGTGGCCGCTCTGCTGGAATCGAAGCCGCTTTCGGATAGCGAATATGCGCGGTTGTCGCGGCTGCTCGACGAAGCGCGCGAGGAAGGAGAGGGGCGGTGAGCGGCAGCCTCGCCGTCGCAGGCGAGCTTCTCGTCCGTTCCACCTTGCTGATCGTCCTTGCCTGCCTAGCCGCGGCCGCGCTGCGGCGGAGCGGGGCTTCGGCGGCAATGAGACATCTAGCCTGGCTCTGTGGGATCGCTGCGCTGCTGACGATGCCGCTTCTCGGCTTGGCGGTCCCCGCGCTCGAGCTTCCTATCTTGTCCGAGGTCGCCCCACCAAGGCCGACGGCCGTGGAGGAAGCGCTGGCTTCGTCGGCGCCCGCGTCGGCGGAAGCTCCCGTTGCTGGCGAAGCGGACGGATGGGCGTCCACCCTTATACTGGCTTACGCCGCGGTCGCGACGATGCTGTTGTTGAGGCTGGCGACCGGCTGGTGGACGCTGGGCCGCCTGTGGCGGAGCGCCAATGCGGCGGAAGGCGAGTGGAACCGGCTGCTGCGCGACGCGGCGAGGGATCTCGGCCTGCGCAGCCAGGTGTCGCTCCGGCTTACGCGTGGAGGAACCATGCCGATGACGTGGGGGACGCGCGCCCCGCGGGTTCTGCTTCCGGCCGAGGCCGCCGTCTGGCCCGACGAGCAGAAACGGCTGGTCCTGCTTCACGAGCTCGCTCATGTCGGACGGCGCGACAGCCTCAGCAGCACCGCGGCCAGCCTGGCCTGCGCGGTCTACTGGTTCCACCCTGGCGCCTGGTTTGCGGCCCGCCAGCTGCGGCTCGAGCAGGAGCATGCGGCGGACGATCTGGCGCTCGGTGCCGGAACGCACCCCCGTTCCTATGCGCGCAACCTTCTCTCCTTGGCGGGTAGGCTGGGCCTTCCCGCCCCGGCGATGGCACGGACCTCGCAGCTCGAGCGGCGGATTTTGGCGATTGTCGGCGGCTCCAATCGCCATCGTCCCGGCACCGGCTTCGCCGCGGCCGCGGCCGCTGTGGCCCTGCTGGCGACCTGGTTCCTCGGCACCGCCGTTCCTGTCCACGCCGTAGCGGATTCGCCGGCGCCCCCGGTTCTCGCAACGGCGGCTTCTCCCGCCGCTGCGAATTACGGCGATGGCGAGTCCGCTCCTTCGCCTGCCGCTGGTCGGCCTTTCCGCCGGGGTGCTACCGCTTCGACCCTCGCCCGGCAGCCGACTTCGTTGCGCACCGGCGACGGTGCCGCGCCCCTGCCCCAACTCGAGGCGGGCGAGCAGCAGGCACAGGCGGGCGCCCGACAGGCGAGCCTGATGGAAGCGCAGCTCGCGCAGCAGGAGCGTCAGGCACGCGCCGCCGGGGACGAATTCATGGCGCCCCATCTGGCGGCGCAACGGGAGGCCTATGCCCGTCAGCGGGAGGCGTATCGCCACCAGATCGAGGTTATCGCGCAGCAACGCGAGATTCTTGCCGAGCGCGGGCAGATCCTGGCCCGACAGCGGCGCGGCGCGGCGTCGAGACGCGCGGCCGCCAGGCACGGAGAATCGGTGCCGGCGCTCGAATCGCTGCCGGCGGTGCCCGCTCTGCCGTCAATCCCATCCATTCCGTCGCTGCCCAGCCGGCCGTCCGCCCCGGCGGCGGTGCAGCCCACACCGGCCCTGCCGGCGGTGCCGAGCCAACCGGCCGCGCCGGCGTCGCAAAGCCCCTGAGTCTGAGCTGAACCGGCTCGAGCCGGAAGTCGAACCTCCCACAACCCTGCGTGAAAGGAAGGATCATGCGTCCGTTCCGAACGATGGCCTGCGCCTTGATTCTGTCAACCGCCGCGCTGCCGGCACAGGAAACCTCTCCCCCGCCCAGGGCAGCCCAGGCGCAGGAGACCGACCTTTCGGGCCTCTGGAAAGCGAGGCGCCGCTTCGGCCCCGACGCACGCGGCCCGCTCATCGTCCGGCGCGTCGAAGGAAGTTATGTCGCCGATGTCGCGGGGCGGGTCATCCCGGTACGCGAAGCGGGCGGCGAGCTCGGCTTCGATCTTCCCGGCGATCGCGGTGCGTTTCGGGGCCGCTTCGACGGACGCTCCGTCATTCGCGGCCATTGGATAAGGCCCGGAACCGAGCCGAACAACGGACGCCAGGCGTCGCCGGTGGTGCTTCGTTCGGAGGGCGCGGATCGCTGGTCCGGGACCGTGGAGCCGCTTCAGGACGCTTTCACCTTCTTCCTGTCCCTGCGCGGCCGCGGGGAGGCCGGCTTCGGCGCGGTCCTGCGCAATCCGGAGCGCGATGTCGGGACCCAGCTCGGCGCCGACCGCCTGGTCCTGGACGGGGATACGGTCAGGCTGATGGGACGGCGCGGCGACGGGCCGGAGCGTGAGATTGCAAGCGGCCGCTACGACGCCGAGAACGAGTCGTTCGCGCTCGCCTTTCCGACGCGCGGCGGCACCTACGATTTCTACCGGGACGGGGACGCCAGCGACTTCTACCCCCGCGGCCGCCAGCCGGGCCGCTACACCTATCGGCCGCCGCCGGCGCTCGCCGACGACTGGCCCACGGCGACGCCGGAAGAGGCGGGCATCGACCGTCCCGCGCTCGAGCGCCTCGTCCAGTCGATCCTGGAAACGCCGATGGACTCGGCCGATGCTCCGCAGATCCATGCCTTGCTGATTGCGCGGGGCGGGCGGCTCGTGCTCGAAGAATATTTCCACGGCTTCAGCCGCGACCAGCTGCACAACACCCGCTCTGCCGGAAAGAGCGTTACGGCGGTGGCGATCGGGGCGGCGATGCAAGCCGGCGCGCCGCTTCGCCTCTCCAGCCCCGTCTATCAGGTGATGAACGGCGGCGCGCTCCCGGCCGGTCTCGACCCGCGCAAGCGTGCGATGACTCTCGAGCATCTCCTGACCATGTCGTCGGGTTACTTCTGCGACGACACCAATGACGAGGCCCCAGGCAACGAAGAGACGATGACCAACCAGTCCGAGGAGCCGGATTGGTATGGCTATACGTTGCGCGTTCCGCTGGCCACGCCCCCGGGCGAGAACAGCGTCTATTGCAGCGCCAGTCCGAACCTCGCCCTCGGCATGCTCGGGGCGGCCACCGGCGAATCGCCGCTCCGCACCTTCGATCGGCTGGTGGCCGAGCCGATGCGGATACAGCGCTATTCGTGGGGGCTCGATCCGCTCGGCCGGCCTTATGGCGGCGGCGGCCTTGAATTGCTGCCGCGCGACTTCCTCAAGTTCGGGCAATTGATGCTGAGTGGCGGCACCTGGGCGGGACGGCGCATTCTCGATCCGGCTTTCGTAAGAGCGGCGACCTCTCCGCAATACCACTTGCGCAACGTCTATTACGGCTATCTCTGGTGGGTCGAGGACTATCCATACAAGGACCGGACCGTGCGCAGCTTCTCCGCGCGCGGCGCCGGCGGGCAATGGATCACCGTGATCCCGGAGCTCGACCTCGTCGTCACGGTGATGGCGGGGAATTATTTCAGCCGCACCCAGGGGACGTACACGGCGGTCATCGTCCCGCGCTTCATCCTGCCGGCGGTGCGCGAGCGCGGGGACGACCCGAACGCGCCGGTCGCCGAGCGTGCCTTCGTCAGCCCCTATGGCCGCTCCGACGACGGCAGCCGCGTCACAAGCAGACACTGAGATGTGCCGCCGCTGCGCTAGGGCTTTCGGGCGATCACCTCGGCGACGAGCGGGGTCACCATCCGCGCGTTGGGCTGCGCCCGGTCGAGGACCGCCGCGAGCCGCTCGGCCTCCTCGTGAGAGACATAGCCGAGGGCGGCGAGCCGGCGCGCGCCGACGGCCATGAAGGCGGCCGGCCACTGCCAGGCGAGATCGCCGCGCGCGACGATATCGATCAGCGGCCGCATCTCGATGATTTCGAGCCCGGCCGCCTCCAGCCATTCCGGCAGCCGAAGCGCGACGTCAGGCTCGCCGCCGGCGTCGCGCCAGCTCTGCATCACGAGCGTGCGGAATCGCTCCTGCTCCGCGTCGAGCGGCATCATTCGCCACGCGCCGTAATCGGCATATTCGTGGAAGACCGCGACGCCACCGGGTTTCAGCGCGCGCGCAAGGTTGGCCACCGTGCGTACCGGGGCCTCCACGAACGAGAGTACCCACCGACACCACGCCGCATCGGCGAAAGCGTCGCCGAAAGCTGCATCGGCCACGTCCTGGCTACGAGCTTCCACATTGGCGAGGCCCCGCGCGCGCAACGTGGCGAGGAAGCTCTCCGAGCGCTCCAGCGCAATCACGCGCCCCTCGGGTCCGAGGATTTCGGCAAGGTCGGCGCTTGCCCAGCCGGGGCCGGCGCCGACGTCGACGACCACCCGGCCCGGGCCGATCCCCGCCCGGCGCCAGGCGTCGAGCATCCGCGGCCGCCACACCAGGTGCTGTAGCCCCAGCCGCTCGATCTCGTCGGCGTCGGTGCCGAGCACGTAATCGCCCTTATCGCCCATCGGCGGGCGATGCCTGCCCGGGCCGGCGGCCGCCACTCGTTTCTTGCGCTCGAACGCCACCGTGACGCATTCGAACAGTCAATCAGCCATTTAACCGGATGAACCTCCTCTAACGGCGCGATTCACAGTGGGCTCAGGCGACTCGGCCTAAGCCTCTGCTCAACCCGGGAGCCCCTCCCGGGAACGGGCTTTTCGAAGGAGCAGTAAAATGCGTAAAGTGATTCTCGGGCTCGCTGCCGTGACGATGGCCGTCCCGGCTCTCCCCGCCCCGGCCGAGGCGCAATATCGCAGCCACGGCTACAGCCGCTACCACAATGACGCCCGCGCCTATTACGGGCCGACCTGGCGCGGCCGCGACGGCCGGCTCTATTGCCGCCGCTCGAACGGCACCACCGGCCTGATCGTCGGCGGCGCCGCCGGCGCGCTCGCCGGCCGAGCGATCGACGGCGGCCGCAGCCGCACCGCCGGCACGATCATCGGCGCAGCGCTGGGCGCGGTCCTCGGCCGCGAAATCCAGCGCAGCCGCAGCGGCAGCCGTCGCTGCCGCTAAGAGAAATGCCCGTGGCCCCGCTGTTCGCGGGGTCGCATGGAAGGCCCCGGTCTGCCCCCTTGGCCGGGGCCTTTTCCATGGTTGTTGAACCGGCGCGCCGCTCCGGGCATTGGCGCTTCATCGATAAGGAGTCGCCGATGAAACACTGGCTCGTGCTCTCCGGCGTCGCGGCGCTGATCGCGGTCGCCGCCTGCAACAGCAGCCCGCAGGCCCCACCTGCCGCCGACAACGCGATCGCCGACGCCGAAGCGGCGGCCGGCAACGTCCTCAACGGCAACGCCGGCCCCGTCGATATCGCAGCGGTGATGCACGCCCGCCACGAACATTATGAGGAGATGGGCGACGCGATGAAGGCGATCGGCACACAGCTCAAATCCGGCAGCCCCGATCTGGCCGTCGTCCGCCGCAATGCCGCGACGATCGCGCAATATGGACCGCAGGTTCTGACCTGGTTCCCGCAAGGAAGCGGTCCGGAGGCCGGGAAGACCCGTGCCAAGGCCGAAATCTGGTCCGATCCACAGACATTCCGTCAACGCGCCGAATCCTTCAGCACCGCGGCAGTCGCCTTCGAAGCGGCCGCCCGGAACGGCGATCTTGCCGAGATCCGCGCCGCTCACGGCGAGCTCGGCAACAGCTGCAAGAATTGTCACGACCGCTTTCGCGGGCCCGAGCAGCACTGAGGCCTAAAGGGGTGCGGGTCCGCGTCTGGGATTGGCCGACCCGACTGTTCCACTGGTTGGTGGTCGCGCTGATCCCGCTGCTCTGGTGGTCCGCGAAAAATGACCGGATGGAGCAGCACATGCTGCTCGGATCCGTCATGCTCGCATTGGTGCTGTTCCGCCTGATCTGGGGGTTGATCGGGAGCTCCACCGCGCGCTTCGCGAACTTCGTGAAGGGGCCGGGGGCCGTGATCAGCTACCTGAGCGGCCGGGCCGCGCGCGCGCTCGGGCACAATCCGCTCGGCGGCTGGAGCGTGGTGGCGATGCTCGCGCTGCTATCGGCGCAGGTGACCCTCGGCCTGTTCGCCAGCGACGAGGACGGGATCGATTCGGGCCCGCTTTCCCATCTGATCGACGGCGACCTTTCCGAACAGTTCGCCGAGCTTCACGAGCAGCTGTTCGATGTGCTGCTCGTGCTGATCGGCCTCCATGTCGCGGCCAT
>DASVVV010000043.1:0-40749 GCA_036386375.1 Allosphingosinicella sp. | reverse complement strand
CGGGATCCTCATTTGGGTGGCCTTTGTGCTGGACGTCGGGCCCGACGCCGGCTGGTTCGCCTATGTGCCGCTGGCTGGACCGGAATTCTCTCCGGGCAAGCGCGTCGACATCTGGGCGCAGATGATCACCTTCACCGAGGTCGCTGCCCTCGCGGTGGCGGTCGAGATCACCGCCACCATCCTCAAGCAGCGCGCGCCCGGCATGACGCTCGCGCGCATGCCGCTCTTCGCCTGGGCCATGCTGGTCGTGTCACTGATGGTGATCCTGTCGATGCCGTCGGTCGCGCTCACCTCCGGCATGTTGATCTCGGACCGCCTCGTCGGGACCCACTTTTTCAACGCGTATGAGAATGGCGATCCTTTGCTGTGGCAACACCTCTTCTGGTTCTTCGGCCATCCCGAGGTCTATATCATCTTCCTCCCGGCAACCGGCTTTGTCAGCGAGATCGTGGCGACCTTCAGCCGCCGTCCGACCTTCGGCTATATGGCGATCGTCGCCTCGCTGGTCGCGACGGGCCTCCTCGCCTTTGGCCTGTGGGTTCACCACATGTTCGCGACCGGCCTACCGCGGCTCGGCTACGCCTTTTACACGGCCGCCAGCATGACGGTTTCGATTCCCGCCGGTGTCCAGATATTCTGCTGGATCGCGACGATGTGGGACGGCCGCCCGCGCTTCCAAACGCCGCTTCTCTGGGTCGTCGGATTCATCGTCACCTTCGTCATCGGCGGCATGACGGGGGTGATGCTGGCCAGCGTTCCGCTCGATCTCCAGCTTCACGACAGCTTCTTCGTCGTGGCCCATTTCCACTATGTGCTGATCGGCGGCGCGGTTTTCCCGCTGCTCGGCGCGATCACCTATTGGTTTCCCAAGCTCACCGGCCGGATGATGTCGGAGGGCTTCGGCAAGGCCACCTTCTGGCTCTCGTTCATCAGCTTCCAGGTCGCGTTCTTCCCGATGCACATCCTCGGCATCATGGGCATGCCCAGGCGCGTCTACACCTATCCGGAAGGGCTCGGCTGGGAGGGGCTGAACCTGCTCTCCTCGGCCGGGTCGTTCCTGTTCGCGCTCAGCCTCGTCATGTTCCTCGCCAACGTCTTTGTCTCGATGCGCGGCGGCCGCGTGGCCGGTCCCAACCCGTGGGACGCTGCGGGCCTCGAATGGGCCACCGCCTCGCCGCCCGCGCGCTACAATCATGCGCACATTCCGGTCGTCTCCAGCCGCACGCCGTTGTGGGAGGATCGCGCTCGGCTGCCGGTCATGACGGGTCTCAGGGTCGACGAGCGCGAGCTGCTTCTGACCACCGTCATCGACGCGAAACCCGATCTGCGCGAACCGTCGCCGCGGCCGACGCCCTGGCCGCTTTTCGCGGCCATGGCGCTCACGGTCATGTTCATCTCTTCCATCTTCACGCCCTGGGCGGTGATCATCGGCAGCGTTCCGCTCGCCGCCGCCGTCGCTGCCTGGTTCTGGCCCAAAGAGGCGTCCATCACCCCCGAGCCGGTGATCGACTGATGCTGCAGCCGCATTTCACAGGGGATCTGGCGAGCCTTCCCACCCACGCCTTCGGCCACCGCAGTTCGACGTGGTGGGCGGTGATGGCCTTCTTCCTGATCGAAGGCACGTTCTTCGTCCTTGCGATCGCCGCCTATTTTTTCCTAATGAACCAGGAGCAGGCCTGGCCGCCGCCGCCGTTCCGCCCGCCGGACCTCTTGGCGGGGACGCTGTTCACGATTCTTCTCCTTCTCAGCGAGATACCCAACACGATCCTGAAGAAAGCCGCCGAGAAGGGGCAGCTGCGCAAGGTTCGCCGGCTGATGGTGGTCATGTGCGTCGTCGGCACCCTGCTGCTGGTGATCCGCGGCTTCGAATTCCTGTCGCTGAACGTGCTCTGGTACGACAATGCCTACGGCTCGATCGTCTGGTGCCTGCTTTTCCTTCACGCGACCCATATCCTGACCGACTGGGGCGACACGGTCGTTCTCACGGCGCTGATGCACACCCGGCACGGCATGGAAGGCCGCCGCTTCGTCGACGTCGCCGAGAACGCCATGTACTGGCGCTTCGTGTGGCTGTGCTGGCTGCCAATCTATCTGTTGCTCTACTGGCTCCCGCGGTGGGTCGACTGATGGCCCGCCGGAAGACCCTCGAACATATGGCGCCATGGCTCGGCCTGCTCGGCGCCGGCTTCGGCTGGGGCCTGGCCCATCAGCTCGGCTCGAACAGCGTGTTCGACGACTGCCGCACCGGCACGCCGCTCTTCATCCTGGCCGTGAGCCTGGTCGCGCTGTTAATCGCCTTGGCCGGGGGCTACTTCTCCTGGGACATCTGGCACCGCGGCAAGGAGACGGAAGGGCGCCGCTTTCTCGGCCTGCTCGGCACCCTGCTCACCGCCATCGCAAGCTTCGCCATCGTGCTTCAGGCTGTGTCGTCGCTGATCATCCCAAGGTGCCTGGCATGATCCGGCTGGCGCCGCTCGCCTTGCTGTTCGTCGCCGCGCCCGCGGCGGCGCACGAAGGGCATGCGCACGAAATCGGCTGGACGTTCGCACCGTCGGTCACGGTGCCGCTCGCGCTCGCCGCCTGCCTTTACGTTCTCGGCTGGTGGCGCCTGTCGCGCCGCTCCGACCGCGGCCGTCCCCGCCTCAGACGCGACGCGCTGATCTTCGCGACCGGCTGGCTGACGCTCGCGGGCGCCTTGGTCTCCCCGCTGCACGAGGCGGGCGAAGTCAGCTTCACGCTCCATATGATCGAACATGAAATCATCATGCTCGTGTCGGCGCTCCTGCTGGTCATGTCACGGCCGGGCGCGGCCTTTCTCTGGGCCTTCCCGCAGCCGGTGCGCCGCAGCCTCGGCGGTGCCGCGCGGTGGGGCATCTGGCCCGTCCTTACCGATCCCGTCGTTGCGACTGCCGTCCAGGCGATCGTTCTGATCGCCTGGCACGTGCCGTGGCTGTTCGATCTCGCTCTGGCCAATGAGGAGTGGCACATCGCCCAGCACCTCTTCTTTATCGCCAGCGCGCTGCTCTTGTGGTGGGCCATGATCCACGGCGCTGCCGGCCGCTCCGCCTGGCTGGTCCCAGCTCTCTGCCTCTTCGCCACGTCGATGATCGGCGGCGGACTCGGCGCCCTGATGGCGCTGGCAAGCAGCCCCTGGTACGAAGCCTATGCTGCGCTCGGCGTGACGCCGACCGGGCTGACCCCGCGGGAAGACCAGCAGCTCGCCGGGCTGCTGATGTGGATCCCGGGCGGCCTCTACCATCTCGCAGCCGCCTTGTGGTTTCTGATGCGCGGCCTTTGGCAGAACGAGGGCAGTCATGCCGCGGCGCGCTAGTCTAGCGCGCTGGGCGCTTCCGCTGGTCGGCCTGGTGCTTACCGGCGGCGTCCTTCGCGAACATTTCAAGGAGCAGCAGGATCTGAGGATGCGTGCCGAGGCAATCACCGGCGGCAATGTCGAGCGCGGTGAGGCGCTTTTCTCCGCTTATGGCTGCGGCGGATGCCACAGCCTCAGCCGGGTGCCCCAGGCGCGGGGGTTGGTCGGTCCGACGCTCGACGGCATCGGCAGCCGCGCGGTCCTCGCCGGGCGGCTCGAGAACAGGCCTGAAAACCTGATGCGCTGGATCGGAGATCCCCAAAGCATCGCCCCCGGCACGGCCATGCCCCGGCTCGGCGTCGGCGAGCGCGACCAGCGCGATATCGCCGCCTTCCTCTACGACCGCCCATGAAGCGGCTCCTGCCCTTCGCTCTGCTCCTGCTTGGTTCGTGCACCGAGGCACCGCGCGTGCTTCGGGTCTGCGTCGATCCCAATAACCTTCCCTTCTCGAACCGCGCCGGGCAGGGGTTCGAAAACCGGCTTGCCGAGCTGGTCGCGCGCGAGCTCGGGGCGAGCCTCACTTATACCTGGTGGGCCCAGCGGCGCGGCAATGTGCGCGAGACTCTGAACGCCGGCTTGTGCGACCTGATCCCCGGCGTCGGCGCCGGGCTCGAGATGCTTGCAACGACGCGGCCTTATTACAATTCCACCTACGTCGCCGTCACGCGCGCCGACCGCAATCTCGCCATCGAATCGTTCGACGACCCGCGCCTCAGGAACCTGCGCATCGGCGTCCAGATGATCGGCGACGATTTTTCGAACACGCCTCCCTCCCATGCCCTGGCGCGCCGGGGCCTCGTCTCGAACGTTCGCGGCTTCATGGTCTATGGCGATTATGCGCGGCCGGCGCCGCAGGCCGACATCGTCGCAGCGGTCGCGTCGGGCGCGATCGACGTGGCCTATGTCTGGGGCCCGGTCGCCGGCTATTTCGCTCGGCGCCAGTCGGTGCCGCTACGGCTCACGCCAGCGCCAGGGGAGGACCGGGTCAGCGGCTTTCCGATGGCCTTCGCGGTGGCGATGGGAGTGCGCCGCCGCGACCGCGAGCTCAAGGTAGAGGTGGAACGGGTGCTGGAGCGGCGAAGCGACGAGGTTGCGCGGATCCTGCACGCCTATGGGGTCCCGACCGTCGCGTCGGCGCCCGCCCCGCCGGAGGATGGCGATTAGCCCCAGAAGGTTTCGACGAAGGCGTAGCCGGCGGTCGCGATCATGCCGACGGCGACCAGGATGCCGACCCAGATCTCCCATTTCGCCTTGGGTTCTTCCATCGACGCCATGACGCTCCAACGCGCTATCGCGGCCGTGGGTCCAAGCGATCAGTGCGCCAGCAGCAGCGGCAACCTGCTCTCGTGGAGCATCTCGCGCGTGGTCCCGCCGAGCACCGCCTCGCGCAGCCGCGTATGGCCGTAGGCGCCCATCACCATATAGCCCGCGCCGGCCCGTTCGGCCGCATCGAGCAAAGCGGCGGCGATGCTTCGTCCCTCGCGCGGCCATTCGGCCAACTCGGGTTCGATGCCATGGCGGGCGAGATAGCGGCAGGCGTCGGTCGCCGGGAATTCGGTATGGCCGTCGGCGACGGTGACCACATGCACCGCAGCGGCGCAGCGCAGCACCGGCAGCGTCAGCCGGAGCGCGTGTGACGATTCGCGCGAGCCGTCCCACGCCACCATAGCCGGAGCGCCAGCGTCGAAGCTTCGGCCTTGCTGCGGCATGGCCAGCGTCGGTGCGCGAGCATGAACGAGAACGTCGGCAGTGATCTCATGCGTCGCCGAGGCGTCGCGTCCGCTTCCCGGTAGGCTGAGCACGACCAGGTCCGCCAGCCGCGCGCGGTCGACGATCACCTGCGCCGGCGCGCCGTCGAAGCGCAGGCACTCCCATTGCACCCCCTCGCCCGCAAGCCTCGCCTCGAGCGCTTCGCGCTGGTCCTCCGCGACCTTCCGGACCTGATCCACCACCGTCGGAAGCGCATAGACCCCGCCAAACGGGTCGCCGAGAATGAACGCGTCCTGCGGTGTGACGAGCAGGCAGGTGAGGTGGCCGTCGAAGCGGCGAGTCGCGTCGAGCGCCGCTTGCAGCCGCGCCTCGAGGCCAGGGTCGCGATTGGCGTAGAGCAGCATCGATTTCATATGAGCTTCCTCACCGCCGGGGACCTTATTCCCCCCAACGCCTCGCGACCAGCCGGGACGGCTGGACCCGAGCGTCGACCAAAGCGGTCTCGGTGAACTCCGAATCGAGCATCGCCACCTCCACATCGAGCGCGAACCAGCGCGTCTGAAGCTGCAGCTGGAGCTGGACGTCGAGCGCCGGATTGACGTCGCGCAGAGCATCGATGCGCCAGAATTCCACCTGGCTTCCCCAGCCATCCGCCGGACGGGCCGCGATGATCCGCCGCGCCCGGGCCACGTCGAGCCGCCCCGGCGCCAGCATCGCCAGCAGCGGCGCTTGGTCGGGCAGCAACGTGTTGACGTTGATCGGCGACAGCTCGGCGATCGGCAGCGCGCACAGCCAGGGGCGAAGCCGCGCCATGATCTCCGGCGTCATCCCGGCGACGAAGCGCAGCTCGCCGGGCTCCTCGAACAGGGTATTGGCCGTCCGGTAGCGGTCGTCGCCGGAGGCATAGGCGCCGTCCTCGGCGCCGCCCGGGCCGGTGGCAGTGTCGCTGTCCGCCCAGTCGGCCGCGGCTTCGGCGATCCGCCGCGCGTCCCCTTCGGGAACGCCCAGCACCCCCATCAGCCCGGCAAGCTCCAGCACGCCGGAATTGCGCCGCACCAGCGCCGTGCGCGGGTCGCCGTCGACCACGCTGTTGAGATTGAAGCAATTGCCGCCGTCGCGCACGCGCATCTGCGCGATCCCGCCGCCGGGCAGCGGCACCCGCCGAACCGCCCCGTTCCAGCCGCCGGCAAGGGTGGTCCGTTCCGGATCCTGAACCACCAGATCGTCGATTGCGACCAGCGCAAGCTGCTCGATGCCGGCGGCATAAGCCCGGGCCTGGTCGAGCGCGACGCTGTTGAGCGCCACCGCCCGCGACAGGCTCAGCCGCTCAGTCGCCACCGCCGCGATCGCCCCCGTCACGGCGACCAGCAGCAGCACCGCGAGCAGCGCCGCCCCGCGCTGCCGGCGAGGGATCGGCCGCCCCTTCACCTTCGCGCCGCCCCGACGAGGAAGACCTGCCGAATCAGTCCGTGCGACTCGCTGTCGGTGATCAGCTCGACCGCGTGCGGCAGGTCGGCGTTGTCGGTCGGATCCCAGCGCTCGCCCCAGGCCCCGTCCTCGTCGCGATAGCGCAGCCGCATCCGGCGCACGCCGTCCAGAAGCGGCACCGTCGCGGCTTCGCCGCCGCCGTCGACATGGGCATAGCCGATCCGCTCGAGACGACCGTCGCGAAGGCGGTAGCCGACCCGCTGCAGCGCCGCGCCTTCGCCCGTGTCCCAGCCGCGGCGAACGAACATCATCAGCGCGGCCGCGTCGCTGCCGGCGCCTTCGAACGCGCGCCGCCGCCGCCCCTCGCCGTCGCGCCAGACGCGCGGCGCCGCCTGCGCCAAGTCGGCCGTGAGCAGCGCCCCCACCCGCCGCACTTCGCCCGTTTCGGCCAACAGGCGCTCCGAAGTCTGCTGCGTCCGAGCGGTGACGCTAAGAAGCGCGACTCCGGCGGCGGTCAGCATCCCGAAGATCGACAGCGCGATCATCATTTCGAGAAGGGTGAAGCCGTTCCTCTTCACGCGGCCGTCCTTCGGAACAGGATCAGGCGGGCGCGACCCGGGCCGCCGGCGGCGTTGGCCACGTCGATCCGGATCAGCTGAATGCGCGCTTCGGGCGAGCGGCCGGTGGCGCGCGTCCAGGTCCAGCGCCGGCCTCCATTCACCGCCTCGCCGTTCAGCGTCCCGAACGGCGGCGGTTCGGGATCGCTCAGCACTTCGGCGGCGAGGTTGCGCGCGACGATCTGGGCCAGCGCCTGTTCCTGCAGACGCGCGCTGTTGCCCGCGGTCGCGCCGCCGAGTCGAAGCAGGGCCAGCGCGGCGAGGCTGAAAATGGCGAGCGCCACCAGCATCTCGATCAGCGTGAACCCGCCCTCGCTCCTCTTAGCGACGAACATGAACGCTCCCGTCATGGCCGATGTCGACAGCCACGCGACGGCGGCCGCGCCGAAGTGTCAGATAGAGCGGCTCGGCAAGCCCAGTCGAATCGAAGCGAATGCGCCCTTTCGCGGCGCCGGACGCTTCAGGGTGCGTTCCTTTCGCCCAATCATATTGCGCCTGGCTGCGCCATTCACCGCGGACGCGTTTCGCCACCGCATAGCCGCCGGGGCCGACCTGGAGCGCGAACGGGCGCGATTCGAGGATCGCCGAGTCGCGCGCCACCTTGGCCCGGGCCGCGAAACGCTCCGCTTCGGCCTGAAGGCTTCCGCCGCTCTCCGGCACGCTCAGCACGACCACGGCCGCGGCGAGCCCGATGATGACAACCACCACCATCAGCTCGATCAGCGTAAAGCCCTGCTCGCTCTCCGCCTTTGAGTCCCGTCGCCCCATGCGCGCCATTCCACTCCCTCCGCAGCGCGCTTTCAACCGCGATCATGCGACAGTCCGGCTTCGCGCCTCCTCGAATCGGGCCAGCAGCCCATCCGCCAGGGACTCCGCCTGCGCGGAATCGAGGTCCACCACTTCCGGCGCCGTCAGCGTCGGGGCGCCGGCCGTGTCGACGAGCAAAGTCGCCAGCCGCAGTCGCCGTTGGAGCGGCCCCGCCGCTACGTGGATGGTCTGGGTGCGCCCGTAGGGGATCGTCCAGGTCCGTCGCCTGAGCAGCCCCGAGGCCACGAACAACGCCTCCCCGCCGAGCGCGTAGCCGTGCCGGCGCCACTTCAAAGAAGCGAGCAAGGCCAGCATCAGCAGGACCGCCGCGCCCAGGCCAAGCCGCGGCTCGAGCGCCACTGCCGCAGCGGAGGCCGGAGCGGCAAGGGCCAGGAGCGGCCCGGAGCGGCGGATCAGCGCCCGTCTCGGGAGGCGGTTATATTCGGCGCGCGGCGGAGGTGCCGCAAATCCGGCTTCGGCCAGGATCGGCAGCAGCTCCTCCATGCGGGCGAACGGCGCCGCGACCTCAAGCCCGCCCTGCTTACGATCCGCGCCGAGCGTCTGGAACGACAATCGGTGCCAGCCGAGCATCCGCGCCACCGGTCCGCTTTCGATCCGCGTTACCTGGGTCCGTCGGATCGGTATCACCACCTCCGATAGCGTGAAGAGCCCGCGCCGCCGCCGCAGTCCCGCCTCCGCCCGGGTGAGTCGGAAGCCGAAGTCGCGCGCCACCGTCCGCGCGACCCCGGCGACTATTCCGAGCAGGAGGAGCAGCCCGATCAACATCAGCGTCACCTGAAGGTTCAGGTACCCTACTGCCGTGCCGGCAGCCCCCACCCTTACCCACTCCCTGACGTCAATCAGTTTGAACTCGTCCAGATATTGGAGGGCGGCGAAGATCGCCGCCAGGAACAGCACCGAGAAATTGAACAGCCCCGAATAAAGCAGCCGCCCGACGCCCATCGCGAACAGCACCGGCTCCTCGGCCCGTGCGCTCCCGGGTGCCGTCGCGCCGCGCCGGATGCGGTCGCGAAGCGCGTGCGCGTCGGCCAAAGCGATCATGTCGAGATCACCCTCGTCGGCCGCCGAGCCGCCCGTCTCGATCCGCACCCGCGCCGTCCCGAACAGCCGCGCCAGCAGCTGTTGCTCGATCGCAATATCTTGCACGCGCTCGAACGCGATGACTCGGCGCTGGCGCTTCAGCACGCCGCTCTCGATCAAGATCTCGTTCTCGCGGACGGTGTAACGGAAGCGGAGCCACACGAGCAGCGCAACGACGAGCCCCAGGCCTCCCGCGACCGCGGCGAACACGAGCACCGCACCGAACCCCTCCCGAACCACGACAGCGGCATAGGCCGCGCCTCCGCCCAGCATTTGCGGCACGATCCTGAGCGCGCGCGCCAGTAGCGTCGCGGGGTGGAGCCGCCGCGGCTGCGGCGCCGTCGCGCTCATTCCGGCTCTCCCATCCGGGCGCGGATGCGATCGCGCATCCTTTCCGCCTCGGCCGGCGCCAGCCCGGGCAGCGCCACCGCCGCGCCGCGCGTACCGGCGGTGTGGACGATCAGCGTCGCCACGCCGCAGGCGCGCTCGACCGGCCCTTGCGAAACATCGGTATGCTGGACGCGGCTGAACGGGACGATCGTGCGCACCCGCACCATAACCCCGTGGCGGATGTGAATTTCGTCGCCGGTCTCCCGATAGCCCCAGGCGCGGTAGCGGCGGCCCGGCAGGAGGAGGACCAGGACTGCCGCGACGGCGGCCGCGATTGCCGTGACGAGCCCGGTGGGCAGCTTCGCCTCGCGCAGCGGCCCCAGGTCCAGAGCCAGCGCGATCAGCAAGATCGCGACTCCCGCGATCGCGCCGCGCACGCGCAGCACGGTCAATTGCGCGGGGTGAAGCGGGGTCATGGGCCCAGGCCCGGCCGATTCGCTCGCTTCCACCGGTCCCTCTCCCCGCCCCCTCGTGACATTCCTCGCAGGACAGGGAAAGAGGGCGCGCGACCAGTCGGAGAATCGCCCATGGCCTCTCGTCCTTTTCTGCGCGCGATGTTCGTCGGGGCAGGAGTCGCGCTCGCGGCGGTCGCCGGAGTCGCGGTCTACCGGCACAGCACGGTCGATCCGGCGCCGCAGGCGCTCCCGCCCGACTTCGATCCGGGCAATTTCGCGCGCGGCAGGCAGAAGCTCGACGCCCCTTATGTCGTCACCGATTACGACGTCGTCGACGCCATGCTGTCCCTCGCCGAGGTCAGGCCCAACGAATATGTTATCGATCTGGGCACCGGCGATGGGCGGATCCCGATCGCGGCGGCGAAAAGCAGCGGCGCGCGCGGCCTTGGCGTCGACATCGATCCGGCGCGGGTGCGCGAGGCGCAGCAGAACGCGCGCGCCGCGGGCGTCGCGCATCGGGTCGAGTTCCGCCGGCAGAACCTGTTCGACACACCGCTCGCCGACGCCGACGTCGTCACCCTCTATCTGACGCCCGAGGTCAACGCGCGACTTCGCCCACGCATCCTCGAGCAGATGCGCGCTGGCACCCGCGTGGTCAGCCACGATTTCGACATGGGCGACTGGACCGCCGACCGGCGCGTGCGGATCGGCTCGGCCAGCGTTTACTTGTGGATCGTGCCGGCCCGTGTCGGGGGCCGATGGACCCTAACGGTCGACGGACGGCCGGCTGAGCTTCAGCTCGACCAGCTCTACCAGCAGGTCCGCGGTTCGGTCAGGTCCGGCGGCCGCATCAGCCGGGTGGAACAGGGCGTCGTTTCCGGACCGCGCATTCGCTTCATCGCCTCGGTCGGCGGCACCCGCCGCGTGTTCGAGGGTCGGGCCGATGGAGACACCATCGTTCCGACCGACGCCGGCGCCGGCTGGCGAGCGGTGCGGGCGGATTGAAGCGCCGGCAGATGCCGCTTGCCCTGATCGGACTCGCGCTGGCATGGGTGGTGATGCTCCTTTTCGGGGCGATGGAGTTAGACCGCGGCCTCCTCCTCTTCTTCTATGCCGGCGACCGGCCGAACGTCGCTTTCGCGGCGCGCTGGCTGACGGAGCTTGGTGGGCTCAGGGCGCTCACCCCCATCACCGCCGCCGGAGCAGGATTTCTGCTTTACCGGCGCAACTGGCGCGATGCGTTGCTCCTCGTCTCGATCACGGTGTCGGGACGGCTGCTCGTGTCGCTTCAGAAGGACTGGATCGCGCGGATCCGCCCCGATCCGCAGGGGCATCTCGTGCCGGTCGAGAGCCTCTCCTTCCCCAGCGGCCACGCTGCCAATGCCACTCTGGTGTGGCTGACGCTCGCGCTGCTCCTACCGCAGACGCCGCGCGCGCGGCTGGTCGCGGTGTGGGCGGCGGTGTGGCTCGCCCTCGCGGTGGGCCTCAGCCGAGTTTTGCTCGGTGTACACTGGCCGAGCGATGTCATCGGAGGCTGGGCCTTCGGCCTGTTCTGGACCCTGCTCCTGCTGCGCGCGGCCGGGCTCCCCTTGGAGGAGGGAAGGAGCGCGCCACCGCCGCATTCTTCCGCGTGAAGGACCGCGCGTCCGCGGCGGCGACAAGGATGACGGTACAGATTTGCCGCGCTTAAATCCGGAGTACGGAGGACTAGCCCTTCCTGAAGACCAGCGAGAGGTTGTTGGCGGGCATCGGAACGATCCGCTCCAGGGCATGGCCGTTCTTTTCGGCCTCCGCCGCGACGGCTTCCACCTCGCGCAGGCCCCATTCCGCGTTCCGCGCCTTCAGGCTCTCGTCGAAGGCGAGATTGCTCGGAGCGGTTTCAACCCCCGCCTGCAGATAAGGGCCATAGAGGTAGAGCGGCGCTCCGGGATCGAGGATGCGCCCGGCCCCGCGCATCAACCCCACCGTGGCCGACCAGGGACTGATATGGACCATGTTGACGCACAGGATCGCGTCGGCCGCGCCGACCGGCCACTCGGCGGCGCGAGCATCGAGCGCCACCGGCGGCAGCAGGTTGAAGAGCGCCGCCTCGGCGCGCCAGGCCTCGATCGAGCGGAGCGCCGCCGGCTCCGGGTCGCTCGGCTGGAAGAGCAGCTTGGGAAAGGCGCCGGCAAAGCGGACCGCATGCTGGCCGGTGCCGCTTGCCACCTCCAGCACCAGCCCGCGCTCCGGGAGCACGCGGCGAAGGACTTCGAGGATCGGCTCAGCGTTGCGCTCCGCGGCCGGCGCCGATTGCGGCTGCATCCCCGTCAGAGGCCGGAGCGGCCCTCCTCCGCCTTGCGGAGGACTTCATAGGCTGCCTGAATCGTCTGAAACCGCGCCGCCGCTTCAGCATCGCCGGGCTTGAGGTCGGGATGGTGGGCCTTGGCGAGGCGCCGATAGGCAGCTCGTACGTCCTCGAAGCCGGCATCGGATTCGAGCTCGAGCACGTCGAGCGCGCGCATCTCGTCGCGGCTTCGGCTGCCGTCGCCGGGGCCGCCCCAGGCGTAATGGCCGGACTGGCGGTAGCTGCTGGCGCCACGGCGCTCGTCGCTCTCGCGCGCGGCCGCGTCTTCGGCCGAAAGGCCTTCGAAATAATTCCAGTTGCGATTGTATTCGGCGGCGTGCGCCTCGCAGAAATACCAGCGCTCGCGGCTGTTCGGCGATTTGGGCGCCGGCCGGTCCCCGGGTTCGTCGCAGCCGTGACGGTCGCACAGGCGAACCGCCTCGGCCTGGCGCGACGAGCCGTAGCCGCGCCATCGCGGGAAACCCCAATCGTTCGATCGCCGCTGCCGTGCCACGGCGGCGAGATAGTCGCTGCCGCGCTTCGGCGCCAGCCGGTGAAGCGGGAAAACGAGGCCAGAGGGTCTGTAAGCCGGGTTCTGTCTTCCGCCGAAGCTCGAAGAGCGAAGGCGGATGTGCGGCCATTCCTCTAGGAGGCGGATCGCTCCGCCCCTCAAGCAACCAACCCGGGCGACGGAGCCGGAACGAAGCCCATATGCCGCCCCTATTCGGTCTTGCTCCCGGTGGGGTTTGCCGTGCCGGCGCCGTTGCCGGAACCGCGGTGGGCTCTTACCCCACCCTTTCAACGTCACAGGGCCAAAGCCTTTGCGACCTGCTTTCTGTGGCACTTTCCCTGGGGTCGCCCCCGCCGGGGGTTACCCGGCACCGTCGTTCCATGGAGCCCGGACTTTCCTCGTCCCGCTTGCGCGGGCCGCGGCCGCCCGACCCTCTGGCCTTTTCTATCTAAGGTGTCCGCGCTCGCGGGCCAAGAGCAGTTGGAGGAGGATGGCGCGACACTCGCCGTCCACTGTGCCGTCGATCAGCTCCGGGCGGAAGCGGCGCTGGAAGGCAACAATGGCGGCGAGCGGGTCCTGAACGTCATAGCCGTAGCGCTCGAGCGCCAGCAGAAAGCCGCTGTCGGTCCAGCTTGGATCGACCAGCCCCTTGCTGGGCCGCGGCACCGCCAGCCTGTGCTTCGCGAGCAGCGCCCAGTCGAACAGCTCGCCGGGGTCCTGCTTGCGGGTTGGCGCCACGTCGGAATGGCCGACGACGTTGGCGGGCGGGATTTCGTGGCGACGCACGATATCGGCGAGCAGCGGGACGAGCGCGTCCATCTGCTCGCGCGTGAAGGGACGGTAACCGAATTCATGGCCTGGATTGACGATCTCTATACCGATGCTGGCGCCGTTGACGCCGTGGATTCCGCGCCAGTAGGAGCGGCCCGAATGCCAGGCGCGCTTCTCCTCCGGCACCATGCGCAGCACCTTGCCGTCCTCGTCGACGAGATAGTGGCATGAGACGCGCGCCTCGGGGTCGCGCAGCCGCTCGATCGCCGAGGTGGCGTCCTTCATGCCGGTATAATGGAGGACGACCATCGTGACCGGCTGGTCCCGCTCGTCGAAATTGGGCGACGGGCAGTCGATGATGTGGTCCATCCCCTCTTTCCGCGCCAAAAGCGGGTGGGCGTCAACCCCGCTTTAGGCGACCCGTGCGGCCGGAAGCGCGGCACTGCGGGCGGCCGCGGCCGGGACGTAGAGACCGCGACATTCGGGATCGGAGACGAAGGCGTCGGTCTGGCCGATCACCGTCTCGCCGGCCCCTAGCATCAGCGAGCCGTCAGGGGCCGCCGCCTCGGCCAGCCGCCCATAAGCGAGGCGGCGCATCTCGGGGGAGAAATAAAGGAGGACGTTGCGGCACAGGATGATGTCGAAGCGGCCCGGGCGGGGCGGGAGCTCGGCGATCCCGGCAACCTCGAAGCGTACCGCGCTCAGCAAAGCCGGCTTGATGCCCCAGTCGCCGCCGCCCAGCTCCTCGAACCAGCGGATCATCTGCACGACGGGAAGGCCGCGCTGGACCTCGAACTGCGAATAGACGCCGGCGCGGGCGCGGTCGATCGCCGAGCGAGAAAGGTCGGTGCCGACGATGTCGATCTTCCAGCCGCGCCAGCGCGCCGGATCGTCGGCGAAGGTCATCGCCAGCGAATAGGCTTCCTGGCCGGTTGAGCAGCCCGCGCACCAGATGGCGAGTCTCTTCTCCCCGGCGCGGGTCTGCTCGAGGCGCTTCAGCGGCCCGGCGAACAGCAGGTCGAACGGAAGTCGATCGCGGAAGAAATAAGTCTCGTTGTTGAGCATCGCCTCGATGACCGCATCGGTGAGGTCGGGGTCGCGACCGGCAACGAGGCGCGTCACCAGCTGATCGGCGGTCGCGAAGCCGCGCTCGCGAACGATCGCGGCGAGAGCGCTGTCGATGCGCCAGCGACGGCCGGAGGCGAGGCGCTGACCGGTGCGCGATTCGAGCAAACCGGCGAGAATCCGCTGCGAGGCGTCGCTCAGCTCCATCAGGCGCTCCCGATCCGCTGCGCGATGCGCCGTGCCAACTGCCGCGGCGGCAGCACGGCCGAGGCAAGCCCATCCTCGGCCACAGCCCGCGGCATGCCCCATATGGCCGCGGTGGCGCGATCTTGCGCCAGCACCGCGCCGCCCTTCTCGACGAGGCGGCGGCTGCCGATCAGGCCGTCCCGGCCCATGCCGCTCAGGACGACTCCGACGCCAGCGGCGCCATAGCCGTCGGCGAGCGAGGCAAGCATCGGGTCGGCGGAGGGAAGGCAGCCGGACGGAGCCCGGGCGCGATCGAGCCGCGCGCGCGCGCCGTTCCCATCCCGGCCGACGCACAGATGCGCCTCCCCCGGCGCGACATAGACGCAGTCGGCGGCCAGCTTCTGCCGATCCTCCGCGAGCAGGACCGCGCGGCCGCAAGCGGCTTCTAGTTGCCGCGCGAAATGGGGCATGAACACAGGCGGCAGGTGCTGGGTCACCAGGATCGGCGCCCCGATGTGGCGCGGCAGCGCGCGCAGCAGTTCGGTCAGCGGCTTCATCCCGCCGGTCGAGGCAGCGAGCGCGAGGCAGCCGATTGGCCCTGGCGGCATGTCGCGCAGGCGAAGCGTCTGCTCTTCGCTGTCGGGGAGGTCTTCCTCGCGGCGGCCGGCGCGGCCGATTCGGCGGAGCCGCTCGGCGAGTATCTGGGAGAAGCGCCCGGCGAAACAGCCGGCGCCCGGCTTGGGCAAAGTATCGGCGGCGCCGGCGGCGAGGGCGCGGACCGTCACCGCGGCTCCTTCCTCGGCCATGGACGAGACAATCAGAACCTGGGCGCCGCGGCCGGCGCGGAGGATCGCCGGCAGCGCCTCGAGGCCATGCGTTCCGGGCATTTCCAGATCGAGGAGGACGATATCGACGGCGATGGTCCCGAGCGCGTCGAGGGCTTCGCGGGCGTTGGCGGCGAGCGCCGCCACCTCGAAGTCGGGATGTGCCGCCGCCATGCGCGCGAGCACGGCCCGCGCGACCGCCGAATCGTCGACGATCATCAGCCGTATCGGCGCCTCAAGAAAAGCTTCCCGGGGCCGCGGCACGACTGCCGAATGGGCGGTCACGCGATGCCGACGATCTGGAGCTTGCTGTGCAGCGTGTCGCGGTCGAACGGCTTCATCACATATTCGTCGGCGCCCGCCGCGATCGCCGCGCGGATGTGGGCGATGTCGTTCTCGGTCGTGCAGAACACGACCTTCGGCTGCATCGGCCATTCCGACCGGCGAAGCGCGCGCAGGAACTCGATCCCGCCCATCACCGGCATGTTCCAGTCGAGCAAGATGACGTCCGGCATCTGCGCCGCGCAGGCGCTCAGCGCCTCGCGTCCGTCCTCGGCCTCCTCGACCGAGAAATCGAGGGTCTCGAGGATGTGGCGGGCGACCTTGCGGATCACCTTACTATCGTCGACGACGAGACAGCTTTTCATCTCGGATGCTCCGTTAAGCCGCGCCCCGCACGGTAGCGCGAAGAGGTAATCACAACTTTAAGCTCAGGCAGCCAGCGCCGGCGAACCGGCGATGAAACGACGCAGATCGACCAGAAGGAGGAGATCGGCGCCCACATCGACCATGCCGAGGGCCACCCTGTCCCAGCCCCGGCCGGCCTGCGCGGCCATCGGCGCCGGCGGCGCCGAAGCCTCGACGACGTCTTCGACCGCCTCGACGCGCAGCGCATAATGGTGGCCGTCGCAGGGGACGACTATGGCGTCCCCTGCGACGGCATCCTTCTCGGCTTGAAATCCGAGCGCGGCGTTCGCATCGATGACGGTCAGCACCCGGCTGCGCAGCGCCGACAGACCGGCGACGTGCGGCGCGGCGCGGGGGACGGGGACTATGCCCTCAAGCTCTACGAGGCCTTCCACCTGGGAGGCGGGGCAGGCGATGCGGCGACCGGCGAGGCGCACGATGAGGAGGAGCTCAGCCATGAGCGGCGCCTCCGGCGCGGCGCCGGCGCAAGGCGGCCACCAGCGCCGCCCGGTCGTAACGGTAGATGCTGTCGTCATTGTCGCCGTCCGCTTCGGCCGACGAGCGGATGCGCAGCAATTGCGCGCCCTGCGCGGCGATCGGAGGCGCTTCCTCAGCGGAGGCGATGACGAGGTCCGCCGCCACGCCTTCACCGACGACGCGATAGCCGAGGCTCTCGACGAGCGGGCGAAGCATGTTCGCCATCCACGGATCGTCGGCGGGGATCGCGCAGACGGCCGGCCGCCCGTGGCCGGAGACTACGGCCTCGACATGGCTGGCGAACAGCCAGTGGACGTCGAGCAGCTCGACCGGCTGACCGTCGATCAGCGCGACGCCGGCAATCTCCCCCGGCTGAGGCGCCGGCTGCAGGTCGAGCGCCGCCTTGCGCACGTCGACGACGTCGCCGAAGGCGTAAGCGAGCTGGGAGGCGCCGTCGCTGAGGCGCAGAATGCGCAGCCGCCCCGAAGCCGGCGGGGAGTCGCAGCCGGCCAGTGGAAGGATGCGCTCGCCGACCCTGGCGCGTAGGCGGCCGGCGCTGAAGCCTATCGCCTCGGCGGGGACGTCCTCGATCCGTTCGACGGTGCCGACCGGGGCAGCGCGAAGCCGGCCGTCAAGGGACTTGAACAGCAGCAACGTCGCCTGCCCGCGTTCCTCGTTCGCCGTCGCGGGCGATTCCGGATCCGCGGGCTGCTCGACGGTGGCGAGCTGCGCCTGGGCGGCGATTCCGGAAGGGTCGAGAAGGAGGATCGGCCGCCCGTCATCGGCGAGCGTGGTGCCGGCATAAATGCCCGCCGCCATCACCGGCGGCGCCGCCGGCTTGATGACCAGCTCTTCATGGTCGTGGACGGCATCGACGCGGAGCGCATAGGTGGCCCCGGCGCCGGGCTTCAGCAGGATGATCCGGCCGTCGTTCTCGCCCTCGCGAGGCCCGGTGCCGAGCAGGTCGTCGAGATCGATGAGAGCCACCCGCCGGTCCCGCACCGTCGCGACCCGCGCATCGCCGACGCGTTCGACTCGGACGGTCGGTCCGCTCGCCCGCAATATCTCCTCGATCGCGGCGCGCGGAAGCGCGAAGGTCTGGCCGCCTGCGCTGACCGTGAGCGCGGGGATGATGGTCAGCGTCAACGGGACGCGCATGCACAGGCGCACGCCCTGGCCGGGTCTGGAATCGATCTCGACCAGGCCCCCAATCCGCTCGACGTTGGCGCGCACCACGTCCATGCCGACGCCCCGGCCGGATATGGTCGTGACCTCGCCGGCGGTGGAGAGTCCGGGCGTAAAGATGAGCGCGTTGCTGTCCGCCGCCGACAGGCGCTCGGCCGCCTCGCCGGTGATCGTTCCGGCGGCGACGGCGCGGCGCACCAGGGCGTCGGCGTCGATGCCGCGCCCGTCGTCCGCGACTTCGATCAGGATCTGGTTGCCGGACTGGCGGGCGCTGACCTTGAGCCGCCCGGCCGCCGGCTTGCCGGCCGACGCGCGGTCCACCGGCGCCTCGATGCCGTGATCGACGGCGTTGCGGATGATGTGCGTGAGCGGGTCGCGGATCATCTCGATCATCTCGCGGTCGAGCTCGACCTCGCCGCCCTCGACCTGGAGCTGGACCTGCTTGCCGAGATCGGCAGCCAGATCGCGAACCATCCGCGGCAGCGCCGAGAAGAGATTGTCGATGCGCTGCATGCGCGTGCGGGTGATCGCCTCGCGAATGTCGGCAATGCAGGCCGAGAGGCGCTCGAACGCCGCTTCGACGGCGACGTCGCGCGGCGCGTCGCGAAGCCGGCGGGCGAGCTCGTTGCGGGCGAGAACGGCGTCCGAGACGCCGCTCATCATCCGGTCGAGCAGCTCGACCGAAAGGCGGATGCTGCGCATGCCCTTCTTCGCGGCCGGAGCCGCCGGTGACGCTTGGGCCTCGACGAGCAGCGGAGCCGCGGTGCCGGTGACGGCCGCGATCAGCTGCTCGTCATCCTCGCTGGCGAGCGGCTCGCCGGTCTCCAGCGCCTGAACGAGCTCCCCGATCCGGTCGATGACGGCGAGGACGGCGCTCACCAGCGTCGCGTCGGCCTCCCGGCGGCCGGCCCGCACTTCGGCGAGGGCGTCCTCAGCGGCGTGGCTCAGCTGGCGCAGCCGGGGCAGCTCGAAGAAGCCGCAATTGCCTTTGACGGTGTGGACGAAGCGGAAGATCTCGTCGAGGCGAGCGCGGTCGGCCGGGTCCGTCTCCCAGGCCACGATCGCGCCCGAGAGGGCCTGAAGCATCTCGCGCGTCTCGGCGAGGAAGTCGTTGATCAGATCGTCCATGGCTCCGCCCGACAGTCGCCGGCGGTTATGCGAGCGGATGGTAAAGAAGCCGTTTACCTCCCGACCCCGTCCGACCGCGAAAATAAGATTCGACAGGCAGGATCTGGCCGACATGAGGCCGAGCTCGACTAACGGACGAGGATCGCGCGCCAGCGACCACGGCCGTCGCGCGGGGCGATGAGGCCGGGCTCGACCCGACCGTCGTAAGTGCGCGCTCCGCCCGGCGTTTCCACGACGATTTGGACGAACGCGCCGTCGACGCGGCCGTGGAGGATGCGCGGCTCGCCGCCGCCCTCGGGTCGCCAGCGGCCGGAGAGGAGCTGGAAGCGCTGCTCGAACGCCAGCTCGCCGTCGCCGGCGATCGGGTCGCTCAGCCGCCAGCGGCCGGCGACGCGGGCGGGAACGCGCCAGAGATAAAGGGTCGAGCCGCCGACGCGGTCGATCTTGTCGGCCCGCCAGTCGCCCATGTCGAAGGCGTGGCTGACGATACGTGCTCCAGGCCGCAGCTCCGCCAGCAGCCGCGGCCGCAAGCGCAGATTGACCTCGGGGAGAAGGAACATCGTCACCACCGTCGCCTCGCCGAGCGGCGTCGCGAAGATGTCCTGGGTGCGGAAGGCGACCCGCCCCGCGACGCCGGCCCGGCGGGCATTGGCCTCCGCCTCGCGGACCAGAACCGGGTCGATATCGACCCCGAGGCCGCTGGCGCCGCGCTCGCGCGCCGCGGCGATCAGGATGCGCCCGTCGCCGGTGCCGAGGTCCAGGACATGGTCGGACGGGCCGACACGCGCTATTTGCAGCATTCGGCGCACCACCGCGGGGCGGGTTTCGGCATAGGGCACGTCCAGGGGCCGGCGTCCCTCGAACAGGGTCGTCGCGGAGCAGCGGGTCTGCCACAGCGAGAGGCAGCTCAGCGCCAGTGCGGCGATGGCCACGACCAACAACGCCAGCAGGCCGGCGGCGACAGCGGGCCAGCGCAGCCTCACGACCCTCCTCCCCCAGCGCTTCGCAAGAGCCTCATCGCCGCTTTTCTCGCAGAAAAGGCCGTGCTTGTTGATGCAGGTTACCCCGGCTTCGCCACGCTCCGCCTTGCGCCTCTGGGGACCGGCCGATCCCGGCGGGGAGAAAAGCCGCGCTCCCGACCGTTACACCCCCGCCAGCGGCAGGAAAGCCGCGACACCCGCCGTGGCACCCAAGCGGCGCCGGCGGGTCGTACCCACGAGAGGAGTGAAACGATGAAGACTGCTGCTTTGACCATTGCGCTGCTGATGAGCGGCGCGGCGATCGCCCAGTCGACCACCACCACCACGACGACGACTCAGCCCGAGCTCGACGTCGACGCCGACGTCGGCGTCCAGCCCGACGGCGACCTCGACATCGACGCGGACGTCGACGTCCAGAACGAGACCACGACGACGACCGAGACGACGACGCCGATGGGCACGACGACGACCATCCAAACGTCCGACATGCCGGTTTCGACGACCGACTCGACCTCCGCGACGACGAGCCTGAGCGGCACCACCACGATGGCGAGCACGATGGCGCCCGCCAGCGGCGCAATCGTCCAGCCCGGCAACACCAATCCCGAAGAGGACGCACGCGGCGTGACCGTCATGTCCGATCCGGCGCACGTGCCGGCCGGCTTCAACGGCGTCGCCACGCCGGCGGTCGGCGGCCCGGTCGAGGCGACCGATGCCTCGCATCCGCCCTGCTCGGCGACGGTCACGGACAATTGCGTCCAGACCTATGAGCGCGGCGGACGGTAAGGCTCTCAAATCCTTCCCCCGCGGGTGACTCCGCGGGGGCCGGTTCTACCAAGGCAGACCCGATGGACGAAGCCCAGCGTCTGCGCCAACTGGCCACCCAGTGCCGCAATTTGGCGGCCAGGCTCCATGCGCGCACAACCGCCGAAACCCTGCTCGACATGGCTGGCCATTTCGAGGCCAGCGCCCGGACGAGCGAACATCTCCCGGCGGCGCAGCCGCCCGCGGCAGCCGAGCGAGTGAACTGAACGCTTCGCCCCGCGCTAGCCGGCCAAGCGATTCTGGCTGAGCTGGAGCAATAAATCGGTGGCTCGGATCGGCTGGTCGAAGGCCAGGCCGAACCGCATCCCGCTGACCCATACCACTTCAGCCGCGACCAGCAGGCCGTCGCGCGCGAGCACGACCCGGCTGGCCTGCGCCGGCGGCCGCGGCGCTTCGGCCAGCGCGCCCGAGCGCGACAGGTTTCTGAGCTGGACCCGCGCTGCCGCAGTGCCGTTGCGAGCGGTGGCGGCGAGGAAGACGGGGAAGCGCGGCTCGCTCCGCCGCTCCTCGCGCATGGCCGGCACGTTCGCAGTCTGGAGCATGAAAAAAACCCCGCTTGGTTCGGGGGTTAAACGCCTAACCCATGCGAGGGATGCTGGTTACCGGCTTGTTAACGCTCATTTTTTCAACGATTAGGGAGCGAGCATCAGCATCGAGGCTGGCGATTTTCGGCCAACCTGCCAGCGCCCCCGATAGTCAGGCCGCACGCTCGAGGAATGCCGCTTCTCGGTCGACCCAGCATTTGAAGCTTGGCCGGTCCAGGATCGTCTCGATGTAGCGCGTCAGCCGCGTATAGCGGTTTCGGTCGAGCGCCACGTCCAGGTGCTTCAGATTGACGAACGGGCTCGCGACCGAAATGTCGGCCAGCGTCAGCCGATCCTCGACGAGAAACCCGCTCTCGGGGATCACCCCCTCGAGATAGTCGAGTAGCGGCGGCAGCTCCTCGCATTCGGCCTTGGCGGCGACCTCCTCGTCCCCGGGGCGGCCGAGGAACCGGGGCGCAACGACCCGGTTGAAGAACATCTTCTGTCCGCAGCCGAAGAGGATCGTGTCGGCATATTCGTCGAACCAGATCGTCCGCGCCCGCGCCCGCGGCTCCTCCGGGATCAGCCGCGGCTCATCCTTGATCGCATCGAGATAGGCGACGATCGCGCTCGAATCGGAGATGGCAAAGTCGCCGTCGCGAAAGCCCGGCATCTTCCCGAATGGGCTGGCCTCGATGAATTCGGGATCCTTATTGCCGAGGCCGGTCGGCTTCAGCTCCACCTCCAGCCCCTTCTCGGCCGCGAAAGCGAGCACCTTGCGCACGAACGGCGACAGCGAAGAACCATAAACGATCACGGCCAGTCTCCCGAGTAGGTTTTATTCTGCTACCTATAGCGGGTGGTCGAGCTGCGGTCACGTGCGAATCATCCACAAGGCTTGGCTTAATTAAGTGTTTACTTAATAGCGGGGGTGTGGACCGCTTCGCCGCTCTCGCCGAACCTAATCGCCGCCGGATGATCGAGCTGATCGCCGGTGGCCCCCGTCCCGCGGGGGCCATTGCCGAGGCATTCGAGCTATCCGCACCGGCCGTGTCGCAGCATCTCAAGGCGTTGCGCGAAGCCGGGCTGGTGCGGGTCGAGGTCAGGGGAAAGCGTCGGATCTACAGCCTCGACCCGGCTGGCCTCGCCGAGATCGACGGCTGGATCGCCCGCGTACGGGGCTTCTGGAGCGGCCGGCTCGATGCCCTCGAAGCGGCGCTGAAAGACGATAAGGGAGGAAGCGAATGAGCGATTATGGATCCGTCCCCCAAGCCGGCGCGATCCGGTTCGAGCGGCTGCTCCCGGCGCGAATCCAACGGGTCTGGGCCTATCGCACCGACGCGGAGCTTCGCCGCCAATGGTTTGCGGGCGGGGCGATGGAGCTGCGCCCCGGCGGCGCCGTGACGCTCATCTTCGGCAACTCGGAATTGTCGCACCACGGCGAGGAGCCGCCGGAGAAATATCGCCAATATGAGGCTGGCACCTGCACCTCGACATACTCGAGGACGTCCTTGCGGGGCGCACCCCCCGCCCCCGCCCCTTCTGGTCGACCAACGCGCGCTACGCCGAAGAATATGAAGCCCGCATCCCCGCCGACGCCAGCTGACCGCCTTATTCCGCCGGCGGGCAATTCTCCCAATGGGCGCTGAGCAGCCGCCGCCACTCGTCGGCGCCGCCGTCGCTGACCTGGGTCAGGCGCAGGCGGAAGTCACGGTGCTCGCTATGGTTGGGAATGCCCCACGAAGCCTCCAGGATGTGGCCTTCGGCGGCGTCGAACCAGATCGGGCCGCCGCGAGTGCCGAAGGCCGGACCGCCCGCCTCGAAGCGCAGCGCCCGCCGGCCCTCATGCATCTCCTCGCCGGCGAAGCGCAGGTCGGCGCGGCCAAGATAGCGCAGCAGCCCCTCGCGCCCGCCGTCAGGCCAGACCAGCGGCACGCCGAAGCTGAAGTCGCGGCGCGGCTGCGGCCGGTACTGCGCCGTGATGGTGAGGCTTGCGAGGTCGAAATCGTAAATGTGCCAAGGCTGATCCGGCACCGCGCGCGTCAGCACTAGCGGCCCGTCCGGAGTCTCGATGCGCCCGTCCAGGCGCCGCGCCTCGGGATCGTATGTGAGCACCGCGAACTCCTCGCGGCCGGCATTCGGGAGCAGCCGCCCGCCGCCGAGCCGCGTCGCATAGCCCGCGTCGAGGTCGAGAACCGCCGTCACGTAAGCGGCGTTGGTGCAGCGCCCCCGCATCTTGCTGACCTCGACCCGGTCGCGCTCGGCCCGATACACCCTGATCGTCTCCGGCAGGCTGCCGTCGCGGTCGCTGCGGACATAGGTGTAGATGCGCCCGATCCGGTCGGGGGCCGGATCGGCACCGGCGGTCGCGCAGCCCGCCAGCATCGCCATCATCGCGGCCGCAACCCGCTTCATGTTCGCTTCCTCCTGGCGTGTTAGCGAACTAACACGGTTAGAGGCGGCGTCAAGCGCCGAGGGTTGCCGGAGCGCGATGGGCCGCCAATCCCATGCATCCACGCCAACGTCGAACTGGCGGGGCATCGGCTTCAGCTTGCCGTGGCTGTGCCCGTGCAGGTTGATTGCGCCGCGATGCCGGCCGTTCCAGCTGCGGAAAGGATAGTGGCAGAGGACGAGCCGGGGGCCCTCCTGGTCGAGTTCGGCATAGTCGCCAACGCTTTTCCCAGCCCGCCGCCCCCTTGGTGGCGTTTGGGTCGCGGCGACCGACGCGAACGGTCGCTTGTGGATGTTCAGCGTGTGACGATCGCCGAAATGACTGTCGCTGGTCAACGAGACCGCCACGACCGAGGAACGCCCCACCGGCTTTCGTGCCGGCTCAGCGCAACCGGTAATGATCGGCGAGGCGATCGAGCGCAAGCGCGAGGACCAGCCGCCCCGAGCGCGCGGGCCAGCCGAGCGCCTGCTCGGCGTCGCGCATCCCCTCGCCGGCGCAGACGGTTCGCCAAAGGATGTCGGCGAGCCCGGGCCCGACCGCGGCGACCGCCTCGCGGAAGCGGCGGCGGGCGCCGAGCTGCGCCGCCGTCAGGTCCTTCGGCTCGAGCGGGCCCGCCCCCGCGCTGGCCCGCGACGCGTCCCAACGCATCGTCACCGACGGCGCTAGCTGGCCGCGCTCCCAGTCGGCGCGAAGCGTCTCGCCGGCATCGAATTGACGCGCCGTCACGAGTCCGCGCGACCTCAGCCAGCCGAGCGGCGACTCGGTTAGGTTCACCGTCACCGTCCGCGCCGGCCGCTTGCGGCGGCCGCCCTTGCGGCCGCTCCGGCGGGCACTTTCCCTTTCCGCCCCATCGCGCGGGAGCGGCATCTCCTTCAGCAATCTGTTCTTCCCCGGCATTGCGAATCACCTCCGCAACCCACTTGCCATTGCGGCCCAGCTGTAGGAAAGAGATATTACCAGCCAGGTTAGGGAGGCGAGACCGTGCTGACCCGCATCCGTGATGTCCGCCGCGCGCGGAAGATGACCCTTCAGGAGGTCGCGGACCGCTGCAGGCCGCCGACGACGCCGCAGACGATCGGCCGGCTCGAGACCGGAACGCGGACGGTGTCGGTCGGCTGGCTGAACCGGATCGCGGACGCGCTCGGAGTCGAGGCGTCCGACCTGGTGACGCTGCCCCACCGCGACGACATTCCGGTGGCGGCGACCCTGCTCCACGACGGCGCCCACGCGCCGCGGCGCGAAGGCGTCGTCATCCCGCCCAAGGCGGCGCCGGGGCTGGTCGCTGTCACTGTCGCGGCCGGCATCGGCGACTATCGCAGCGGCGACGAGATCTGGCTCGGCCGGCTCGACCCCGCGGATTTCGGAACCGCGCTCAACCGCGACGTGCTCGTGCCGCGGCCCGCGGGGCGGTTTATCTTCGGGCGGCTCATCGGGCGCGAAGGCAACAAGCTGCAAATGCTGCCGCTCGGCGGCGGCCAGCGTCAGACGGTGGTTACCGACCCGCCCTGGGCCGCCGTCGCGGTCAAGCTGATCCGCAACCTGTAGCGGGAGCCACGGGCGCCGCCGCTCGTTTGTTCCCGCCCGGGAAGGAGCGATGCCATGTTCCTCATCTTCTCCAGCCGCCTCGGCTGCGCGGGATCGCTGCTGATCACCGCCCTCGGCACGCTCGTCATCCTGATGCTGCTGGGATGGATCCAGCTGTAGCCGTCCATAGCGCGCCCGTACGGCGCCCGACGCCGACTTCTAGGCCGCCGCGCGCCTGCCCGGTCCCGCGACGTGCCGGTAAGATGCAAGCAGCTCGGGGACTTGCGAGACGGGCACTGGCCGACTCACATGAAATCCCTGGATCTGGGTGCAGCCCTCGGCGGCGAGCAGTTCCAGTTGCTCGCGCGTCTCAACGCCTTCGGCGGCGGTTTCCATCCCGAGCTTGTCGGAGAGCTGGATCGTCGCCTGAACGATCGCCAGCGAATCGGTCATGCCGACGAGGTCCGCCACGAACGTCCGATCGATCTTGATCTTATTGAACGGGAAGGAACGCAGATAGGACAGACTCGAATAGCCCGTGCCGAAATCGTCCATGGCTATGCGAACGCCGAGCCTGGTCAGCTTATGCAGGATCGAGCGGACCCACTGCTCGTCATGGAGCAGCACCGATTCGGTGATTTCCAGCTCCAGGCGTGACGGCTGCAGGTCGGCCGCCGCAAGCGCGTTGGTGGTCATTGCCAGCAAATCGCCCCGCTTGAACTGCGCCGGGGACAGGTTCACCGCCACCCGAACGTCCTCGGGCCAGGCGGCGGCATCGCGACAGGCTTGCCGCAACACCCATTCGCCGATCGCGATGATCAGCCCGCTCTCCTCGGCAATCCCGATGAAGTCGAGCGGCTGGACCATGCCGCGGGTCGGGTGACGCCATCGCACCAAAGCTTCGAAGCAGCCGATCTTGCCCGTTCGAAGATTGAGGAGCGGTTGGTAATGGACCTCGAACTGGCCCTCGCTGATCGCGGCCTGAAGATCTGCTTCGAGCTCACGCCGCTCCCTCAGCCTCAGGTCCATGCCCGCCTCGAAGAAGCGGTACATGCCCCGCCGCTCGGCCTTGGCGCGGTAGAGAGCGACGTCGCTCATCTTGAGGAGCTCGTCGCCGACGGCGCCATTTTCAGGCGCTAGACTGATACCGACGCTCGCGCCGATTGCGACGGTATGGCCGTCGAACACGAACGGTTCGGCAACCTTCTCGACGAAGCCGGCGGCAAGCGCCGCAGCGTCCGCGGAGTTGGCCACGTCGTGCTGGAGAACGGCGAATTCGTCGCCGCCGAGGCGGGTGACGACATCGCCCCGCTTTACGAGGCTCCTCAGGCGAGCGGCGGTCTCCTTCAGGATCTGGTCGCCGACGGCATGGCCGAGCGTGTCGTTCACCTCCTTGAATCGGTCAAGATCGATGGTGTGGAGCGCGAAGCCCGCGCCGGGTAGCGCCCGTTCGGCGGCGGCACGAAGATGAGCGGAAAAGGAGACGCGGTTCGGAAGCCCCGTGAGCACATCATGCGCAGCAAGATAAGCGGCCTTCGCGCTTGCCTGACGGACCTGCGTCACATCCTCATGCGTGGCAACCCAGCCTCCCCCCGGAAGCGGTCGTCGCTGAATGTCGATGATTCGCCCCGTCAGCAGCTCGACCTCTGTGTGGCTGGCTTCGGTGTTGGCCGTACTGGACTGCTCGGCATAATAATTCGCAGTCCCCGGAAACACACCGTTAGCGGTCAGGTAGCTCAGGATCTCGATCAGCGGCGTCCCTGACCGCAGAAGGTGTGGCGGCAGCCCGTAAAGCTCGGCGTAGCGCGCGTTGGAGGTGACCAGCCGGTCATACTCGTCATACATGGACAAGCCCTGAGCCATGTTGTCGAGCGCGGCGATGTTGATAGCGGCCTGTCGCTTCAGCGCCTCGGTCAGGGCCTCGCGCTCGGCGGCGCCGCGCACGATCTCGTCGGCAAGCGCCGCCCGCTCCCGCGCCTCGGCGAGCTGCGCACGGGCAAGCCCGCGTTCGAACAGGACGAGGCCGAAGGCGGCCGACAGGATCACCAGTGCGGCCGCGATGACGATGACCGCGAGCGTGCCGCTGTCGATTGATTCGACCGGCACTTCGAGGCTGAGGTTCGGATAGATGACGGCGGCTGCCATGGCCGTGAAGTGGAGGCTGCAGATCGCCGCCGCCAGGAGCAGCGCCGGCCCCCACGGGCGCGTCCCGCCGTTCCGCCTGTGAATCGACAGCGCAGCGGCCCCAAGCGCGACCCCCGCGGCGACCGAGCCGGCGACAAAGGCCCGGTCCCAAACGATGTAGCCGGCCACCTCGACGGCGGACATGCCCACATAATGCATCGTTGCCACCCCGGCCCCGACGACCGCGCCGGCGAGAGCGGGCATGGCCGGGTGGCGGTGCAGCGCAATGCACCAGCCGAGCCCGGTGATCGCGATCGCCGCTATTACCGACAGCAGGGTCGTTGGGACGTCGTAACCAATCGGCAGGTGCGGCTGGTAAGCCAGCATCGCCACGAAGTGCGTTGCCCAGATTCCCAGGCCCGACACGAGACCGGCAACGCAGATCCAGAAGGGCCTGCGGGGGACGTCGCTCTGCGCCTGCTGGAAGGCTGAAAATGCGGTGATCGCCGCCAGAAGGCAGATGATGCCGGCGGCCGCGACGAGCCGCAGATCATGCTCTTGCGCGATGCAGACAAAGACCCGAAGCACCGGCGTTCCCCCACCCGCTCGCGTGGGCTCTAATACCGATTAGCTTAAGAGCGATTAATCCCCGGCGGGTTGGTGGGCGCTGACGGGCTCGAACCGCCGACCCTCTCGGTGTAAACGAGATGCTCTACCAGCTGAGCTAAGCGCCCCTCGAGGGTCGCCCGTTACTGGCAGCCCGGCGCGCGGGCGGCAAGTCGGATCAGATCACCGTTGGTGCGATGCGCTGGACCGCCTGCAAATAGGCGGACAGCGAGCGCGCCGCGTCGTCGGAAAGCTCGATATAGACGCGCCGCCCATCCTCCGGGTCGGCCGAGCGGACGAAGAGGCCGCGGTCGGTCAGCGCCTTGATCCAGCGCAGCGCCGTCGTCGCCGGCACCGCGGCGGCGATGCACAGGCTTGAGACGGCGACGCGATTGCCCTCGAGCCGCGCCGCCATCAGGTCGAGCAGCATGTCCCAGGCTGGATCGGCAAACAACTCGCCGCGGAAATATTGATCGCGTAGCCGCCGCGCCCGGATCAGTGCACGAACATACCCCGGTTCCAGGGGCGGCGCCTCCGCTTCGGGCAACGGATCCGCCCGATTGCCGGCCCGCTCCGCGGCTTCCTCCTCGGACAGGTTCGCGAGGATGGTGGCGATCCGCCCCACCTCTTCGGAAAGCTGGTGCAGCAATGCGTTGCTCTCGCGGCCGATATCATGAAGGAGTCTGGGTGACGGGCGCGTCGCGACGACGAGCGCCGCCACCCTTTCCCTTTCGCTGGCGTCGCAGAGGTGGAGGATGTCGCCGTGCCAGGCGCGCGCGGCTATCAGGTCGATAAGCCGGAACGGCGCGGCGATGACGCTGCGGCGCCCGTGCGCGCGAGCCTCGAGGTGAAGCCGATCGAGCAGCCTCGCCAGCCCGGTGATCGGGGCGTCCCCGTCGAGATCGACCAATATCGAGTGGGGGGCCGCATGCCGGTCAAGTCCCTCGCTTCCCTCTGCGGCAAGGGCTTCGGCGGCGATGCGGCAGCGGGCTCGTCCAGCGGTCCGCCTTGCACGCTCAAGGGCCGCTTCGGTGTCGCCGAAGACGAAAACCGCGGGATCGTCACGATATTCGATCGTCTCCAGCGCTTCACGCGCCATGTCCGCTGCTCCCCCGCAACAGTTCGTCCGAAATGGAGCTTCGGCGCCTGGAGCAAAGTGATGAACCGCTTTTCGCTCCGATACGGATTCGATTGATCCTGTGGAGTTGTGCGTGTGCAGCCATTTTCCGGCGCGTCTTCGGATTCCCTTACGGTGACCGAAATTTAGCGCCGGACTGGCATGTTGCTCAAGGGGGGGGCTTAAAAAGCCTGTAGTCCTCGAGCCGGCGACTTTTCTGTTGGACGACCGGGTCCGCAATGGATGTAGTTCGGACGGTTCGTGAAACGCGTGAGCTGCACCTCGCCGTGCAGCTTATCCGAACGACTTGACGATCTCCTCGGCCATCTTCTTGCCGTCGCCCAGCAGCATCATCGTGTTGTCGCGATAGAACAGGTCGTTGTCGATGCCGGCATAGCCGACGCCCCCCATCGAGCGCTTCACGAACAGCACCGTCTTGGCCTTCTCAACGTCGAGCACCGGCATTCCGTAAATGGGCGAGCTCTTGTCGGTCTTGGCGGCGGGGTTGGTGACGTCATTGGCGCCGATCACGAAGGCGACGTCCGCGCGCGCGAACTCGGCGTTGACGTCCTCCAGCTCGAACACCTCGTCATAAGGCACGTTCGCTTCCGCCAGCAGCACGTTCATATGCCCAGGCATCCGCCCCGCGACCGGGTGGATGGCGTATTTGACCGCCACGCCCTCGCGCTTGAGGAGGTCGGCGAGCTCGCGCACCGCATGCTGCGCCTGCGCGACCGCAAGGCCGTAGCCGGGGACGATGATCACCAGCTCCGCCTGCTTCATCAGGAAGGCCGCGTCCTCGGCCGAGCCGCGCTTCCACGGCCGGTCGATCGCCGCTTCCGCGCCCGCCCCGGCATCCGCGCCGCCGAAGCCGCCGGCGATCACCGAAATGAAGTTGCGGTTCATCGCCCGGCACATGATGTAGGACAGGATCGCGCCCGAGCTTCCGACCAGGGCGCCGGTGATGATCATCGCGCTGTTCTGCAGCGTGAACCCCATCGCGGCCGCCGCCCAGCCCGAATAGGAATTGAGCATCGAGATAACGACCGGCATGTCGGCGCCGCCGATCGGGATGATCAAAAGGAAGCCGATGGCGAAGGCGAGGCCGGTCAGTGTCCAGAAAACCCAGGGGCTCTGGTCCTGGGTGAAATAGCCGATCAGCGCCAGGATCGCGAGCAAGGTGCCGAGGTTGATGACGTGCCTGAGCGGCAGGATGATCGGCTTGCCCGACATGTTGCCGTTGAGCTTCAGGAAGGCGATCACCGACCCCGAGAACGTAATCGCGCCGATCGCCGAGCCCAGGCCCATCTCGACCCGGCTGACCTGTAATATCTGTCCCGCCGCGTCGACGATGCCGTAGGCGCCGGGATTGAGATAAGCCGCGGCCGCCACCAGCACTGCGGCCATGCCGACCAGGCTGTGGAACGCGGCCACCAGCTGCGGCATCGCGGTCATCGCGATCCGCCGCGCAATGATGAAGCCGATCGCGCCGCCGATCAGGATCGCGATGGCGATCTCCCACAGTTCGGCGACCTCGTGCGTGACCAACGTCGTCGCGACGGCGATCGCCATCCCGGCCATGCCCAGCCGGTTGCCGGTACGCGAGGTGTCCGGATGCGAGAGCCCGCGCAGGGCGAGGATGAAGCAGATGCCCGCAATCAGATAAGCGAACATTACCCATGAAGGTGCGGCGGGGACGTCGTGCATCAGCGCCGCTCCTTCTTTTTGTACATGGCGAGCATTCGCTCGGTGACGGCGAAGCCGCCGAAGATGTTGACGCTCGCCATCACCACCGCCGCCAGGCCCAGCCACTTGGCGCCCGGCACGGCGGCGCCCATGGCCGCGATCAGCGCTCCGACCACGATCACGGAGGAAATCGCGTTGGTGACCGACATGAGCGGCGTGTGCAGCGCCGGCGTCACCGACCAGACGACATAATAGCCGACGAAGCAGGAGAGCACGAAGATCGACAGGATGCTGATGAAGTCCAAAGTCTCTCCCCCTTCTTCAAGCGAGCCCGAGCCGGGCCTCGAGCAGGCGCAGCATGCGGACATATTGGTCGCGCCAGCGGTCGTTCGGCCAGTCGCGGCACGGCACGCTGCGAGTCGCCACCGCCGCCGCCTCCGCGTCGCTCAGCGCCTGCGCGCCGTGACGCGACGCGAGCGCCGCGGCGATCCGCGCCTCGCGGCCCGCAAAATCCGCGGACCAATCGCGGCGGACCCCGGCCGGGCGGAAGCCCTGGCAGAAAATTTCCTGCTCCTGCGCGACCTCGCCGAACAGGCGCATCGCCGAATAGACGGAAAGGTCGGGCGCGCGGCTCCAACCGGTGCCCGGCGTGGTCGAGCAGGCGGTGGCGAGAGTCGCCAGGAGCAGGGCTGCGGTGGCCTTCATTGGGGATAATCCTCGATCCGGCGCGCCAGCACGTCGAGCGTGCCGCCGAACGCCGCCAGCGCGTCGAGATAGGGTTCGGTCCCGGGCTCGCAGGGCTCACGCTCGGAATAGCGTGCCACCGCCGCCCAATCATTCTCGCCGAGCGCGATCGCGCGGCCGGCGCCTTTGCGGACGGCAAGCTGCTTCAACTCTTCGAGGCGCTCCGTCTGGCGTGTGGTCTCGGTGCGCGCCGTCGCGCCGGGACAGGTGGCAAGGAAATCGCGGGCCGCGAGGCTGCGAAAGCTGGCGCGGCGAACCGGATCGGCCGAAGCTTCGGGATCGGGGTCGTTGCCGCCGCATGCGGGCATCATCAGCACGGCCGCGGACATCATCCCTGCCGTGGCGGCCGTGCACCTCATCCCTTGAGCCGGGCGCTGACGACCTGACCGCCGCGGGTGAGGCGGACGCCCTGGACGATTTCGTCGTCGTCCGGCAGCGCGAGGCGCTTGCCCTCCTTGTCCCAGAACGCGCTGAGGAAATTGTAGAGGTTGCGGGAGTAGAGCGCCGAGGCGTCGGCCGCGAGCCGGCTCGGCACGTTCCTGTGGCCGACGATCCTGACTCCGTGCCGCTCGACCACCTCGCCCGCGACGGCGCCTTCGACATTGCCGCCCTGCTCGACCGCAAGGTCGACGATGACGCTGCCGGGGCGCATCGTCGCCACCTGCGCGTCCGAGATGAGGCGCGGCGCCGGACGGCCGGGGATCAGCGCGGTGGTGATGACTATGTCCTGCTTGGCGATGTGGCCGGAAACGAGCTCGGCCTGCGCCGCTTTATATTCGTCGGACATCTCGGTCGCGTAACCGCCTTTGCCCTCGCCTTCGATTCCTGCGACCTTCTCGACGAAGATCGGCTTCGCACCGAGCGACAGGATCTGCTCCTTGGTGGCAGCGCGAACGTCGGTGGCGGAGACCACGGCCCCGAGCCGCCGCCCGGTCGCGATCGCCTGGAGCCCGGCGACGCCGACGCCCATCACGAATAGGCGGGCCGCGGCGATCGTGCCGGCCGCCGTCATCATCATCGGCAGCGCGCGCCCATATTCCGCCGTCGCGTCGAGCACGGCCTTGTAGCCGGCGAGGTTGGCCTGGCTGGACAAGATATCCATGGACTGGGCGCGAGTGATGCGCGGAAGGAACTCCATCGCGAGCGCCTCGACGCCGGCGGCGCCATAAGCGTCGACCCACTCGCGCCGGCCGAACGGGTTCAGCGCCCCAACCAGAATCGCGCCCGGCCTGGCCCCGCCGAGACTGCCCGGATCCGGCCCCTGGACGACGAGCACGATGTCGGCGCCTTCGAGCACCGTGTCGCGCGGCCCGACGGCGGCGCCCGCCGCCTCGTAATCGGCATCGCCGATGCTGGCCGTCGCGCCGGCGCCCTGCTCGACGGCGAGAGTCGCGCCCAGGGCCGCGAACTTCTTGACCGATTCGGGGGTCGCGGCAACGCGGCGTTCGCCGGGCTCGACTTCCTTGAGAACCGCGATCTTCACCCCCCGCAGCCCCTTCTCAGTTGCTGATGATGAAGATGACGAGCATCGCCGTCAGGAAACTAAGGAGGGCGCCCCACTTTATCAGGCCGGTGAACCGCTCGTAGCTGTGCCGGTGCGACCTGATCGCGCGTTCGACCTCGTCCGCTGCCATGAAACTGCCTCTTTCCCTGTTCGAAGGCTTCCTTACCAACGCGGCGGGAAGAAGGGCAAGACCGGCCTCGAAGATCGGGGGGAACTCCGCGCCTAGCCGCGAAGGATGGCCTCCATCACCCGCCGTGCGTCGTTGGAGGGCACTGCCAGGCCGATGCCGACATTGCCGCCGCTCGGGCCGATGATGGCGGTGTTGATGCCAATGACCTCGCCGCGCATGTTGATCAGGGGGCCGCCGCTATTGCCGGGATTGATCGGCGCGTCGGTCTGGACGTAGCTCGGGCCGCCGTCGCGCCGGCTCTGCCCCAGCGCGCTGACGATGCCGGCGGTCACCGTCTGGCCGATCTCGAAGGGGTTGCCGATCGCGACGACATAATCGCCGACCTCGAGCCGGCTCGAATCGCCGAGCGGGAGCTGGCTGAGGCCCTGCGCCGGGATCTGAAGGAGGGCGATGTCGCTGCCCGGAGCGCTGCCCAGCAGCCGCGCCGGCAGCCTCCGCTCGCCGACGGTGACTTCGATCGCGCGGGCATTGTCGACGACGTGATGGTTCGTGAGGACGAGGCCGCGCGCGGCATCGACGATGAAGCCCGAGCCCGCTGACAGCCGCGGCTCCAGCGCCTCTTCGGGGAGGCCGCCGAAAAAGTCCTGGAAATAGGGATCACGAAGCAGCGGGTTCTGCTCGTAGGGCGAGGGCTGCACCACGGCGATGTTGACGACTGCCGGCGCCACCCGATCGACCAGCGCCGCCAGCGTCGGCGGGGCACCGGGAGGAGCGGCGGGGGGAGCTTCGACTCGAGCGCCCGGCCCCTCGAGCCGGGAATAAGCCAAGGCGCCGACGAAGCCGGCGGCGATCAGGGCCAGGACCAGCGCGAAGAAGCGCAGTGCGGTAAAGCCGCCGCCCATCAGCCAAGCTTTACCCGCCGCATGGCTCGTCGGTTACCCTGACGCTGCTCCTGTCACTGGGATCGTAGCAGATGCGGACCTGTTTCCCGGCCGGATATTCGCCCATCCTGACGCCGTCGATCCGGGCTCGCGCCTGGGCCGGCGCGCCGCCAGCTTCATAGCTGAGCGTCACGATCGTATCGTCGTCGCCGCGCTTTCGCTCACGCTCCGCGTCGACGACCGTAGCCGTCGCTTCGGCCGTCTGGGCGGCTTTCTGAGCCATCGCGGTATAGGCCAGCCAGCCGAGGAACAACGCCAGCACGACGAGCAGGCCAATGACGATTTTCGTATTCCGGCTCATCATGTTCCCTTCCGACGACGAGAGCGAGCGCTAGCGCGCCCCTCCCTGAACGGCAACGGCGAGACTCAGCGGCTGAAGCAGCCCGCCAGCTCGACATGGGTGGACCAGCGGAACTGCCCGACCGGGACGATCCAGTCGAGCCGGTAGCCGCCGCCGATCAGCGTCGAAGCGTCGCGCGCGAAGGTAGCGGGATTGCACGAGACGAAGGCGATTCGCGGAACGGCGGAGCCGGCGAGCTGCGCCGCCTGTTCCCTCGCCCCGGCGCGCGGCGGATCGAGGACGACCGCTTCGAACCGGCCCAGCTCCTTCGCGTCAAGCGGCCGCCGGAACAGGTCGCGATGGTCGACGAACAGGTCGCGCCCAGCGCGGTTGGCCGCCGCCTTGAGCGCCAGCGCCGCATCGCGCGATCCTTCCGCGGCGTAGGTCCGCGCAGCAAGCGCCAGCGCGAAGGTGCCGAGGCCGGCGAACAGATCGGCGGCCGACCGCGCCTCTCCGACCGCCTCGCACACTGCCGCCACCAGCGCCGCCTCCCCCTCCTGCGTGGCCTGGAGGAAGGCGCCATGGGGGAGTGGAACGCGGACGCCACCAAGGGTTACCGTGCAGGGCTCCGGCTCCCAGCGCGTCTGCGGGCCGAAGCCGTCGTCGACGCCGAAACGGGCAAGCCCGTGCGTCTCGGCAAAGGCGGTGATCGCCTCGGCCGCGACAAGGCCGTCGGCGGCCGTGCCGGTGACGAGGAGTTCGGCGCCCTGATCGCACAAGGTCAGCTGCACCTCCCCGCGCCCGCGCGGCGGCAGCAGCGAAGCGAGCAACCGGCGGAGCGGCCCGACCAGCGCGAACAGCTCCAGCCGCAGAATATGGCATTCGCGCATGTCGACGATCCGATGGCTCGCTTCGGCGTTGAAGCCGAGCAGCACTCGCCCGCCGCGCCGCTCCGCGCGGAGCGACGCGCGGCGCCGCGTGTTCAGCGGCGACAGCAGCGGGGGGCGAATCTCGGGTGTGGCGAGGCCTTGAGCGGTCAGGGCGGAGTCGATCCTGTCGGTGAGGAAACGAGCGTAAGCGGCGTCGTCGACATGCTGGAGCTGGCAGCCTCCGCATTCAGGGAAGTGACGGCACGGCGGCGATTGCCGGTGCGGGCCCGGGATGAGGGTTCCGTCGTCGCCGACCTGGTCGCCCGGCGCCGCCATCGGCACGAACCGGCCGCTCTCGGTGACGCCGTCGCCTCGGGCGGCGAGGCGGACCACAGCTTCACTCACAGGCAATCGACCACGACGGCGGGCAGATGGTCGAGAAGGTCGTCGGCGATCAGGCCCGACCCGGCAAGCTGCGCTGCCCGTCCGTGCAGCCAGACGGCCGCGCAAGCCGCTTCGAAGCGCTCCATGCCTTGGGCCAGCATCGTACCGACGATGCCCGCCAGCACGTCGCCGGTCCCGGCGCTGGCGAGCCAGTGCGTCGAGGCCGGCGCGATCGCCGCGCGCCCGTCGGGCGCGGCGACCACCGTATCGGCGCCCTTCAGGACGATGACGGCCGCCGAAGCGCTGGCGGCGACGAGGGCACGCTCGACCTTGCTGCCCGGCAGCGTGCCGAACATATGCTCGAACTCGGCGTCGTGCGGAGTCAGCACGGCGTCGTCCAATTGCGCATGCCCGCGCCCGATCCAGCGCAGCGCATCGCCGTCCAGCACCTGCGGCGCATTGCCGCAGAAAACGCCCTGCATTACCGCCTCCGCGCGCTCGCCGCAGCCGAGCCCGGGGCCGGCGACGATCGCGCCGATCCTCTCGTCATCGGCTAGGATATCGAGCGAGGCGGACTGGACGACTGAGCGGGGCACTGTGGGCGAAGGCGAATCGGCGATCAGCCGGACATAGCCGGCGCCGGACCGCGCCGCGGCGGCGGCCGCAAGGGCGATGGCGCCGGGCATGTCGCCGCCGACGAGGGCCACATATCCCCGACGATATTTGTGATCTTCCGGACCGGGCGCGGAAAGCCTGGGCCTGCCGATCTCGCGAAGCCGACTGCTCGTCCCGATGCCGATGTCGGCGACGACGACCCGGCCCATGTGCCGCGCCGCCGGCTGAAGCAGGTGCGACGGCTTCAGCGTCTGGAAGGTGACGGTAAGGTCGAAATCAGGCACCGGCGACAAAAGCGTGCCGTCGTCGGTGGCGGCGCCGCTCGGCAGGTCGAGCGCCACCTTCACCCGCGCCTGCGCCGCGAGCGACCGAAGGCGGGAGGAGACCTCGATTTCCAGCCCCCGACTGAGCCCCGTGCCGAACAGCGCGTCGATCAGCAGCGGCGCCGGCTTCGCCTCGCCGAATGCTTCGACCCGCCCGCCCCAGCTCGCCCGCGCCGCCTCAGCCGCCTCGCTCTTCGGCTCGACGAGCGCCGCCACCCGCACCTCCACCCCCCGGGCGGCAAGCTCGCGCGCGACGACAAAGCCGTCGCCGCCATTATTGCCCGGCCCGCACAGGATCAGCGCCGGCATCGGCCCCGCGAAGCGCCAGATCGCCTCGGCGGCGGCCCTGCCGGCGCGCTCCATCAAGGTCTCGACGCTCGTGCCCCCGGCAATGGCTGCGGCCTCCGCCGCGCGCATCTCCCCGGCCGTCAGAACGACCCTGCCGATCACTGCCCGCGGACCGTCGCCGGCAGCCGGAACGTGTCGCCGCCGATCGCCACCTCGATTCGGTCGTCGGCGATGATCGTCACCTGAGCTTCTTCGGCACCGTCGGCGGCGACGACGCCGCGCCCGTCGCCGGTGATCCGGAGCCGGCGGAAGCCGCCGTCGGGCTTGCGCACGACCAGGACCGGCCCGGCCGTGCTCGCCGCACTCTCGATTCTGCAGAAGCGCTCGAAATCGCGGGCGCTGCCGATCCGGCATTCGATGCGGCCGTCATGCGGATCGGAGACGGCCGATTCCCCGCTCGAGCAGGCGGCGAGCGCGAGCAGCGCGAGGAGTATGATCCTCATCTCGCCCCTCTATCACTTCCGGCGGAGCGCTTCGAGCCGCCGCGCCAAGGCGTCGCTGCCTAGCAACGCGTCGAACCGACGGTCCTGCTCGGCATCGCTGCGCACCCCTTCGGCGGCGAGCGCGACGGCGCGCTTCAACGTCGCCAAGCTATCCGCGTCGTTCGCCAGCATGGCGGCGATCGCCTGGTCGGCATCGTGGGTTTCCGCGAGGCCGATCCGAACCGCCTCGGCGGCGTCGATCGTGGTCGCGGTGAACAGCAGTCGCGCCGTCTGGCCCGGGCCCACCAAGGCCACCAGCCGATGCACGTCCTGCTGCGGGTAGGCGATGCCAATCTTCGCCGGCGTGACGGCGAAGGACGCAGAGGGTGTGGCGATTCGGATGTCGCAAGCGATGGCGAGCGCCACGCCGGCGCCGTAGCAGGCGCCCTCGATCTGCGCGACGGACGGGATGGGCAGGGCCCGGAGGCCGTCGAGCGCGGCGCGGATGTCGGTGCGGAAGCGGGTTCGCGCCGCCTCGTCGCGGCGGAAGGTCTCGAAATCGCCGACGTCGGCGCCGGCGCAAAAGGCGCCGCTGGAGCCGCTGAGGACGAGCAGCCGGGCGTCCGAGCGCGAAACCTGGTCGACCAGCGCCGCCAGCTCGCGCCAACCGTTAGCCGGGATGGCATTGCGAGCCTGCGGCCGGTCGAGGACGAGCCGGGCGATTTCCCCTTCGCGGCCAAGGCGAAACATGGCGGGCTTGTTGCCGCGCCCCCGTCGCTTTGTCTCGCGAAAAAAAAGGCCGGGCCGCTCGTTACGCCGCGGCCCGGCCTTGAAGAATCCGCGGCGCCCGTCCGGTGGAGAGCGGGGACCGCGGGCGAATGTCGGCGCGCGCACAAGCGCGCCTCGACCCGTCGCCGTTCGGAAGAGCAAGAGCTGTGCCACAACGGAGTCCTGCGCCTGACGATGGTTAACGCGGCTCCGGCGGTGTGCCGGGGCGGGATTCATGGGTCAGCGGAGACGGGTGGCGAGCATCCACCAGCCCGGATGCGCAGCAGCAATGGCCCCCGCCGCAGCGTCCCGTTTGGCACGATCGTCATAGAGGCCGAAACAGGTCGCGCCCGAGCCGGACATGCGGGCGAAGCGCGCGCCGCGCAGGGCGCCGAGGATCTCGGCTATGTCCGGAACGATGCGCGAGGCCGGCGCTTCCAGGTCGTTGCGGCCGTCGCGCCAGTCGCCGAGGGGGCCGTCGTCCTCCCCGCCCCAGCTCTGGAACACCTGTGCGGTCGGCAGCGGCACGCCCGGATTGGCCAGCAAGACCGGCGTGCCGGCGAGCTCGGGGTCGTCGAGCGGCCGCAGCTCGTCGCCTTTGCCCTCGCCGCGCGTGGGCCGGCTGACGAGGCAGGCCGGGACGTCGGCGCCGAGGCCGCGCGCGATGTCGAGCAACGCCGCCTCGCCTGCATTCACACCCCAGAAGCGGTGGAGGAGGCGGAGCGCGGCCGCGGCGTCGGCCGAGCCGCCGCCGATTCCCGCCGCCACCGGAAGTCGCTTGTCCAGGGTCAGGCGAGCTCCCCTGGCGATGCCGGCGCGTTCGCTGAGCGCGCGCGCCGCGCGCAGGACGAGATTGTCCTCGCCTGTGGAGAGGCCGGCAGCGAACGGGCCGGTAATAGCCAGAGTGAGGCCCTCGCCTTCCGCTGCTTCCAGCACGTCGCCATCTTTGGCGAAGGCGAACGCCGTCTCGATCCGATGGTAGCCGTCGGCCATGCGTCCGCGCACGTGCAGAGCGAGGTTGATCTTGGCGTAAGCGGTTTCGCGCATCAACGCGCGGCGAGTTGCGGCGTCAGCCCCGATTCGATCTTGGCGTCGAGCCGGGCCGCGTCCTCGCCTTCCGCATAGACCCGCGCCGCCGCCCAGGCGAAGCGCGCCTCGACCCGCCGCCCGGCGGTGAAATAGGCATCGCCGAGATGCTCGTTAATCTCGACGTCGGCCGGTTCGCCCTCGGCGGCCTGCTCGAGCAAGGCGATCGCTTCGGGAAGATCGCCCTTGAGGAACAGCGCCCAGCCCAGCGAATCGGTGATCGCCGCATTGTCCGGCGCCAGCCGGTGGGCCTCGCGCACCAGCCGCTCCGCCTCGGCCAGATTCTCCCGGCGCTCCAACTGCGCGTAGCCGAGATAGTTGAGCACGAGCGGCTGGTCGGGCGCGAGGCGGTAAGCCTGTTCGAGCGCGGCGCGCGCCTGCGGCCAGTCGTCGGCATCGTCATGGGCGCCGCCGCGGAACAGCCACAGCGACCATTCGGGATAGCTGGTGTCGCCGCTGGCGGCGCGCCGTTCGATCGCGCGGGCGAAGATCTGCGCCGCCTCCCGCGGGCGGTCCTGGTCCATCAGCACCTCGGCCAGGCGTACGAGGTCGGCGACGTTCGCCGCCTCGACGCGCGCCGCGGCCTGCGCCTCGCTCAGCGCCCGCGCCCCCTGATCCTTTTCGAGCAGGAGCCGGATGCGCTGATCGCGAGCGAGGGCGCCGAACGGATCGTCGGGGCTGACGTTGGCGAGCAGCGCGATCGCCGACTCCTCGCGGTCCTGCTGGGCGAGCAGCTCGGCGGTGACGATCCATCCCTGGCTGCTTTCCGGGGCGAGATAAGTCGCCATGCGCGCGAAGCTGACCGCGACCGGCGTCAGATCCTCGGCATGCATGTCGAGCGCGAGCTTCACCATCAGCTCGGCCACGCCTTCGGCGGGCGTCGCCACCGCGCCCGGGAGCGGCCGGCGCGCCTCGACCAGCCGCCGCGCCGCGGCGACCGGCGCCTCCTCGCCCGCCAGCAGTGCCAGCGCCCGTTCGCGCTCGCGCAGGCGAACCAGCGTCGCGGCGCCGGCGAGCCGCAGCCGCGTGGCGCGCGCCGAGGGTTCCTCTACCCGTTGGAGCAGCGCGGCATCGCCTTCGCGGCGTCCCATTGCCAGCAACAGCAAAGCGCGATGGTCGGCGGCATAAGCCTGGGCCGCGGGCGAGGCGCTCGCCTCATCGAGCGCCGCCAGCGGGTCGCCTCCGCCGGAGCCGAAAGCGAGCCAGGCGCTCAGCACCGGCACCGTGAAGGCGAACAGCTCTTCCTGCTGGACCGCGTCGACCTGGCGCCGCGCGGCGCGCCAGTCGCGGTTGCGGAAGGCCTCGGCGAGCAGCAGGAAGCGCGCGTCCGGAAGCAGCTGGTTCGAGCGGTCCAGGGTCTGCGCCGCGCGCAGCGCGAGCGGCCAGTCCCCCGCGCTGACGGCGTGGGTGAGCGCCTGCGACGCGACGACCTCGTTATTCGGCTGAGTCGACAGCGCCGCCGCATAGCCGGCGCTGGCGCGGTCGAGCGCGCCCGCGGAGGCCGCTGCGCGTGCCTGCG
>DASVVV010000042.1:0-31137 GCA_036386375.1 Allosphingosinicella sp. | reverse complement strand
GGCGGCGGTAAGGCGGTCGTGCTGGCCGACGAGGCGCGCACCAAGACCCCCGAAATGCTTGCCGCCTTCGGGCGCGCCGTCGACGGCCTGTGCGGCCGCTACGTGACCGCCGAGGACGTCGGCATGAACGTCGCCGATATGGTCGCGATCTCCGGGCAGACGAGCTACGTCGCCGGTCTCCCGGTCGCCGAGGGCTCGGTCGGCGGCGACCCCGGGCCGCACACCAGCTACGGCGTATTCCTCGGCATCAAGGCGGCGGTGAAGCGGGCCCTCGGCAAGGACAGCCTCGCCGGCCTCCACATCGCGCTCCAGGGCGCCGGCAGCGTCGCCGGCGGAGTCGCGCGACGTGCCGCGCAAGAAGGCGCCCGCGTCAGCATTGCCGACATCGACGCCGGCCGCGCCCGGGCGCTCGCGGCGGAAGTGGGCGGCGAGGTGGTGGCGCCGGAGGATGTGCTGTTCCTGGACGCGGACGTGGTCAGCCCGAACGCACTTGGTGCGATCCTCGACGGGGCATCCATTCCGAACATCCGCGCCCCGATCGTCGCGGGCGGCGCCAACAACCAGCTTGCGACTCCCGAGGACGGCAATCGCGTGCAGCAGCGCGGCATCCTCTATGCGCCCGATTATGTCATCAATGCCGGCGGGATCATCAACGTCTCGACCGAATATCTGAAGGACGGCGACGAGGACGTCGTCCGCCGTCGCATCGAAGGCATTCCCGACCGGCTGAACACCATCTGGGACGAAAGCGTCGCCACCGGCCGCAACCCCGCCGCCGTCGCGGACGACATGGCCAGGCGCCTGATCGGCCGCGGCTAGAGCGCCTCCGGCCGCGGCTTGTCGCGGCCGAGCTTATGCTCGCGCCAGAGGGTGAAGAGGCCGCTCGCGACGATCACCGCCGCGCCGGCCCAGGTGGTCGCCGCGGGATGCCTGTGCCAAATCAGCCAGCCGAGCAGCACCGCCCATAAGAGCTGAACATAGTCGAACGGCACCACTACCGGCACCGGCGCGAAGCGAAGCGACGAGGTCAGGAGGAGCTGGCCGACGCCGCCGGCGAGGCCGATGCCGGCCAGGATCAGCCATTCGCGCCCGTCATGCGTCTCATGGAAGAACGGAAGCAGCAGGCCGGTGACGAGGATCGCGAAGCCGGTGAACCAGAGCACCGTCGTCGCCGCTTCTTCGGTGCGGCCCATCTGGCGGATGGTGATCGTGACGCCCGCGACGCCGAGCGCGGAGGCGAGCGCCAGCGCGAGCCCGACCGGCGGCAGCAGCGTTCCGGCCGGCTGGGTGACGATGAGGACGCCGATGAAGCCCATAGCGACCGCGCTCCAGCGATAGCGGCCCACCGCCTCGCCCAGCATCACCGCCGACAGCATCACCGAAAAGAGCGGCGCGACGAAGCCGATCGTCGTCGCTTCCGCCAACGGCAAATAAGAAAGCGCCAGGAAGGCAAGGCTCATCGTGACGAGGCCGAGCAGCCCGCGCGTCAGATGCAGCATCGGCCGCTGCGTCCGCCAGGCGTCGAAATTTCGGGTCACCGCCATCCAGGCGAGCAAAGGCGGCAGGCCGAACGCGAAGCGGTAGAAGATCTGCTCGGGCGTCGTGATCCCCGCCTCGTGCGCCAGCTTGATGATGGCGGCCATGATCCCGAAGCTGGTCGCCGCGCCTACCCTCAGGCCGATGCCCAGCAGCCGGTTCTGCAGCGGTGGGGGGACAAGGGTCGCGGCCATGGCGCGGTCCTGCCGCGGCGTTCGGCCAAGCTCAAGGCAAGCAGGTGCTTTCGCGTCCGGAGAGGCTCGGCTAGACACGCGGGCCAGCAATGCACGTATACGCGAATCCGGCCCGTTTCCTGAAAATCGCGCGTCCCCTGACAGCCTGGCTCGGCTGGGGCGGGATCGCGCTGATCGCGCTCGCGCTCACGATCGGCCTGTTCTACTCGCCCCCCGAGCGGCTGCAGGGCGAGAGCGTCCGCATCCTCTACGTCCATGTCCCGGCCGCCTGGCTCGGCATGGCGGGCTGGAGCGGGATTGCGGGCGCCAGCCTGATGCAGCTCGTCTGGCGACACCCGCTGGCGGGGGTGGCGGCACGCTCGATCGCCGTCCCGGGCGCGGTCTTCACCTTCCTCTGCCTCGCCACCGGCTCGCTCTGGGGCCGCCCGACCTGGGGCACCTATTGGGAATGGGACGGCCGGATGACCTCGATGCTGGTCCTGCTCTTCCTCTATTTCGGCTTCATCGCCCTCGCCGCCGCCGAGAAGGAGAAAGAAGGGGAGGGCCGCCTCACCGCCATCTTTGGCCTGGTCGGCGCGGCGAACCTGCCGATCATCCATTATTCGGTGGTATGGTGGAACACGCTCCACCAGGGGCAGAGCATCAGCTTCGTGCGCGGGACCTCGACCATCGCCGGATCGATGCTGTGGCCGCTGCTGGTCGCGGCGGTCGGCTTCTCGCTGCTGTTCGGAGCGATCGTGCTGATGCGGATGCGCGCCGAGCTCGCCAGGCTCAAGGTCGAGGCGCGGATGAAGCGGATGGCGCGCTCGTGAATCCCTGGCCGTTCATCATCGGCGCCTATGCGCTGACGATCCTTGGCACGCTTGGGCTGACGCTGTGGAGCTGGGCGGCGATGCGCCAAGCCGAGGCCCAGGCCGCCAGATTGGGGCGCGAGCGTGAAGCCTAAGAACCAGCGCCTCGTCCTGCTCGCGCTCGCGCTCGTCGCGGTGCTCGGCGCCGTACTGCTCGCCATGTCCGCCATGCGCGACCAGGCCGCCTTTTTCTACGCGCCCGGCGACGTCGCGCGCAAAGGCCTGCCGCTCGACCGGGCGGTTCGGATCGGCGGGATGGTGCGCCAGGGTTCGATCCGGCGCCACCCGGACGGCATCACCATCGACTTTCTCGTCGGCGACGACACCGCCGAGACCATTCCTGTGCGCTTCACCGGGATCACGCCCGAGCTGTTCCGCGAGAATAGCGGGGTGGTCGCCGAAGGCCGCTTCCAGAGCGACGGCCGCTTCGTCGCCAGCGAGATCCTCGCCAAGCATGACGAGAATTACGTGCCGCCCCAGCTCGCCGCCGAAGGCAGGCACAAGACGGAAACCCTCGAATGATCGCCGAAGCCGGTCTCGCCGCTTTGTGGCTCGCGGCGGCGCTGTCCCTGCTCCAGCTGTTCCTTGGCACCGCGGCTTTGCGCGAGGGCGGCGAGGCGATGCTGCGGGTGGTGAGGCCCGTTGCGGTGGCGCAGGGCGTCCTTGCCGGCCTGTCCTTCCTGTTTCTGATCTGGTTGTTCCTCAGGACCGACCTTTCGGTCCAGCTGGTCGCCGCCAACAGCCATTCGGCCAAACCCTGGCTCTACAAGTTCGCAGGCGCCTGGGGGAATCACGAAGGCTCAATGCTGCTTTGGGTGACGGTGCTCGCCGTCGCCGGCGCCGCCGTTGCTCTGTTCGAGCGGCGCCTGAAGCAGAACACGCTGATCGCCACGCTGGCGGCGCAGGCTGCGATCGGCCTCGGCTTCTACGCCTTTTTGCTGTTCGCCTCGAACCCGTTCACCCGGTTGAGCCCGGTGCCGGTCGAGGGCAACGGCCTCAATCCCCTACTCCAGGATCCCGGTCTGGCCTTCCATCCGCCGACCCTCTATTTCGGCTATGTCGGCATCTCGATCGCTTTCTCCTTCGCGGTCGGCGCGCTGGTTACCCGCGACGTCGGGCCCGATTTCGCGCGGGCGATGCGCCCTTGGGTGCTGGCGGCGTGGATCTTCCTGACGCTCGGCATCACCGCCGGCTCGTATTGGGCCTATTACGAGCTCGGCTGGGGCGGCTGGTGGTTTTGGGACCCGGTCGAGAATGCCTCGCTGATGCCGTGGCTGGCCGCCACCGCCCTGCTCCATAGCGTGACCGTGCTCGCCACCCGCGACGGTCTTCGCGCCTGGACGGTGATGCTCGCCGTGGTCGCCTTCTCGATGTCGATGATCGGCACCTTCCTGGTCCGCTCGGGGATCCTCACCTCGGTCCACGCCTTCGCCGTCGACCCGCGCCGCGGCGCTTTCATCCTCGTCCTCCTGTTCCTCTACATAGGCGGGGCGCTGCTACTTTACGGCCTTCGCGTCGGCACGGTGAAGGAGGGCTCGCGCTTCGACTTCATCAGCCGCGAAGGGGCGCTGGTCGTCAACAATCTGCTCCTCACCGTCATTCTCGGCGTCGTCCTGTTCGGGACCATCTACCCGCTGGTCACCGAAGCGTTCGGCGAGAAGCTGTCGATCGGGCCGCCTTATTTCAACGCCGCAGCGGGGCCGGTGGCCTTGATCCTGGTTGTCTTCATGGGCGCCGGCGCGATGCTTCGCTGGCGCAGCGACCGCGCGCGCGAGCTGATCGGGCGCCTGGCCATTCCTGTGTTGATCACGGCGTGCGCGCTGCTGCTGGTCGTGCTGCTTGCGCCCGGTATCCGCATCCTGCCGCTTTTCGGCCTCGTGCTGGCGGCGGGCGTAGGTGCCGCGAGCATTGCCCCGCTCTGGAAGCGAAATCTCAGGCGCACGCCGCTCTTCATCTGGGGCATGGTCGTCGCCCATCTCGGCATTGCCGTGGCGCTCGCCGGCATGGCCTCTGAGGCGGCTTTCACCAAGGAGACGCTGATCGCGGCGCGTCCGGGTCAGACGATGGGCGTCGGCCCCTACAGCGTCCGTTTCGACAGCGTCGAGCCGGTGGCGGGGCCGAACTGGACCGCGGTCGAGGCGCGCCTGACGGCCCGTCGCGGCGAGGGCTCCCCCTTCGCGCTCCGCCCGCAGGCGCGGATGTTCAGCTCGCCGCCGACGCCGACCAGCGAAGCCGCCATCGTCACGGTGTTGGATGGACAGCTTTACGTGGCGATCGGCGAGAGCGACGATCAGGGCCGCTGGCAACTGAGGCTGTGGTGGAAGCCGGCCGTGACTTTGATCTGGCTGGGCGGCTTCATGGTCGCGTTCGGCGGGCTGCTGGCGCTGCTCGGGCGGGTTCGGCGCGAGCGCCGCTCGGCGCGGCGGCTCGAGGAGGCGCTGGCATGAGGCGGCTCGTCTTGTGGGTGCCGCTGATCGTATTCGCGGCGTTCGTCGCCGTAGTCGCCATCAACCTTTACGCCCCGGCCGACCGCGTCATCCCCTCGCAGATGGTGGGCCGCCCGGTCCCGCAATTCGCCCTCCCGTCGGCGATCGAGGGGCGGCCGGGCCTGTCGAGCGCCCGCCTGAGTGACGGCCAGCCGAAGGTTGTCAACATCTTCGCCAGCTGGTGCATCCCCTGCCGCGCAGAGGCGCCGCAGCTCGAGGCGCTCGCCCGCCGCGGGGTGCCGCTCGAAGGCATCGCCGTGCGCGACCGGCCGCAGGACCTGGCCGGCTTCCTTGCGGCCTACGGGGATCCGTTCCACAGCATCGGCGCGGACAACGACCGCCGCGTCCAGCTCGCCCTCGGGTCCGCAGGCGTACCCGAGACCTTCGTCATCGACGGCCGCGGCATCATCCGCCACCAGCATATCGGCGCGATCATGCCGCAAGACGTGCCGGCGATCATCGCGGCCTACGAGGCGGCGCGATGACGTGGGTCCCCAACCCGAACCTCGCTCGTCGACCCTGGGGTCGGAAATCAGTTTTCGGGTTTCTGCTCTTCGGACTTCTGAGCTTGGCGACCCCCGCATCGGCCGATTCCCTCCTGCCGGCCGCGGAATATGCCGATACGCAGCTTCCCGATCCGGCCCAGGAGCGACAGGCCAAGGCGCTGATGGAGACGATCCGCTGCCTCGTCTGCCAAGGCCAGGCCATTTCCGACAGCGACGCCGAGATGGCCGGGGACATGCGTGCTTTGATCCGCCAGCGCATTCAGGCCGGCGAGAGCCCGCAGCAGATCCGCGCCTGGCTGGTGGAGCGCTACGGCAATTGGGTAACCTACGATCCCCCGCTCGAGCCCGTCACCTGGCCACTGTGGGGGGCGCCGATCCTGTTCATCTTCGCCGGCCTCTGGCTGGCCCGCAACCGCTTCAAGCGGCGCAGGCGCGCTTCCTGATGGGCTGGATCATCATGCTCGTCCTGGCACTGGCGAGCGGCGCCGGCCTATGGCGCTGGGTGCGTCGGGATACGGCGGCGCTCCAGTTCCTCGGCGCAGCCCTGCTGCTCGCACTGGCCGGCTATGCTTGGCAGGGGCGGCCGGACTTCGAAGGCCGTCCGAAGCCGCCGCCCGCGCGCGGCCAGATCGAGGACAGCGAGTTCGCCAGGACGCGGACGGAAATGCTCGGCCAGTTCGACACGGCGGGCCGCTGGCTCACCATCGCCGAGGGCTATCAAAGGCGCGGCGATACGCAGAGCGGGGCGCAACTGATCCAGAGCGCGCTCCGGGAGCATCCCGACGACGCCGATCTGTGGGTCGGGCTCGGCAACGCCCTTGTCATCCACAATGACGGCATGATGAGCCCGGCCGCCGAGCTCGCTTTCCGCCGCGCTCAGCGGATCGCCCCGGAGCATCCGGGTCCACGCTATTTCTACGGCCTTGCCCTCGCTCAGGGCGGCAATTTCGACGAGGCCGAGCGAATGTGGCGCGCTTTGATCGCCGAGGCGCCGGCCGATGCCCCCTACCGCCCGATGATCGAGGAGCGCCTCCAGGCGCTGCAGCAGCAGCGGGCGATGCAGTCGCCGGTCCCGGAGCAGCGGCAGCCGCCGCCTGCGCCTCCGACGCGTTAAGCGGCCCGCCTCAATGGTCGACGCCGCGGCCGGTCTTTGCCTGTAGCGCGTCGATCTTCTTCGACGCTTGCGCCTTGCTCAGGTTCGGGTCGAATTCTTCGCCCGCTTCCTCGCTCAGCGTCTTCAGATAAGAGGCCTGCGCGCCGGTCATCGCCTCGTCGCCGGTAACCCAGTCGTCCGGATCCTTGGCCGCGTTACCGGTTGGATGCTCTTTGGGATTGGTTGTATCGGTCATGCCGCAAAAACAGCATCGTTCCGATTTTGTTCCCGCCGTCAGGCCGCCGCCTCGAAGGGGAGGTCGAGCGCTTCAGCGACGGCCTTGTGGCGGATCTTGCCCCCCGAGACGTTGAGGCCGTTGGCGAGGTGCGGATCGGCCTTCATCGCCGCGTGGGCGCCCAGATTGGCCAGCTTGAGCACGAACGGCATCGTCGCGTTGTTGAGCGCGAAGGCCGAGGTTCGCGCCACCGCCCCGGGCATGTTCGCGACGCAATAATGAATGACGCCGTCGACTTCGTAGACCGGGTTGCTGTGCGTGGTCGCCCGCGACGTCTCGAAGCAGCCGCCCTGATCGATCGAAATGTCGACCAGCACCGATCCGCGCTTCATCGTCTTCAGCATGTCGCGAGTCACAAGCTTGGGCGCGGCCGCGCCGGGGATCAGCACCGCGCCGATCACCAGCTCCGACTTGGCGACCGCCTTGGCGATCGCCGCGCGCGAGGCGTAAGCGGTCTTGATCTGGCTGCCGAAGAACATGTCGAGCTCGGCCAGCCGGGCGTTTGAGATATCGTAGATGGTGACGTCGGCGCGCATGCCGACCGCCATCTGGGCCGCGTTCACCCCGGCAATGCCGCCGCCCAGGATGGTCACCTTGGCCGGCGCGACGCCCGGCACGCCGCCGAGCAGGACGCCGCGCCCGCCCTGCTCTTTTTCGAGATAATGGGCGCCGACCTGGATCGACATCCGCCCCGCCACCTCGCTCATCGGCTTCAGGAGCGGCAGCGAGCCGTCATTGGCGGTCACCGTCTCATAGGCGATGCAGGTGGCGCCGGACCTGATCAGCCCGTCGGTCTGGTCGGGGTCGGGCGCGAGGTGGAGATAGGTGAAGAGCAAGTGGTGCGGCTCGAGAAGGGCGATCTCGCTCGCCTGCGGCTCCTTCACCTTCACGATCATGTCGGACTGCGCGAAGACCTGCGCCGCGTCGGCGGCGATGCGGGCGCCGGCGTCGACATAATCCTGGTCCGAAAAGTCGATGCCGACGCCAGCATTGGTCTCGACCGCGACCTCGTGCCCGGCGGCGGTCAGCTCGGCGACCGAGGCGGGGGTCAGGCCGACCCGATATTCGTGAACCTTGATCTCCTTGGGCACGCCGACGCGCATCTCGCGAATCCTCATCCTGTCCTGAAAGCGGCGGCTCTATAGCGACCGCCAACCCCTTTGTCGCCGTTGCGGAGGAGCGGGCGCGATGCTAGACCGCGCGCCGCCTTGGCGAGGTCAGGGCGGCCCCTGGAGGCACCGAGACGTTTCTTCGTCCTGACCGATGACCGACAGCCACGCAGCCCCCGAGCAGCCGGCGGACCGTCCCGCCGGCCATCACCCGCAAGGGAGCGTGGTGAAGCTCGCCGTGGGCGCGGTCGGGATCGTCTTCGGCGACATCGGCACAAGCCCGATCTACGCCTTTCGCGAGACCTTCGCCGGCCATCACGAGCTTCCGCACGGGCCGTCGGAAATCGTCGGCGTGCTGAGCCTGATCTTCTGGTCGATGATGATCGTCGTCGCGCTCAAATATGTCGCGGTGATCATGCGAGCCGACAATAAGGGCGAGGGCGGCAGCCTCGCCCTGCTCGCCTTGATCTCGCGCTCGACGCCTCGCGGCCAGCGCCGCTGGACGGCCGGCATCGTCCTTCTCGGCGTGTTCGCCTGCGCGCTCTTCTACGGCGACAGCATGATCACGCCGGCCATTTCGGTGCTCTCCGCGGTCGAAGGGTTGACCACCGTCGAGGCGAGCTTCGCGCCGTTCGTCCTTCCCGTCGCCGTCGGGATCCTGGTCGGGCTGTTCGCGATCCAGTCGACCGGCACGGCCCGGGTGGGAGCGCTGTTCGGGCCGATCATGATCTTCTACTTCGTCACTTTGTCGGTACTGGGCGTCATCCACATCGTGGCCATGCCGCAGATCATGATCGAAACGATCAACCCGCTGAACGCGGTGGGCTTCTTCCTCGCCGATGGCTGGTTCGCCTTCCTCGCTCTCGGCTCGGTCGTACTCGCCGTGACCGGCGCCGAGGCGCTTTATGCCGATATGGGCCATTTCGGCCGCAAGCCGATCGGCCTTTCGTGGCTCTGGTTCGTGATGCCGGCGTTGATGCTCAATTACATGGGCCAGGGGGCGATGATCCTGTCGCTCGACCCGGCCGCCGCCGACCAGGTGGTCCGCAATCCCTTCTTCTTCCTCGCGCCCGACGCGCTCCGGCTCCCGCTCGTCATCCTAGCGACGATGGCGACGATCATCGCCAGCCAGGCGGTCATCTCCGGCGCCTTTTCGGTGACCCAGCAGGCGATGCAGCTTGGCTTCATCCCCCGGCTTCGGGTCCAGCATACCAGCGAGCGGGCGGTCGGCCAGATCTACATACCGGTGATCAACTGGTCGCTGATGGTGATGGTGATCCTGCTCGTCCTCTTCTTCCAGACGTCGAGCAACCTCGCCGCCGCCTACGGCATCGCGGTGACCGGCGCGATGTTCATCGACACCTGCCTGCTGACGGTGCTGCTCTTCTCGCTGTGGAAGTGGAAGCCGTGGGTAGCAGTGCCGCTGCTGGCGGTCTTCTTCCTGGTCGACATCGCCTATTTCAGCGCCAACCTCACCAAGGTGCCCGACGGCGGCTGGTTCCCGCTGCTGGTCGGCTTCATCGCCTTCACGTTCCTCACCACCTGGGCGAAGGGGCGCAAGCTGATGCTGGAGCGGATGGACGAAGCGGCGATCCCGGTGCCGATCTTCATCAAGTCGGCCGCCAACAGCGCGACCCGGGTCCCCGGCACCGCGGTCTTCATGACGACCTCGTCGGACGGCATCCCTCACTCGCTGTTGCACAATCTGAAGCACAACAAGGTGCTTCACGAGCGCGTGCTCTTGCTCACCGTGCGGATCGAGGACGTCCCCTATGTCGAGGCGCAGGAGCGCTTTCACCTCGAGGATCTCGGGCAGGGCTTCTTTCGCCTCGTCGTTCGCTACGGCTTCATGCAGGAAACCGACGTCCCCGCTGCGCTGACGAAGGTCGAGCAATGCGGGCCCGAGTTCAAGATGATGGAAACGAGCTTCTTCCTCGCCCGCCAGACTTTGATCACCTCGCCCAAGCCCGGCATGGCGGTGTGGCGCGAGAAACTGTTCGCCTGGATGCTTCGCAACGCGGAAAGCGCGATGGAATTCTTCAAGCTGCCGCCAAACCGCGTCGTCGAGCTCGGCTCACAGGTGGAGATTTGAGCGCACCGCTGATCGTCACGGCCCTGTTCGGGCCGGGCGACGACGGCTGGCTCCAGGAGCTGCGACGGAGGCATTATCCGGCCGAGCGCAACCGCGTGCCGGCGCACCTGACCCTGTTCCGCCACCTGCCGCCGAGCCTCGAGCGGGAGCTCGCGTCGCGCCTCGCCCAGGCCGCGGCGGCACCCGCGCCGCGCGCGGAGATCGCCGGCGTGATGGATCTGGGGGAGGGGACGGCCTTGCGCGTCGTCACTCCGGATCTGGAAGCGCTGCGCGAGGACCTCGCGGAGGCCTTTCACGGCCTGCTGACGCCGCAGGACAAGGCGCCGTGGCGGCCGCACGTCACCATCCAGAACAAGGTCGCGACGCGCGCGGCGCGCGCGCTGCAGAGGCAGCTACAGGGCGCCTTCGAGCCCCGGCCGCTGGCGATCCGCGCGCTGGCCTCGTGGCGCTATCTCGGCGGCCCCTGGCAGCCGCTCAAAACGCATCCTTTTCGCAGATAAGCGTCAGTCTATCTGACCGACACCCTCGCAGCTATAGTCGAAGGCGGCGAGACCGGCCTCGAGGTGGGAGGCGAGCAGGGGCATGTCGAGCAACTCGTCGATTCGCTCGTCCGGGCTGAGCTCGCCCGCCTCGGCGAACGCGTCGTCCCACTCGCTCGTATCGTAGGTGCCGCGGCCGACCCAGGCGAGCGCGAGCGTCTCGGCGAGCTGGTCGTCGGCGAGGTCGTCGAGTGTTGCCTGGATCTCCTCCTCGACACCGCTGTTAAGCTCGTCCTCGAGGACCGACAGCGCCTGGTCCTCGCCCTCATCGTCGAAGTCGTCGACATTGTCCGGATCCTCGTCCGGGTCGGCGGCCGGCACCTGCGCCTCGGCTTCCTTGGCGCGAAGGATTAGCCGGCACAGCGTTTCCAGCGGGGTAAGCAGTTCCATGAGGCTTCTCCGTGCTCCCCTTCGCGCAACGAAACGAGGGCCGGGGCAGCCGGTTCCGGCGCGCGCCTGCCGGCGCCCGACCTTGAAATGCGGCCGCGGGCGCTCCAGTTGACCCTGATTGCGGCGCTTCCTATAGCGCCGGCGCGCGGGCCCCGGGCGGCCGCGCCGGCCCGGACGGGGCGGAGTAGCTCAGCTGGTTAGAGCAGGGGAATCATAATCCCAAGGTCGGGGGTTCAAGTCCCTCCTCCGCTACCACCCCGGCCGCAGCCGGGCGAAATCGCTCAGCGCAGGCGAAGGCGTCGCCGCAGCCGCGTCGGCATCGAAACCTCCGCATCGGGGACGTCGAACAGCGACCGGACCCGCCGCCGCGTGAAATCGGCCTGGCTAAGCACCAGGATATGGCTGATGTCGATCATGCGAAGCTCCTTCCTGGAGAGACGCCGATCAGGTTTCCTCTCGCGCGGCAGATAGGGCCGCCGCCGCCGCTTTCAACCTCGGCCGAGGCGCTATTTGTTGCCGCCGCCGCCGCCTTCGGCAGCCTGCGCCCCCTCGGCTGGCCGGCATTCCCAGTTGAACGAGCCGATATTGGTGGCGTCGCGCTCGGCAGTGCAGTTGGCGCGCACCTCAGTGCCGGCGGCGTCGCGGACCACTGCGAAACCGCTCATGTGGTTGTCGTCATTCTGGCGGTTCATCTCGACCGACACGACCGTCGCCTGCTGCGACAGCTCCTGGCGGATGACGTTCTCCATCTCGGTCAGCACCTGCTCGTCGATCGCCGGCGAGCAGCGCCAGTTGAAGCTCGAGCCCGAGGTCCGCTGCGCGGTACAGTTGAGGCGCCCGGTCCGCCCGGAATTCTCGCGGATCATGACATGGCCGGTCATGTTGTTCTCGTCGGTCTTGGTGAGTTCGACCTCCTGCACCGTCCCTTGGTTCGACAGATTCTCGCGGATCGCGTTTTCGAGCTGGTCCTCCTCCGAGGCGACGTTGCAGCCGCCGAGAGCAAGCAACGCGCCGAGGCAAATCGCAACTGGCTTCATGATCGTGACCCCCTTTTGTCGATTGTGTGAGCTGGGATCAGGTTTCAGGCCTTCGGGCGCGTTTTGCAAGCCTTTGCGGTCGCTTCGAAGCCTTGCCCGGCCCTGCCCAAGCACCCATGTTCGCATGATGTCGAAGCCCCGCCCTATCGCCGCCTTTGCCGTGCTGGCCTTCGCCGCGGCGCCGGCGGCGCTCTTTGCCCAGCCGCAGTCGGCGCCCCGCCAGCCCGACTTTCGGAGTCTGTGGACCGGCTGGGACCGCGCCAACAGCGATTCGATGAAGGTCGAGCGCGAGGCCGTCGAACGCGTCCGCGAGGACTATGCCACTGCCGCCGGCAGCGGTCGCGAGACCCTCCAAAATCAGGGCCGGGCGCTCGGCGAGCGGGTCGGCGAGATCGTCCGCACCGGCGATTGTGCCGAGGGCGAGCGCGTCGCGCGTCAAGCTGGCGACTTCGCCTTGGTCAAGGCCGTGCGCGACCATTGCGAGGCATTGCGCGAACCCGACGGATAATGCCGCGGGCTAGGCGACCCGCTCGACGAAGCCCGCCGCCCAAAGCGTGCGGATCAGCTCCGCGGGCGCCTCGCCGGGGAGGTCGGCGGCGGTGAACTCCTTGCCCGATAAGGCGACGTCGAGGGCGTCGCCGTCCCCCTCCTTGAGCTGGAGGTCGCCACCCGGGCCGATCAGCACCAGCTTGCCCTCGTCGTCGGCAACGTTCCACGGCAGAAAGCGGCGGCGGCGGAAACGGTCGCCTTCGCTGAACCCGTGGGCGCCGGCGATCACTCCGGAGACATTGGCGCGGCGGCCGCGGACGAAATTGTCGGCCATTAGGTCGAACGCATTGTCCATGCTCGCTTTGTCGGCGACCAGGCGGGTGAGCTTGTCGAAATGCCGCCGCGCCACCTCCCGGTCGAACTCCCGGGCCGAAAAGCCTGCCGGAAGCGAGCGGCGGAAATCGGGCTCGCTCAGCGCCAGCTCGGAGATTGCCTCGAGCATCAGGTCGGCCCAGGTCTTGGTGATCAGCCCGACCGTGATGTGAAGCGACGGCTCCTCGCCGACATTTTCCGCATCGTGCATCAGCCCGCGCGGGATGTAGACGCAGTCGCCCGCCGCCAGCGTGAAGGTCTGCGTCACCTCGCCGGGCTCGTGGCGGGTGAGCTCGAACCGTTCGCCGCGGAACGGGATCTCCACCGGCGTCCCATAGAGCCGCCACGCCTTAGCCCCCGAAAGCTGCATTACGAACACGTCGTGATTGTCGTAATGGGGCGGGAAACCCTGGTTGCCGGACGGCGTCAGGTAGATGTTGGTCTGGACGTGGCAGGAGAAGACCTCCTCCAGCGACCGGCAGAACTCGCCCAGGTTCAGCATCGAATCGTGAAGGTGGGGAAGGATGATGGTCGCGCCGCGCATATAATGCTCGGCCACGGCGACCGAGCTGACGCGGCCGCGGTCGTCGACGTAGGAATCGGGCGAGATCCGGTTCTTGCGGTTGGTGACCTCGATCATCCCCTCGCGCAGGTCGGCGCTGGCGATGAAATGGTCGAGCATGTCGAGCGTCAGGAGGTCCGCATAGCGGTCCGGCTCGCCGCGCACGTTGATCAGCGGCTTGGCTTCGTAATAGTCGTCGAGGAAAGTCTGCTGGGACGCCGGCGCGACCAGGAACCCGAGCGCATCCTCCTCCCAGCGCGGCGAATCGGGCTCGCCGCCCACTGCCTTCAATTTCGACTTCGCCACCGTTGCCGCCGCCATTTCTTCTCCCCTTGCATGGCTTCTACCGGTGACGCGAAGAGGCCGGAAGCCGTAAATTAAGGGTCGAGCGGCGGCTGGCGGGGCGGCGGCAGCGGCTCGGCATAGAGCTCCAACGCCGCCTCGAGAACCCGCAGCGTCGCGGTGGCGGGGGCGGAGAGCCGTTTATGCTCGAGCGGATCGCGAAAGGCGGCGAGGACGGCCCTTGCGGCGGCGGCCAGCAGGACCTCCCGCGGCGAATAAGAGGGATTTTCTTTCTCGCTCACCGCGCCGGCCTGCCTGCGGTCACGGGTCGAGCCGGGGCTTCCGACCTCCGCATGCCGAGGGGCACGCCAAATTTGCGCGCGACAAACGGATTGGTCATATGCGATGCAATTCTCGGGGCGGAGAAGTCGCTTTCTTGTTCAGCGCTTTTCGTGGAATTGTCAAGCAGGGCTTTTCGAAACAGATGAGTTTTGGCACGCGACTGGCTGAAGAACGCAAGAGGCTGGGCCTCAAACAGGCCGAATTCGCCGCGCTGGTCGGCACCGACGTTCCAAAACAGAGCCTCTACGAAAATGACCGGCGCGAGCTCAGAGCCGATTATCTTGCCCGCCTCGCCACGGCGCAGGTCGATATCGTCTACATTCTGTCAGGGCGGCGCAGCGAAGGGGAGTGGCTTAACGCCGGCGCGAGCGAGTTGCTGTCGGCCTATTTCTCGCTTCCGGCCGAGGTCCAGCAGGCGCTGGGCCAGCTGACTCGCTCCTTGAAAGCCCAGTTCGCGCGCGAGCCGCGCCCGACGCTGCACGGCCGCCGCCTCGATTATCGCGCCGGTGAGGCCGAGGGCGACAACGCCTAGAAGAGCGTCGTCACCGCGCCCCGCACTCGATAGCCTTCATCGACGAGGAACAGCGCCCGCCAGCGGTCGAAGGTGGCGCAGGGGTGCGAGATGCCGAACCCCACCAGGTCGCCGACGGCGATGCTTCCGGGCTGGACCGCGAGACTGAGATGCTGGTCCCATAAGGAGACGACCCTCATGTCATCGGCCGCCAGTGGCGCGCCGCCGCTGCCGAGGCGGTGGCGCCACAGGGCCCGCGGCGCTTCGACGTCGAAGGAGAGGTCGCGCTTGCCTGCGCCGACGATCGCCAGCCCCGGTTCCGGCACAGACAGCACCACAGCCCACACCTCGAGCGCGTGGCGCAGCTCCGGCAGCCCGGATAGGCTCGAGCCACCGGGCCGCGTCAGGCGCTCGTAAATGCCGCTGTCATGGGTGACGTAGCAGCCGGGGCGGATTACCCGCTCTACCGGCCGCCCGGCCAGCTCGCCAGGCAGGCGGTCGGCGCACAGGTCGAGAAAGGCCGAGCCGCCGGCGGAGACGAGGATCGGTCCGTCGCCGAACAAGCCGCGATCGGCGATATCCTCGGCCGCCGACACGCCGAGTCCGAGAATGGCGCAGGCTTCCGGCCGGCCGCCGTCGCGCATGTGGATGCCTTCGAACAGCTCGACGCCGCGAAGCGCAAGGGCTGGCGAGGCGGCGACATGCTCGGCCAGCGACACGGCCTGTGCGGAGCTGCGCACCCCGGCGCGGCCGCCTTCGGTCCCGGTCTCGACCAGCACTTGCACCGCCCTTCGGCAGCCGCTCCTTTCGACCGCCTCGGCCAGCAGGGTGGCTCCCTCGCCAGAGTCGATGAGGCAGTAAAAGTCGAAGCCGGGATCGCGGGCGAGCTCGTCCAGCACGAAGTCCACGTCGGCGGCGCCGACTAGCTGGTTGGCGAGGAAGATCCGAGAGATTCCCAGCCGGCGGTAGACGCGCACGTGATGCGCGGTCGCCGCGGTGAGGCCCCAGGCCCCGGCTTCGAACTGCATCGCGAACAATTCGCCGCTCATCGTCGTCTTGCCGTGCGGGCAGAGGCGGGCGCCGATGCGCTCGGCAAAGGCTTGCATGGCCGCGATGTTCGAGGCGAGCGCTTCTTGGCGAATCACCGCCGCCGGCATCATCAAATCGCCGTCGATCAGGCTGAGCCCGAGCCGCCCGATATCCTCGCCGCTCAGACCTTCGGCGCGCGGCGGCAGCCCCTTCGTCCGCCAGTCGAGCCGCGGCGGCGCCACCTCAGGGGGAGTAAGGCTCGTGGACCAGCCTTTGCGAGATCCACCAGATGTTGCCGCCGGGATCGGCCACCCCGCCCTGACGGTCGCCATAGGGCATGTCCGCCACGTCCATTACGGGGGTCGCCCCGTTGGCGAGCGCACGTTCCATCGCCGCATCGGCGTCTTCGACATAAAGGTAGAAAGACGACCGGCTCGGCGGAAAGGGCTCGCTCGCCTCGCTGACCATCACCGTCGCCGTGCCGAGCGCGACCTGGCAGTTGGCGATGCGGCCGTCCGGACGCTCTGTCCGCACCGTCTCGGTGCCGGCCAGAGCCTCGACGAGGAAGCGTACATAGGCCCCGGCATCTTCGGCGAAGATGTAGGGCGTGACAGTCGCGAAGCCGGGCGGGACGTACACTCGCCGCCGCCTCAGGCGTCGGCTTTCTGGGGGATGACGCCGCGGCGGATCTGGTCGAGCTCGATCGATTCGAACAGCGCCTTGAAATTGCCTTCGCCGAAGCCCTCATTGCCCTTGCGCTGGATGATCTCGAAGAAGATCGGGCCGATCATGTTCTCGGTGAAAATCTGGAGGAGGAGGCCTTCGCCGGTCTCGGGCGAGCCGTCGATCAGGATGCGCCGGTCGCGCATCGCCTGAACGTCGTGGCCGTGGCCTGGGAGGCGCTGGTCGATCATGTCGTAATAGGTATCCGGGCTGTCCTGAAACCGGACCCCGTTGGCGCGGAGGATGTCGACGGTCGCAAAGATGTCGTCGGTGGCGAAAGCGAGGTGCTGGATACCCTCGCCTTTATATTCCTTCAGATATTCGGCGATCTGGCTGTAATCGTCCTGGCTCTCGTTCAAGGGGATGCGGATCTTGTCGTCCGGCGCCGTCATCGCGCGCGAGAGCAGGCCCGTCTGCTGGCCCTCAATGTCGAAATAGCGGATCTGCCTGAAGTTGAAGACCGTCTCGTAGAACCGCGCCCAATGGTCCATCCGGCCGCGATTCACATTGTGAGTGAGATGATCGAGCGTGTGGAGGCCGGCGCCGGGGCCGCACAAGGCGATCGTCTCGAATTCCTCCTCGTAGAGCCGCTTCGCAGCTGCCCCGTCGACCAGATAGAGGTAGGAGCCGCCGATCCCCTCGATCACGGGGAGCCCGAGCTCTCCCCGGCTCGCGCTCGCGCCGCGCTCGACCGCCAGATCGATGGCGCGCTTCCCGTCCGCTACCCGGAAGGCCATGCCGCTGGCGGACGGGCCGTGAGCGCCGCGGAACTCGGCGGCGTGCCCCGCCGGCTCCATGTTGAGGAGGAAGTTGACGTCGCCCTGGCAGTAGCGGCGGACGGCGAGGCGGCGGTGATCGCCGACATGGGTGAAGCCGAGCTTCGCGAACAGGCCCGCCAGCGCTTCGGGGTCAGGACTGGTGAATTCGACGAATTCGAAACCGTCGAGGCCGATCGGGTTTTCGCGGGCGGTCATGGCGGGCCTCTTGAAGCTGGGAAGCGGGATCGGCGCGCTTCTACCAGCGCCGCCGGGGCCGGGCAAATCCACCATTGCGCCGGCCCGGACTGGCTCCTAACTCCAGTCCATGGCCGCCACCCATTCGAGCCGAATGCTGATCCTGGGCTCCGGCCCCGCCGGCCTCAGCGCCGCCATCTACGCCGCCCGCGCCGGGCTCGCGCCGATCGTCGTCCAGGGCATCCAGCCGGGCGGGCAGCTCACCATTACCACCGACGTCGAAAATTATCCGGGCTTCGCCGACGTGATCCAGGGCCCGTGGCTGATGGAGCAGATGGAGAAGCAGGCCGAGCATGTCGGCGCTAAAATGGAATGGGACCATATCGTCGAAGTCGACCTCGCCCGCCGCCCGTTCCGGATGCTCGGCGACAGCGGCGCGGTCTATGTCGGCGACACTTTGGTGATTGCCACCGGGGCGCAGGCCAAATGGCTCAATCTCCCCTCGGAGGAGCGGCTGAAAGGGAAGGGCGTCTCCGCCTGTGCGACCTGCGACGGCTTTTTCTATCGCGGCAAGAAGGTGATCGTGATCGGCGGAGGCAACACCGCGGTCGAAGAAGCGCTCTACATGACCAACCACAGCCAGGACGTGACCCTGATCCACCGCCGCGATTCGCTGCGCGCCGAGAAGATCCTTCAGGAGCGGCTGTTCGCCCATCCCAACATCAAGGTGATGTGGAATCGGGAGGTGGCCGAGTTCGTCGGCGCCGGCACGCCCGAGGGGCTGATCGCGGTCGACCTCAGGAATACGCGCAGCGGCGCCGTCGAGCGGCTCGCTACCCAAGGCGCGTTCGTCGCCATCGGCCATTCGCCCGCCACCGAGCTGTTCCGCGACCGGCTCGAGCTCGATGCGGACGGTTATATCCCGGTCGAGCCCGGAACCAGCCGCACCTCGATCCCCGGCGTCTTCGCCTGCGGCGACGTCATGGACAAGGTCTACCGCCAGGCGGTCACCGCCGCCGGCACCGGCTGCATGGCCGCCCTCGACGCCGAGAAATTCCTCGCCGAGGCCGACTTCGAGGCAAAGCCGGTCAGGAGCCTCCAGGAGGCTTGACCGCCGCCTCGAGGCGCCGCAGCGCCTCCGTCGCCGCCTCGAGCAAAGCCGCCTCGTCCCCTGGCCGCGCGAAGGTATGGGAATCCGTATCGATCTTCTGAGGTTCGTCTAACAATCCCTTGAAGTCTTTAGAATTTATCTCATGCTCGGCGGCGATGGCAGTATTGTCTCCCACCGCCAGGACGAGCTGCACCGGGAGCCGGCCGCGATTCAGCGACGCAGCCACGTCGGCCGCGAGCGAAGCGTCGCCGTCGCCGCGGGCGACCTTGCCTATCCCGCGTGCGAGCTTCCGGTAGTCGACGCCGCCGGTCAGCAGCCGCTTCCAGCCGCCGAGGCTGGTCAGCCGCTGCCGGTAATGGGCCTTCACCGCCGCGGCGGCGGGATCGCCGGCTTCGGCCTCGACCAGCCAGGGATTGACCAGGAGCAGGCCGTCGAGGCCGGCTTCGGCGCCGAACAGCGCGAGGGCGGTCGCGCCGTCGCACAGGCCGAAGCCGTAGGCGCGCCGCACCGACGGCGCCTCCCGCCGCAGCGCCGCCGCGGCCGCGGCGATATCGGGCGCGCTGCCGCGAAAGCCGGGATCCGCGCCAGCGCTATCGCCAGCCCCGCGCCGGTCGAACCGCAGGCAGGAAAAGCCTCGTTCCGACAAACCTTTAGCGAGTCGCTCGTACATTCGGTGCGAACCGACGCGAGTCTGCGAGCCGCCCGTCACCATCAGCAGCCCGACGGCGCCCTCCGCCGCATCCAGCGAGCCGCCGAGCTCCGTCCCTTCGCAGGTGAAGGTCAGCAGGCGGCGCATGCATCGGACCAGGCGTGGATATCGGCCGCCATCGCCTCGGCCAGCTCGGATGAATTGCCCGGTTCCGAGCGCCGCCACAGCGCCGGGCCGGCGAGCTTGACGTCGGCGGCGGCCGCCTCGCTCTGCAGCCGCGCCACCCGAAGCCGTGCAGGTTCCGCCGGCACCGCTTCCTCAAGCCGCGCGCGAAGCTCCGCCGACGGGGCGTAACCGGCCCACTCCACGCCCGCTAGCCCGGCCCGGACCATGTCACGGGCGAGCGACTTGCCGGGCACGGGGGCGAGGCGCCACCAGCCGATGGCCTCTGCGCCATCGTCGATCAGGCCGCCGCCGCGAAGCGACACCACCAGCGGCGGCGTCGCGGCGCCACGGCGGACATGCTCCGCGGCCGCCATGACGTCACTTCGCCAGTCGTCCCAGCCTACGCTTTCGAGCGCCGCCTCGCTCTCGCCGGTGCCGCCTAAGTCGGGGAGCCAGCAGCCGTGGCCGCGCCCCGCCAGCGCCCGCATCGCGGCGGCCATCAGCGCGCGGGTCCGGTTCATTTCCTCGAACAAGGGCGGCACGAACAGCACCGGAGGCGCCTCGCGCGCGCCGATCCGCGTCATCCATTCCTGTCGGGCCGCGCTGGCGAAAGGCTCGTAGCCCAGCCCCGCGCCGCTCACTGCAGTGCCTTGGCCCGCGCGAAGGTGAGGAGCGAGCCGAACGTCTCCAGCATGTCGGCATCGACATCCGCGTCGTCGATGACGATGCCGAGCCGCTCCTCGAGCTCGGTCAATAGCCCAGCCACGGCCATCGAATCGAATTCGGGAAGGGCGCCGAACAGGGGCGTCGATTCATCGAAGCCGGCGACCCGCTCTTCCGGCAGCCCGAGCACGTCGACCAGCACGGCGCGGAGCGTCCTGTCGACCTCTTCTTCGTCGTTGAACGCGGCGTCCATGGGTCTCCCTTGCGCCGCCGCGCCTACCGGCTCCGCCGACGGGCGGCAAGCGTGGAGGCCCAGGCGCGGGCGGCGCCGGCGAGGCCTTTGAGGGTGCGCTTGTTATAGGCCGTAAACCGCCAAAGCGTGCGCTTCTCGTCCATCCAGTCGGCCTTGTAGGGCTCGTCGCCGGTGCCGTAATCGATTGCCTTCACGCGGTCCTCATCGATCGCGCGGCGGAACATCGCCATCGACAGCAGCGTGCCCGGCGACATCGCCTTGGCGTCCTCGGTATAAGCGAGCTTGTGGATGGTCGCCTGGCCATTTTCGACCAGCCAGAGTTGCGCCGCCACCGGCCGGCCGTGGCTTCGGGCGATAGCGAGGCGAAGCGTGCCGGCGGCGCCCTCCTGCTCGGCCAGCGCGCGCAGGAAAGGGAAGGAGCCTTCCTCGGGCTTCCAGCTGGCGCGGTAGACCGCCTCATATTCGGCCCAGGCGGCTTCGTCGAAGCGGTCGTGGATCTGGATATCGAGCTCGGCGCCCTTGGCGCGTCGCTTGGCGGTGTTGCGAAGCCGGGCCGGCCGCTTCGCCCAATAGCTTTCGAAATCCATCCCCTCGGTGGCCACCCGCCAGTTCGACGTCTTGGGCGCGACGGCGACGCTCCAGCCCGCGGCGCGAAAGCCGTTCTTCAGCGGCTCCGGATCCTCGATCGGCGCCAGCTCGAGCTCGGCGACGCCGCCGTCGCGAAGCGCCGCCGCCAGCGCCGTCACCACATCCTCCTCCCGGCTTCCGACCATGTCGAAACGCAGCGAATACCAGGCGGCGAGGGCTTCGGCGCGCGGATGGTCCATCGCCAGGAACAGCCAGCCCGTGCGGTTGCCGGCGCGGCCGCGCAGCACCAGCGGGCGCCCGGGCGGCGGGCAATGCGTGGCGATCAGCCGGAACCAGTCCAGCCGCGCGAACAGGCTCGGCTGGGCGTCGCGGGCGAGGCGGCCGCCGGAATCTCGCTCGACGGAATCGAAATCCTGAAAAAGCTCAACATTAACCATCGCGCTTTATGCCCCCTGCGGCCGACCCTATCATTGGCGCCTTTTGAGCCGGAGTGAAGGTGCAAAGTCCCGATCCAACCCCTTATCCGCTCGATCATCTCACCCGGCGCGGCGATTCGGCCGCCCCGGCGCTGCTGACGCGCGAAGGTCTCCTCGATTATGCCGGGCTCGAGCAGGCGGTCGGCGCGCTCGGGGCAGGACTGACGGCGAGGGGCCTCGAACCGGGGGCCCGCGTCGCGACCTGGCTGCCGAAGGGCCGAATGACGAGCCTGCTCCCGCTCGCCGCGGCGCGGGCTGGGTTGGTCCACGTGCCGATCAACCCGCTGCTCAAGCGGACGCAGGTCGCCCACATCCTCGCGGACAGCGGTGCGGCAATGCTGATCTCAGGCCGCGCCCGCCTCGCCACCCTCGAGCCCGACGACATCCCCGCCGCCTGTACCACCCTCGAAGAAGAAGCAGGCGAGGCGCTGTTCTCAACGGCTAATCCATTAGCAATATCGGACCACGACCCCGACGGCCTGGCGGCCTTGCTCTACACGTCCGGCTCGACCGGGCGGCCCAAGGGAGTGATGCTCAGCCACGCCAATATGTGGCTCGGCGCGGTCAGCGTCGCTCATTATCTGAGACTCGAATCTCGCGATCGGGTGCTGGCGGTGCTCCCCTTCAGCTTCGATTACGGGCAGAACCAGCTCTTCTCGACCTGGGCCGCGGGCGGGCTGGTCGTGCCGCTCGAATTCCTCGCCGCGCGCGACGTCATCCGCGCGGTGGAAAAGCATCAGATCAGTACCTTGGCTGGCGTTCCTCCGCTCTGGGTTCAGCTGATCGAGGCGGTCTGGCCGCCCCGCGCGGCGCTGTCGCTTCGGCGGCTGACCAATAGCGGCGGCAAGCTGGCGCCATCGGTGATCCGGCGGATGCGCGAAATCTTTCCCGCCGCCGATATCTATTCCATGTACGGCCTCACCGAGGCGTTCCGTTCCACCTTTCTCGAGCCCGAGCTGCTCGACGATCATCCCGATTCGATGGGGAACGCGATCCCGTTTGCGGAAATCATGATCGTCGACGCGGACGGCAAGCCCTCCGACGAGGGCGAGCTGGTCCATGCCGGGCCGCTGGTCGCGCAGGGCTATTGGAACGATCCGGCGCGCACGGCGGAGCGCTTCAAGCCGGCGCCGGCGCATTCGACTTATGGCGGCACCGCCGTCTGGTCCGGCGACCGCGTCCGGAGCGACGCCCAAGGGCTGCTCTACTTTGTTGGCCGCGAGGACGGGATGATCAAGACCAGCGGCAACCGCGTCAGCCCGACCGAAGTCGAGGAGGCGGCAATCGCCTCGGGCCTGGTCTACGAGGCGGTGGCGCTGGGCTTTCCCGACGCGCGCCTCGGCGAGGCCATCGCACTCGTCGTCCGTCCCGACCGGCGCGACGCGGAGGCGGAGCTGCGCGCATTCCTCAAACGCCAGTTACCCAATTTTATGCAGCCCGGGCCTATCGTCTGGCGCGACGAGCTGCCGCGCTCTCCAAACGGCAAGCTCGACCGGGTGGAGCTGAAGAACGAGCTAATGGCATGACCAAGCCGATGGGCGCGATTCCGGCAGGCTTCGAAGCCGACGCCGACGGCATGCTGCTGATCGGCGGCCGCCGCGCCGACGCGCTTGTCGCGGAGGCGGGCGATACACCTCTGTTCGCTTACGACCTTGCTCTGGTGGATCGCCAGATCCGCCGCTTCCGCGCGGCCTTCGCCGGCATCGATCTGCATTATGCTATAAAAGCAAATTCTTATGCGCCGATCCTGAGACATGTTCTGGTTCAGGTCGACGGCCTCGACGTCGCCTCGGGCGGGGAGCTTCGCCGGGCGATGAAGGCCGGCGCAGACCCCTCGGCGATCAGCTTCGCCGGCCCGGGCAAGCGCGATGCCGAGCTCGGCGAAGCGATCGAATCCGGAGCCACACTCAATTGCGAATCCGAAGGTGAGGTGGAACGCGCCCTCGCCATCGCCGCCAAGCTCGGCCGAACGCCGCGGCTCGCGGTGCGGGTCAATCCCGATTTCGAGATCAAGGGCTCGGGCATGCGCATGGGCGGCGGCGCCAAGCCGTTCGGCGTCGATGCCGGGCGTGTCCCCGCGCTGGTGCGGCGCATCCTGGACGGCGGAGGCGAGTGGCGGGGTTTTCATATCTTCGCGGGCTCGCAGGCGCTCGCGGCCGATGCGTTGATCGAGGCGCAGAGCGCGACCGTCGCTTTGGCTGCAGAGCTCGCGGAGGCGGCCGGGGCGACGCCGATGCTGGTCAATCTCGGCGGCGGCTTCGGAATCCCCTATTTCCACGGCGAGCAGCCTCTCGACGTCGAGGCGGTCGGGGCGTCCATTTCGTCCACCTTGGCGTCGCGGCCGGCGGTCCTCGCGGATACGCGTTTCGCTATCGAGCTCGGGCGCTGGCTGGTGGGGGAGGCGGGCGTCTATCTCACCCGCATCGTCGACCGGAAGGTCAGCCACGGCAAGACGTTCCTTGTCACCGACGGCGGCATGCACCACCAGCTCGCGGCCTCCGGCAATTTCGGCCAGGTGGTCCGCCGCAACTATCCGGTGGCGATCGCGTCGCGCTTCGGGGCGCTGCCCGTAGAGGAAGTGAGCATCGTCGGCTGCCTCTGCACACCGTTGGACCGCCTCGCCGATGACGTCATGACGCCGGCCGCGGGTCCTGGCGACCTCGTCGCCGTGTTCCTGGCCGGTGCTTACGGCCTGTCCGCGAGCCCTCAGGACTTTCTTGCCCAGCACCCGGCTTCCGAGATCGCGCTCGGCGGAGCGGATTAACGGCTGACGACCCTCGGTCCCGTTCTGGGACGCGGCTCAAACGCCCCTTGTTCCTAACCGTAATTTTACCTCTTCGGGCCATAGCAGTCCCAAATCCTGCGCCCTCCGATCCCGCTGCGGGACAGAAGGTGCAGGCAAGGGAGCAGATGAAGAGGGCCCGTATATGCGCGTTTTTGCCAACCACTCCCGTCTCCTCCTCGCCGCCGCCGGGGCCGCTTTGCTCGCCGGCTGCGCTGGCGGCAGCCGCGTCGGCCAATCGCTCCCGCCGGCAAGCTTCGTCGAGACCTCGCAGCAGGTCAGCGAGAATTACGTGATCGGCGCTTCGGATGAGCTCACCGTCTTCGTGTGGCGCAATCCCGAGCTCGGCGCCCGAGTCCAGGTCCGCCCCGACGGCCGCATCACGACGCCGCTGATCAGCGACATGGTCGCGGTCGGCAAGACTCCGGGCCAGCTCGCCGAGGACATCCGCGTCGTCCTCGCCCGCTACATCCAGGATCCGCTGGTCTCCGTCATGGTCGACCGGCCACAGGGGACTTTCGCCCAGCAGATCCGCATCGTCGGCGCGACCGAGCGTCCCGCCGCTCTGCCCTATCGGGCGAACATGACGCTGCTCGACGCGATGATCGCGGTCGGCGGCCTTTCCGAATTCGCCGCCGGCGATCGCGCCCGGCTTATCCGCTACGACCGGACCACCGGCCGCCAGCGCCAGTTCGACCTGCGCATCGCCAGCCTGCTTCGCCGCGGCGACGTGCGCGCCAACGTCCGGCTCGAGCCGGGCGACGTCATCATCATCCCCGAGAGCATGTTCTGACCCGGCCCGCTCAGCCTTTCGAAGGACGATAGCTCCCGATGGACGGACTTTACGAACAGGTCAGGATCGCGATCCACCAGATTTGGCGGCGCCGCTGGCTCGCCATGGCGGTGGCGTGGGGCGTCGCCGTCCTGGGCTGGCTGGTGATCGCGCTCATCCCCAACAGCTACGAGGCGAAGGCCAAGCTTTTCGTGCAGATGCAGTCGATCCTGCCCACCCAGGTCGGGATTACCCCCGACGAGCGGCAAAACCAGCTGCTTCGCCTGAAACAGACCCTGACCTCCAACGAGAATCTGGTCCGGGTGGTCCGCCGCACCGACCTCAATTCGCTGGTCGCCAGCGAGAGCGACCTCAGCGGGATCGTCTCCGCGCTTCGCCAGCGCATCCTGATCGTCGCCCAGCCCGACGGCATGATCGAGATCAGTGCGAGCTCCAACATCTCCGGCTTCTCCAACGGTCAGAACGCCCGCACCGCGGCGGCCACGGTCCAGGGCCTGATCGACCTGTTCGTCGAGCAGAACCTGACCGGTGACCGGCGCGAGACCGGCCAGTCGCTCCAGTTCCTCGACGAGGAGCTGCGGCGGCGCGAGCGCCAGCTTCAGGAAGCCGAGCAGCGCCGGATGGAGTTCGAGCAGCGCTTCATGGGCCTGCTTCCCGGCGAAGGCTCGATCATCCAGCGCATGTCCGCGGCCCGCGCCGAGCTCGGGAACATCGAGCAGCAGATCGTCGCCGCCCAGGGCGCCGTCAACGCGATGCGCGGCCAGCTTTCCTCCACTCCGCAGAATTTGCCCGGAATGGCGGAAGCACCGTCCACCGCAGCCGGCCAGGTGGCCGGCCTCGAGGCGCAGCTCAACCAGAATTTGGCGCGCGGCTGGACCGATCAGCATCCCGACATCGTCGCGCTGCGCCAGCAGATCGCCCGCCTGCGCCCCTATGCCGCGGCCGAGCGGCGCGGCGGCGGCGCCGGCGCCACCCCCAACCCGTCCTATGTCTCGCTGCGCGCGATGATGGCCGAGCGCGAGGCGCAGCTGAACGCGCTGCTTTCGCGCCGCAACCAGCTTCAGTCCGACCTCGCCCAGCTTTCCTCGCGCCAGGCGACCGAGCCGGGCCTCGCCGCCGAGCAGTCGCGGCTGACCCGTGACTATGACGTGCTTAAGCAGCAATATGACCAGATCCTCGCCAATCGCGAGCAGGTGCGCCTGCGCAGCGACGTGCAGACCCGCACGACGCCGCTCAACGTCCAGGTCGTCGAGCCGCCCAGCGTCCCCTCGGCGCCGGCGGCCCCCAATCGCCCGATCTTCCTGACTTTGATTCTGTTCCTGGCCGCCGGCGCCGGCGTCGCCGCCGCCTTCGTCGCCGGGCAGCTTCAGACCACATTCCCGACCCACAACCGCCTGGCGGCGGTCACCGGCCTGCCGGTGATCGGGACGGTCAGCGAAGTCATCACGCCCCCCGAGCGGGTGCGGCGTCGGCAGCGGCTTGTCTGGTTCGGCGGCGCCGGAGCGGCGCTGGCGGCAAGCTACGCCGTCCTGATCCTGGTGGAGTTCTGGCAGCGAAGCGGCGTGGCGTGAGGAACGACATGAAACATACGAAAATTTCGCTGCTCGAGCGCGCCGCGGAGGTCTATGATTTCGGCGCGGCGCTCCGCGCCCGCGCGCCGCTTCCGATAGAGACCGCGCCCGAGCCGGCCCCCGCGCCGGAGCCGTCCGTCGCAGAGCGTGCCCGGCGGCCTGTCATCGACCGTGCGCTGTCGCAGCGGTATGATGGCACCGTTCCCGTCGACCGCGAGGCGCTCTCGGCCGCCGGCTTCATCCTGCCCGATGCGCCGGTCACCGGCCTCGCCGAAGAGTTCCGACTGGTGAAACGCCAGCTGCTCGCCTCGATCAAGCGGCGGGTGTCGCAGCCCGAGGAGAAGCGCCGCTCGGTCCTGATCTCCTCCGCCCAGTCGGGGGAGGGGAAGAGCTTCTGCGCCATCAACATGGCGCTCTCGCTCGCCGGGGAGCGCGACGTCGAGGTGCTTCTCGTCGACGCCGATTTCTCCAAGCCCGACGTCCTTCGCACGCTCGGCATCGCGCCCGGTCCCGGGCTGGTCGACGCGCTCGCCGACCCGGACGTGGACCCCGAAGACTTTGTGATCCGCACCGAGCTTCGGGGCCTTTCGGTCCTGCCGGCCGGCGCCAAAGCCAATAATGTTCCGGAGCTACTGGCTTCGGAGCGAACGAGGGAAGTGCTGTCGCGGCTCGCCGCCGCCGACAGAAAGCGGATAATCCTGTTCGATTCGCCGCCCGCTCTGATGGCGTCGCCCGCCCCCGTCCTTGCCGCTCATGTCGGCCAGGTGCTGGTGATCGTGCGCGCCGATCAGACAACCGAAGCCGACCTTCGCGAGACGATCGGCCTGCTGTCGGGGTGCGACCATGTCGGTCTCATCCTCAACGCAGCAGGCATTGCCGTCACGGGGCGTAAGTTCGGCTCTTATGACGGGTACGGCCAAGATGATTGAACGCGCCTCCAGCCGCCGCTGCCGCCGCCTGGCGCTCGCCGCAGGCCTCAGCCTCTTCGCCGCCTCGGCCGCCCAGGCGCAGGACGTGCCGCCGCCGCCTTCCGGGGTTGCTTACGGCGTCACCGGCGCCGCCGAGGAGACGCCGCCGCCGGCCGAGGCGCCGCGCTCGCGCCGGCCGCGCGTCCGTAGCGAGATCCGCCCCTATCTCGAGGTCGTCCAGGTCGTCAGCGCCGACCTCGATGGCGGCGACACACTCACTTATACCAGCGTCGCCGCCGGCGTGGACGGGCGAATGCAGACCCGGCGCGTCGCCGTGCAAGCGAGCTATCGCTACCAACGCAACATCGAATGGAGCGGCGATGTGGGCGACCGCGACGTCCATTCGGGCCTTGCCGTTGCCACCGTCCAGATCGTCCCCGGCGTCGCCCAGTTCGACGCCGGCGCCGTCGCCACCCGAACCGGCGGCCAGGGGCGCGCCTTCGGAGTGACCGACCGCGACGCCTCGGTCGAAGTCTACAGCGCTTATGCCGGGCCCAGCGTCTCCACGCAGGCGGGGCCGGTCGACGTCAGCGCCAATTACCGGGTCGGCTACGTCGCCGTCGACGACGACAGCGGCGCCGGCGTCGAGGACGACCATGGCGATGCCGTCGCCCACGCCGCCAATATCAGCGCCGGCATGGCGCCGGGACGCGGCCGGCTCCCGGTCGGCTGGGGCGTCAATGCCGGCTATCAGCGCACCGATTCCGACGGGGAATTCGACCACGAATTCGAGGGCAGCTACGTGCGCGGCGACGTCGTCGTGCCGGTCAGCCCGACCCTCGCCGCCACCGCCGGCGTCGGCTACGAGAATATCGAGGCGAGCCAGCGCGACATGGTCCGCGGCGCCGACGGCGCGCCGGTCATTGGCCCCGACGGGGAGCCCGTCGCCGACCGCAACGCGCCGCGAGTGCTCACCTACGAGACTGACGGCATCATCTACGATGCCGGGGTGATCTGGCGCCCGACGATCCGCACCACCCTCCAGGCGCGCGCCGGCCGCCGATACGGCAGCACGACCCTCACCGGGTCGCTGTCCCACCGGTTCACGCCGCGGCTCGGAATGAGCGTCGAGGTGTTCGACGCTGTAAGCACGTTCAGCAATTCCTTCATCAACGATCTCAGGAACTTGCCGGACAATGCTAATTTCCGGCGCGATCCTCTGACTGGCGGGCTGGGCGGCTGCGTCTTCGGCAACGAGCCGGGCCGGGGCGTGTGCCTGAACCGCTCGCTCCAGTCGATCCGCGGCAACAGCTTCCGCGCGCGCGGCGCCAGCCTGGTCTTCTCGGGCAGCGGCCGGATGTGGAATTGGGGCGCGGGGGCGAACTACACGCACCGCCGCTATGGCCGCCCCGCCGACGACGGCTTCGACCTGCTGGGCGGTTCGACCGACGAGGATTTCAGCGTCTACGCCACCACCGGCCGCAGCCTCACCCGTACGTCCGACATCAGCTTCGGCGTGTATGCCAGCTGGTTCGACACCGACGAGATCGGCTTCGACCGGGTCTTCAGCACGGGCGCCAACGCCACCTACAGCCGCAGCTTCATGCTCGACCGGCTGCGCATGCTGGCGGCGCTCGGCCTCTACCACACCGATGACGGCGAAGACGCCAGCACCGTCGCCTCCGGCCAGCTCGGCCTGAGCTACACCTTCTGAGCGGCGCGACGGCCGAGGGAGACGCAGCATGTATACCGACCATTACGGCCTCACCGGACAGCCTTTCCAGCTGACGCCGGACGCGCGCTTCTGGTTCGAGAGCCGGACCCATCGCAAGGCCATGGCCTATCTCGGCTACGGCCTCGCCCAGGGCGAAGGCTTCATCGTCGTCACCGGCGAGATCGGCGCGGGTAAGTCGACGCTGGTCGCGCATCTGATGGCGACGATCGACCGCGCGCGGCTGAACGCGATCAGCCTCGTCTCCACCCAGGTCGAAGGCGACGACATGTTGCGTCTGGCCGCTCAGGGCCTCGGCATCGCCACCCGCTCGGTCGAGAAGGCGCGGCTGCTCGACGCGGTCGAACAGCGGCTCGAGGAGGAGCTTCGCGCGGGCAAGCGCACACTGCTGATCGTCGACGAGGCGCAGAACCTGCCCGTCTCGGCGCTCGAAGAGCTGAGGATGCTTTCAAACTTTCAGGTGGCGGGCAAGGCGCTGATCCAGATCGTCCTGCTCGGCCAGCCCGAGTTCCGCGACAAGCTCGCCACGCCGGGCCTCGAGCAGCTGCGTCAGCGCGTCATCGCCACCCACCATCTCGAAGCGATGGGCGCCGACGAGGTCGAAGCCTATGTCCGCCACCGCCTCTCGGTGGTCGGCTGGCAGGGCCGCCCCGACTTCACTGCGGCTGCCATCGCAGCCCTGCACGCCCAGAGCGGCGGCATCCCTCGCCGCGTCAACCAGCTCGCCAGTCGCGTCATGCTCCATGCCGCGCTCGAGGAGACCGACAGCATCGCCGCCGACGTCGTCGAGGCCATCGCCGCCGACATAAGCGAGGACTCAGGTCCCGTTGTGCCGGCGCCCGAAAAGATGCTTCCGCTTCGGTCCGCCCGCCCGCCGCTGGCCGAGCCGGCCAACGAGCAGCAGGCGGCGCCCGCGCCCGCTCTCGCGCCGCAGCCCGCGGCGCTTCCCGATCCGATGGTGGAACACCGTCTCGCCGCGCTGGAGGCGCGGGCCGAGGAGCAGGAGGCTATGCTTCGGCGGGTGCTCGTGCTGCTCGTCGACTGGGTCGAGAATAGCAGCCCGGAGACGGCGTACCGCACCCACGCGGCTTAGCCGATGCGCAATGCTCTCTCCGTCGATGTCGAGGACTGGTTCCAGGTCGGCGCCTTCGAAAAAGTGATCGAGCGCGGCGACTGGGAGTCCCTTCCCCGTCGCGTCGAGGTGAATACGTCACGCGTCCTCGACCTGTTCGCGGAGGCCGGCGTCAAGGCGACCTTCTTCACGCTGGGCTGGGTCGCCGAGCGCCACCCGGCACTGATCCGCTGCGTCGCCGAAGCGGGCCATGAGGTGGCCAGCCATGGCTGGGATCATCGTCGCGTCTTCACGATGAGCGAAGCCGAGTTCCGCGACGACCTCGCCCGCGCCCGCGCCGCGATCGAAGACGCGGCCGGAGTCGCGATATCCGGCTATCGCGCCCCCAGCTTCTCGATCGACACCCGCACGCCCTGGGCGCATCGGGTGCTGGCCGAGCAGGGCTATGCCTATTCCTCGAGCGTCGCCCCGGTCCGCCACGACCATTATGGCTGGCCGCAATCGCCGCGCTTCGCCTGGCGGCCGCTCGCCGACAGCGACCTCATCGAGCTTCCGGTGACGACCGTCGAGCTTGCCGGGCGGCGCATGGCGGCCGGTGGCGGCGGCTTCTTCCGGCTGCTTCCTTACGCCTTCTCGAACTGGGCGATCTCGCGCGTGAACGGCGTCGACCGGCGTCCGGCCATCTTCTATTTCCATCCCTGGGAAATCGATCCGGGCCAGCCGCGCATCGCCGCGCCACTCAAGACGCGGCTGCGCCATTACACCAATCTTGAAGCTATGCGGCCCAAGCTGATGAAATTGCTCGAATCACATCAATGGGGCCGCACCGACCAGGTCGCCAAGGCGGAGCGGGAGCGGCTGGCATGAACGCGCCGTTTGCGCTCGCCTCAGGCGCCGTGCGGCTCACCGACCTCGCCGATCGCGGCGATTGCGAGCGCCTCGATCGCTTCGTGATGGAGCATCCGGATTCGGAGGTCTTCCAC
>DASVVV010000041.1:0-16124 GCA_036386375.1 Allosphingosinicella sp. | reverse complement strand
CCCACGTCGCCTTCGACCTCATCGAGCGCGGCGAGCTGCAGCCGAACCGGATGTGCACCGTCCGCCCGGAAACCTGGCAGCGCTGGCACGGGCCGCAGGCCGGCTCGACCATGTTCCTGTCGCCCGGCGAGCAGGTCAGCGTCGAGAACCTGATCCACGGCATCGTTACGCTGTCGGGCAATGACGCCACCGTGGTCCTCGCCGAATGCATCTCCGGCACCGAGGCGGCCTTCGTGGCCCTGATGAACCGCGAGTCGCGCGATCTCGGCCTCGCCAACTCGCATTGGGGCAACCCGGTCGGCTGGCCGGACAACGGCGTCACCTACACGACCGCCCGCGACCTCGCCACGCTCGCCGCCGCGACCATCCGCGACCATCCGCGCCTCTACCGCGAATTTTACGGCCTTCGCGAATTCACCTGGGGCCGAACGCTCGGCAGCAACCAGCCCATCACCCAAGGCAACCGCAACCCGCTGCTCGGCCGCGTCCCCGGCGCCGACGGCCTCAAGACCGGCCACACCGCCGAGGCCGGCTACGGCTTCACCGGATCGGCCGAGCAGAATGGGCGGCGCCTCGTCATGGTCGTCGCCGGCCTCGGCAGCACCAACCAGCGGATCGAGGAATCGGTCAAGTTCATGGACTGGGGCTTTCGCGCCTGGCAGTCGCGGCCTTTGCTGAACCAGGGCGAGCGGGTCGCCGAGGCGCAGGTCCAGCTCGGCAGCGACGACCGTGTCGGCCTGGTCGCGCCCCGCCCGCTCGCCGTGACCTTCCCTGCCGGACTCGGCCAGAACATCCGCGCCCGCATCGTCTATCAGGGCCCGATCAAGGCGCCGATCACCCAGGGACAGCATATCGCCGACCTCGTCGTCCAGGCCGGCGACATGCCGCCGACGGTGACGCCGCTGGTCGCCGAGAAAGCGGTCGGCGAAGCAGGGATTTTCGCGCGCATCTGGGCCGGCCTCAAGAGCCTGCTCGGCCTCGGTTGAGGTGGCCGGCCGCTTCGTCACGCTCGAAGGCGGGGAGGGAACTGGCAAGTCCACCCAAGCCAAGGCGCTTGCATCGGCCCTTCGGGAGCGGGGGCGTGAAGTCCTGGAAACTCACGAACCCGGAGGTACGCCGGGAGCCGAAAAGATCCGCGGCTTGCTTCTGGAAGGAGAGGTGGACCGTTGGACGCCCGAGACTGAAGCACTTCTGTTTGCCGCTGCTCGAGCAGATCACGTGGCGAAGGTCATCCGTCCGGCCCTCGATCATGGGAAGTGGGTAATCTCAGACCGCTTTGTGGACAGCTCGCTGGCCTATCAAGGCGGCGCCGGGGGCGTTGGGATGCAGGCGATCATGGACCTCCACAGGTTCGGCAGCCGCGGCCTGCTCCCTGACCGAACGCTCCTCCTCGAAATGCCGATGGACGAAGCGTATTTCCGCTCATTCGCCCGAGACGAGGGAACGCTGGATCGCTTCGGAAGGAAGTCTGGCTCCTATCACGATGCCGTCGTGCACGCGTTCAAGAGATTGGCGGAGGACGATCCGAAGCGTTTTCGCGTCGTGAACGCCGAAGGTGCTGTGGAGGAAGTGACGGCGCGTCTGCTGGCGGCGCTGGAGGATCTGCTGTGACGCCGCTCTTCGGCCATGACCAGGCGGTGGCCGCCTTTCGCGCGGCGCTCGACGGCGGCCGGCTTCACCATGCCTGGCTGGTCGCCGGGCCGCAGGGGATCGGCAAGGCGCTGTTTGCCGACAAGGCGGCGCTGCGGGTGCTCGCCCAGGGCGCGGGCCCGGTCGCCGCGCCGGGACTGGACGTGCCGGACGAACATCCCGCCGCAAAGCTGGTCGCCGCCGGCAGCCATCCCGATTTCGCCCGCCTCGAGCGGCTGACCAGGGAAAGCGGCACCGAGCTCGCCCGCTCGATCACCGTCGACCAGGTCCGCTCCCTGCAGCGCCTGTTCGCCACCACCTCCTCCATGTCGCCGTGGCGAGCGGTGGTGATCGACTCGATCGACGATCTCGAGCGCAACGCCGCCAACGCCTTGCTCAAGAATCTGGAGGAGCCGCCGCCGAGCACCGTCTTCCTGCTCGTCAGCCATTCGCCCGAGCGGCTGCTGCCGACGATTCGCTCACGCTGCCGGGTGCTCCGCCTCGCACCGCTCAAAAGCGACGTCATGGCGTCGGCCTTGCGCGCCGCTCTTCCCGATGCCGACGAGGCGGAGATAAGGGCCTTGGTCGAGGCGGGGCAGGGCGCGCCGGGCCGCGCGATCGCCTGGCGCGGCCTCGACATTGCCGCTCTCGACGCCGCGTTGCGCGAGCTGGCCGAGCGCGGCGACGTCACTAACGGCAGGCGCGCGGCGTTGGCGCAGAGCCTCGCGCTCAAGTCGGCCCAGCCGCGCTACGAGGCCTTCCTCGCTCGTGCTCCAACGCTTATCGCGGCCTCCGCCAAGGGAAGGCGGGGCCGGGATCTCGCCGAGGCGCTGGCCCTGTACGAGCGGGCGACGGAGCTTGCCGGCACCGCGCGGCGTCTTTCGCTCGATCCGCAGGCGACGGCGTTCGAGCTGGCCGGGCTGCTGGCGGCGCTCGCTTCGACCGGGGACCGGGCCGCGGCCTGACCTCCGGGCACGGGCCGCGATGCAAAGGGGCAGGGGCTTTATCGCGCCCTGCATCCCCGCTACGCGCCCGGCGATGGCCGAGCCCTTCTACATCACGACCGCGATCAGCTATCCCAACGGACGACCGCATATCGGCCACGCCTATGAGGCGGTCGCCACCGACGCCATCGCCCGCTTCCACAGGATGCGCGGCCGCGACGTCTTCTTCCTCACCGGCACCGACGAACATGGCCTCAAAATGGCCCAGACGGCGCGCGAGCGGGGCGTGACGCCGGCCGAGCTGGCGACGGAAATGTCCGGTTATTTCCGTGCGATGGACGAGAAGCTGAACATCTCGTTCGACCGCTTCATCCGCACCACGGAGCCGGCCCACCATCGCGCCAGCCAGGCGATCTGGGCGGCGATGGCGGCGTCGGGCGACCTCTATCTCGGCCGCTACGAAGGCTGGTATTCGGTTCGCGACGAAGCTTATTATGACGAAAAGGAGCTCGTCACCGCCGACAGCGGCGAGCGGCTCTCGCCGCAGGGCACCGAGGTCGAATGGACCGTCGAGGAGAGCTGGTTCTTCCGCCTCTCCGCCTATCAGGAAAGGCTCCTCGCTCACTACGCGGCCAATCCGGATTTCATCCGCCCGGAGAGCCGACGCAACGAGGTGCTTCGCTTCGTCGAGGGGGGACTTTCCGATCTTTCCGTCTCACGCACCAGCTTCGACTGGGGCGTCAAGGTGCCGGGCAGCGACAATCATGTGATGTACGTCTGGCTCGACGCGCTCACCAACTACATCACCGGCGTCGGCTATCCGGAGGATACCGAGGCCTGGCGCCGCTACTGGCCCGCCGACGTCCATATCATCGGCAAGGACGTGGTGCGTTTCCACGCCGTCTATTGGCCGGCTTTCCTGATGTCGGCGGGGCTGCCGCTTCCAAAGCAGGTGTTCGGCCATGGCTGGCTCCTGTCGCGCGGCGAGAAGATGTCCAAGTCGGTCGGCAACGTCGTCGACCCGGACGAGCTGATCCGGGTCTTCGGCGTCGATCCGCTGCGTTATTTCCTGCTGCGCGAGGTGACGTTCGGCCAGGACGGATCCTATACGAGCGAGGCGATCGTCAACCGCGTCAATGCCGACCTCGCCAACAGCTTCGGCAATCTCGCGCAGCGTACTTTGTCTTTCGTCGCAAGGAATTGCGGCGGGGTCCTGCCTTTTGGAGGCAAGAGAGACGAGGCCGATGCCGAGCTTCTGGGCAAGGTCGGGCGCGCGACCCGCGACGAGCTCCCCGACCATTTCGAGCGGTTCGAGCTGTCGCAGGGGATCGAGGCCTGGCTTCGCGCCGTCTTCGCCTGCAACCAATATATCGACAGCCAGGCGCCCTGGGCGCTGCGCAAGACCGACCCGGAGCGCATGACCGCCGTCCTCGCCACCTTGTGCCTCGCCATTCGCGACCTCGCCATCGCGATCGGGCCGGTGATCCCGGCGTCGTCGGCGAAGCTGCTCGACATGCTCGGCGTTTCCGCTTCGTCCCGCGACTATGCCGCGCTCGGCGACCATGATGGATATACCGCGATCGCCGCCTCTGATTTCCGGCTGGCGCTGCCGAGCCCGATCTTTCCGCGCATCGAGGCGGCGGGGGAGGGGTAGGGGTGGCCGACGTCGTCATTTGCTATGCCAAGGACGGCGAGGCCGCCGCGGCCTGGCTCTCGGGGCTGCTCCGGGCCGACGGCTTCAGCATCTGGTCCGAAGCCGCGGCGAGGGGACCGATCACCGACCGGATCGCCGGCGTTCGCGCCGCAGTGGTGATCTGGACCGAAGCCGCGCGCGCTTCCGACTGGATCAAGGCCGAGGCCAATTACGCGCGCGGCCAGAGCAAGCTCGTCCAGGCGGCGGCGGACGCCGAGCCGCCGCCAATGCCGTTCGACCGCGACGCGGTGTCGCCGCTGGCCGGGTTTTCCGGGCAGGAGGATCATCCCGGCTGGCTGAGGATCCGGGGCGAGCTCGAGGCGCTCTGCCGAAGGCGCGGACCCCCGAGCGCCGCCGCACCGCCCGCCGCGGTCGCGGCCGCGACGGTAGCGCCCCCAGCGGCCCGGACGCCGCCCGCCGCGGCGTCGAGGAGAAGCTCGCGAGGGCTCGGATCGGTCCTCGGACTACTGCTCGCCTTGGTCGTCATAGGCGGGGCCTTTTTGTGGATGCGGAGCGGTCCGCCTTTCGCCGACGAGCCTTCGACGACAGCCTCGCCTCCGGCGAAGACCGCTTCGCCCCCGCCCAACGCCGACCCGCCGCCGCCGCTCACCGCGGAACCGCAGGCGACGCTGCCTCCTGCGTCGTTCGGCGCGGCTCCGTCGGGCCCGGGGACGGGGGAGGGCCTTGCCGCACCTACGCCGGAGCCGCTTTCGGGGGCGCCGGATCGCCGGCCGGAGTCTCGGCCCGCGCCGCGGCCGACGGGGCCGCGCATCAATCCGCGCAATTCGCGCAACATGCGGCTCTTCTGCCAGCGCGCCGGGCGCGGCACGCCGCAATGCCGCCGCTTTCAGCGGCAGCTGCGCAATCAAGGCTGAGCGATGCTCGCCCGCTTCGTCGTGGCGGCCCCGGCGGCGCTCCTCCTCGCCGGCTGCAATCCCGCGGTCGGTCCCGAGGCAGCGGCCAATGAGACCGAAAATGTGCCGGTGGCGAACGTCCTCCCGCCGAACATGGCCGAGCCGCCGCCGCCGGCCAATGTCGCCGAGGCGCCCGCGCCCGAGGTGGTCGCGGTCCCGCAGGACGATCCCGGCACCGCGGGCATGAGCGCCTGGCAGCGGCGCGCCTGGGAGGCGGGCTATCGCGACTGCAGCGCGGGCCGTTACGAGCCCGATCCCTGGCCGGAAGCCTATCGCATCGGCTGCGGCGCTGCCGAGGAACGCAAGCGCCGATAGCGGGCGGGGATGACCTGCGCCGGCCCAGGCGCTACAGGCGCGGCCATGTTCGTCGATAGCCACTGCCATCTCAATTATCAGGGGCTGGTCGAGGATCAGCCGGCGGTGCTCGCCCGCGCGCGGAGCGCCGGCGTCGAGCTGATGCTCAACATCTCGACCCGGATGAGCGAATGGGACGACGTGATCGGCACCGCCGAGCGCGAGGATGACGTCACGGCGTCAGTCGGCATCCACCCGCACGAGGCCGACCGCCATCCGGACGTCGATACCGCCGCTTTGGTGGCAAAGGCCGCGCATCCGAAGGTGGTTGGCATCGGCGAGACCGGCCTCGATTATTATTACGACCATAGCGACCGCGATCATCAGCGGCAGAGCTTCCGGGCACACATCGCGGCCTCGCGGGAGACGCAGCTGCCGCTGATCGTCCACACCCGCGACGCGGAGGCCGACACTTATGCGATTCTGGCGGAGGAAATGGGAAAGGGACGCTTCCCGGCGCTGATCCATTGCTTCACCGGCACCGGCGCCTTTGCCGAGCAGGTGCTGGAGCTTGGCCTGTACATCTCGCTTTCCGGGATCGTGACGTTCAAGAATGCGCGTCAGCTGCAGGAAACCGCGAGGGAGGTCCCCCTCGAGCGGCTGCTGATCGAGACCGATTCGCCCTTCCTCGCCCCGGTGCCCCACCGCGGCAAGCCTTGCGAGCCGGCCTTCGTCGCCGACACGGCGAAGTTCCTCGCCGGCCTCAGGAATGAGCCGCTCGAGGCCCTCGCCGCCGCCACCAGCGTCAATTTCCGCACGCTTTTCGCCAAGGCAGCCGCGTGAAGCTGACCGTGCTTGGCTGCGGCACCTCGTTCGGCGTGCCGCGGATCGGCGGCGACTGGGGCAAATGCGACCCGGCCGAGCCGCGCAACCGGCGCCGGCGGGTGTCGATCCTGGTCGAGCATGAAGGGGCGCGCATCCTCGTCGACACCAGTCCGGATCTTCGCGAGCAGCTGCTCGCAGCCCGCGTTTCCACCGTCGACGCGGTCATCTGGACCCACGACCATGCCGACCATTGCCACGGCATCGACGACCTTCGCGGCCTTTCCTACCGGCGCGGCGGCGCGATCCCCGCTTATGCGCGGCCCGAGACGCTGGCGAGCCTGCGCGCCCGCTTCGGTTACGTGTTCGAAGGGAAGGGCGGCTATACCGCCATCGCCGAGGCGACGGCGCTGCCGGACGCGCTCGAGGTCGGGCCGATCCGGGTGCGGACGGTCGATCAGCCGCACGGCGCCATCACCAGCGCGGGCCTGCGCTTCGACGCCGGCGGACGGTCGATCGCTTATTCGACCGATTTCAATGAATTGACCGATGAGATGAAGGAGGCGTTCCAAGGCCTCGACGTCTGGGTGGTGGACGCGCTTCGGCGCCGACCGCACCCGACTCACCCTCACCTGGCGCTGGCGGTCGAATGGATCGGGATCCTTCGCCCGGCTCGCGCTATATTGACGCACATGGACAACAGCATGGACTATCGCACGCTTTGCGACGAGCTCCTGCCGGGCGCCGAGCCGGGCTTTGACGGACTTGAGGTGACGTTGTGAACGGCGGCGATCAAGCCGTTCATTTCCTTTATCTTATCGGCGTGCTCGTACTTGTCGTCAGCGCTCTTGCGGTGCGGCGGATCCCCATCGCCCAGGGGCTGAAGATGTTCGTCGGCTGGGTGCTGATATTCGGGGCCGCCTTCGTCGTTTTCACGCTCAAGGACGAGTTCCTGGCGCTCGGCAACCGCGTGCTGCTCGAGACGCGCGGCGGTGTCGTCCAGGAGACGGCCGGCGGGGAGATCCGCATCCGCCAGGCGCCCGACGGCCATTTCTGGGTCGATGCCGAGGTCAACGGCGAAGAGGTGCGCTTCCTGGTCGACAGCGGCGCGACCACGACCAGCATTTCGGGCGACACGGCCCGGCGCGTCGGCGTCGAGCCCGGCGGCGGCCGGGCGCTCGTACAGACCGCGAACGGCGTCGTCGCCGTCCGGCGCGGACGCGCCCAGTCGCTGAAGGTCGGGCCGATCGAGCGCGAGGACGTCGCGGTCCATATTTCGGACGCGTTCGGCGACATGAACGTGATCGGCATGAACTTCCTCTCGACCTTGTCCGGCTGGAGCGTGGAAGGGCGCACCCTGGTGCTTCGCTCATGACCGAAGGCCGCTCCCGCTCTCTGCCTGCATTTTACATAATGTATATTATCGGACTTTAGGAAAGGTGCGTTCCGCGGCAACTTCGACAACATCCGCCCTCGCCGAGCTCGTCGCCATCATGGCCCGCCTCCGCGACCCGGACCGCGGCTGCGACTGGGACAAGGTCCAGACCTTCGCGACGATCGCGCCCTACACGATCGAGGAAGCCTATGAAGTCGCCGACGCCATCCGCCGCGGCGACATGGCGGCGCTGAAGGACGAGCTCGGCGATCTCCAGCTCCAGGTCGTCTATCACGCCCGCATCGCCGAGGAGCTCGGCGCCTTCGACCTCGGCGACGTCATCGCTGGCATTGCCGCCAAGATGGTGCGCCGCCACCCGCACATCTTCGGCGACGCCGGCGCAAGCCCGGGCTGGGAAGCGCTCAAGGCCGCCGAGCGCTCTACCGAGGACGATCCGAGCGCGCTCGCCGGCGTCGCCCTCGCCCTCCCCGCTCTGAAGCGCGCCGAGAAGATCCAGCGCCGCGCCGCCCGCGTCGGCTTCGACTGGCCGGACGCCGAAGGGCCGCGGCTCAAGATCGACGAAGAGCTCGGCGAGATCGAGCGCGCCGAAAGCGACGAGGAGCGCGCCGCCGAAATCGGCGATTTGCTGTTCGCCGTCGTCAATTACGCCCGCCACCTCGACGTGAACCCCGAAACCGCGCTCCGCGAGGCCAATGCGCGCTTCGAGGCGCGCTTCCGCAAGGTCGAAGCTCTGGCCGATAAACCGCTGAGCGATATGAATATCGACGATCTGGAAGCTCTCTGGCAGCGGGCGAAAAAGGAAGTCTAGGCGCGCTCGGCCTGGCGCGAGCGGAAGCGGGCCCAGTCGGCATCGCTGAGCCGGACCGCCAGCCTGGTCGCCATCCCCTCCTGTTCCTGGCTCACCACCTCGCCATTGGCGTGCAGCCAGGCCAGAGCCTCGCCGTCGGCCGGGGTGAGCGAGATCTCCCGCACCGGCGCGCCGCGCTGGAGATGCCGCGCGGCGCAGTCGAGCAGGTCGTCGACCCCCTGGCCGCCCAGCGCTGAGAGCACGATCACCTCGCTGCGGCGCGCCGCCTCGGCCCGCACCCGGTCGGCTTCGTCCGCTGCCAGCAGGTCGATCTTGTTCCAGGCCTCGACGACGGCCGCACCGGTCTCTCGCGAGACCCCGATCTCATCGAGCACCCGCTCCACGTCCTGGCATTGCGCCTCGGTGTCGGGATGCGAAATGTCGCGCACATGGACAATGAGGTCGGCCGAGATCACCTCCTCCAAAGTAGCGCGGAAGGCGGCGACGAGCTGCGTCGGGAGGTCCGAGATGAAGCCGACCGTGTCGGACAGGATCGCCTTGTCGAAGCCGGGCAGCGAAATCTCCCGCATTGTCGGATCGAGCGTCGCGAACAAGAGGTCCTCGGCCAGCACCTCGGCCCGAGTCAGCCGGTTGAACAGCGTCGATTTGCCGGCATTTGTATAACCCACCAAGGCCACGACCGGCCACGGCGCCCGCTGCCGCCGGGCACGGTGCAGCGCACGGGTGCGGGTCACCTGCTCCAGCTCGCGCCTAAGCTTCGCCATCCGGTCGCGGATCAGGCGCCGGTCCGCCTCGATCTGGGTCTCGCCCGGACCGCCGAGGAATCCGAAGCCGCCGCGCTGGCGCTCGAGGTGGGTCCAGCTGCGCACCAGCCGCCCCGCCTGGTAATCGAGATGGGCGAGCTCCACCTGCAGCCGTCCCTCGGCGGTCGCGGCTCGCTCGCCGAAAATCTCGAGGATCAGCCCGGTGCGGTCGATCACCTTGGCCTTGGTACGGTCCTCCAGATTCTTCTGCTGGATCGGCGAGATGGCGCCGTCGACGACCAGCAATTCGGCTTCGCTCGCGCGCAGGGCATCGGCGATCCTCTCCACCTGCCCGGGGCCGAAGAGGGTCGCGGGCCGTGGCTGCCGGACGCGCAAATGAAGCCTGTCCTGGACCTCGATGCCGATCGCCTCGGCCAGCCCCGCCGCCTCGTCGAGGCGCGCGGCGACGTCGCGCCGCGCGTCCTGGCCCAGGTCCGGCAGCGCGATGACGGCGCGGGCGCCGCGGGCGAAGTCGTCGGTCTGGCGTTCGATCAAGCTCAGCTCGCGCGCTCTTCCGGCTGGACTTCCGCAAGGTTGATCGGCCGCTCCGGCTGGACCGTCGAGATCGCGTGCTTGTAAACGAGCTGGCAGATCGCATCGCGCTCGAGCAGCAGGCAGAAAAGGTCGAACGCCGCCACCTCCCCCTGGAGCATGACGCCATTGACGAGGAACATCGTCACCGGCTCGCCTGAGCGCTTCACTGCCGCGAGGAAGACTTCCTGAAGCAAGGCCGGCTTGCGGCTGTTCATCTGCTCCTCGAACGCGGCGTGAAGGTCGCCAAGGTCGAGCGGCGCCGCCGGCATGATCGTGGAGATGGCGTGCTTGTAAATGAGTTGGGCCTGGCCATCGCGGCGCAGCAGAACTGAGAAATTGTCGAACCAGGTGATGATCCCCTGAAGCTTGACCCCCTTGACCAGGAACATCGTCACCGGGGTCTTGCTGCGCCTGAGCGCGTTCAGGAACATGTCCTGGAGGTTGTTGACCTTGTCGGCCATATTCTCTTTCTCCCGGATCGCGCCCTCCACCGGATCGGCGTCACCCTAACACGGCGCAGCGGGGGGCGCTATCGCCGCGACTATTCTCCGCCCTCCCCGCGCGTATCGCCGAGGCCGAGCGCCTTCAATTTGCGGTGCAGCGCCGAACGCTCCATCCCGATGAAGTTTGCGGTCCTCGAGATATTTCCCGAAAAGCGCCGGATCTGGACCCGCAGATATTCCCGCTCGAACGTCTCGCGCGCCTCGCGCAAGGGCGTGCCCATGATCGCCTTGACCGCCTCGTTCGGGGTCAGCTGGGCCTGGTCGCTGAGGATCTCCGGGGGAAGCATGTCGATGTCGATCGATGCGATCCGCTCGCCGGGAGCGAGGATGATGGTGCGCTCGATGACGTTGCGCAGCTGGCGGACATTGCCTGGCCAGTCATAGGCCTGGAGGGCCGCCATGCCGTCGGACGACACGCTCGGCGTCGGCACGCGCTGGTCGGCGGCGTAGCGGGCGGCGAAATGGATGACGAGCTCGGGAATGTCCTCGCGCCGCTCGGCCAGCGCAGGCAGGTGGACCGGAACGACGTTGAGCCGGTAATAGAGATCCTCGCGAAAGCGCCCCGCCGCGATCTCCTCGGCGAGGTTGCGCGCCGTCGACGAGACGACACGCATGTCGACCTTGACCATTCGCTGCCCCCCCACGCGGGTGAAGCTCTGGTCGGTGAGCACGCGCAGGATCTTGCCCTGCGTCGAGATGGGCATGTCGGCGATCTCGTCGAGAAAGAGGGTGCCGCCATGCGCCTGTTCGAGGAGGCCGGGGCGCGACAGCTCGCCCCCCTCCTCCACGCCGAACAGCTCCTCCTCGACCCGCTCGGGCGTCATCCGCGCCGCGGTGACGACGATGAAGGGCCCCCGCGAGCGCTGGCTCCAATTGTGGAGAAGGCGCGCCGCCACCTCCTTCCCCACCCCGGCGGGGCCGGAAATCAGCACCCGGCTGCCGGTCCCGGCGACCCGCTTCAGCGTGGCGCGGACATTGTTGATCGCCGCACTGGAGCCGGTCAGCTCCATTTCGTTGCCGACCTGCTGGCGCAGCGCCTCATTCTCGCGCCGCAGCCGCTCGGTCTCGGTCGCGCGCGCGACGAGGTGAACCAGATGGCCGGCCTCGAACGGCTTTTCGATGAAGTCGATCGCGCCCTGCCGGATCGCGGCCACGGCGGTGTCGAGATTGCCGTGCCCCGAAATCATCAGCACCGGCAGCGTCGGGTCGCGCCGCTTGATCTCCTCGAGCAGCTGCAGGCCGTCCAGCTTCGAGCCCTGCAGCCAGACGTCAAGGAGCGCCAGCGACGGCCGCCGATCTGACAGCGCCTGAAGCGCCTCGGTGCTGTCGGCGGCGGTTCGGGTCGAATAGCCCTCATCCTCGAGGACGCCGGACACGAGCTCGCGAATGTCTTTTTCGTCGTCGACAACAAGGATATCTAAAGCCATTCGTTTCAACCGTTTGCTAAATTGTCTTCAGAATATCTTATGCCACCGCCGAGGCGCGCGAGCCCTTCGGAATCGAACAGGAAGCGCACCACCGAACCCCCCTCCGGAAGATCTTCGAATTCGATGTGGCCGAAATGCTCCTCGACGATCTTTTTGACGATGGCCAGGCCGAGCCCGGTGCCCTTGGCGCGGGTGGTCATATAAGGCTCGGTCAGTCGGCCTCGGTCGGCGGGAAGGCCGATGCCAGTGTCGGACACCTCGATCGAAAGCCGCCCTTCCGCCTCCTCGCGGATCGCGAGGACGATGCGGTCCTGGGCGGCGATCCCGCCGCGCTCGTCGCGCTTCTGCTGGATCGCCTCGACGCCGTTCTTGACGACGTTGGTCAGCGCCTGGCCAAGCAGTCGGCGGTCGCAGACCAGCCTCGGCGACGGGTCCGGCGCCTCGAGCCTGAACTCGATCTCCGGATGGGCGACCTCGTGGAGGAACAGCGCCTGGCGGGCGATCTCCGCGACCGCCTCGTCCCGGAAGGTCGGCTTGGGCATGCGCGCGAAGGAGGAAAATTCGTCGACCATCCGCCGCAAATCGCCAACCTGCCGCACGATCGTTCCCGTTAAGCGCTCGAAGGTCGAGGGGTCGGTCTTGACCTCGGCCGCATAGCGGCGCTGCAGCCGCTCGGCCGCCAGCTGGATCGGCGTCAGCGGGTTCTTGATCTCGTGCGCGATGCGCCGGGCGACGTCGGACCAGGCTGCGCGGCGCTGGTCGAGCAGCTGCTCGGTTATGTCGTCGAAGGTGAGGACGTGGCCGCCTTTCACCTTCACCGTCTTGACCGCGAGCGTGCGCGGCTCGCCGCGCGAGGCGAACTGGACCACGTCCTCCCGCTCCTCGGCCGTGAGCTGCCGGTCGAGCTCGGGCGCCAGGTCGGCCAGCTTCTGTCCGACCGGGCTTTTGCCGCCGGTCTTCAGCAGCGCCTCGGCCGAGCTGTTGATCAGCCGAACGACATGATCGTCGTCGACCGAGATGACGCCGGCCGTCACGCCCGACAGCACCGCCTCGATGAAGGCGCGGCGGCTCTCCAGCTGAGAATTGGCGGCCACGAGGGCGCCGGTCTGCTCCTCAAGGCGACCTGTCATTCGGTTGAAGGCATTGCCTAGCGTGGCCACTTCGTCGCGCGACGCCGTTGCCGGAACGCGCGCGGCGAGGTCGCCGGCGGTGACCCGCCGCGCCGCCTCGACGAGCTGCCCCACCGGGCGCACGAGGCGGTCGGCCAGCTTCAGCGCGATCCAGATCGCCAGGGCGACGATCGCCAGTGAGACCAAAAGGAGGATCGCGTTGAAGCGCACCTGCAGGTCTCGCGTCGCCTCCAGAGTCGACTGATATTCGCTCGCGGCATTCTGCGCCTGCCTGATCTGGGCGATCGCCGCCGCGTTGACGACGCGCGAGCCGTAAAAATAGACCGGCGCCTGCGGATCGAGCCGGACGACCGCCTCGACGCGGTCGTTGCTCGCCATGATCCGCATCTCCCCGGCGCGCAGCGACCTCAACACCTGGGCGGGAAAGCGGCGCGTGAGCGGGCGGTTGTCGAAATTGACCTCGACCTCGCTCAGCACCTGGCCCGACTGGTCGATCGTCAGGATCGCCGTTTCGGTGAGCTGGCGCGCCGCCGTTTGGTAGAGGAAGTCGTCGCGAAAATCCTGGCTGTCGATGCCGAAGCGGTTGATCCGGTCGACGACGTCCGCGCCCATCACCTGGACGTCCAGGCGGATCCGGTCGCGATGCTCGCGTGCATAGATGTTGGAGACGTTCTCGGCGCTTCCGAGAACGCGGATCGCCTGGTCGGAAAACCAGAAGCTGACGCCGCTCTGGAAAAGCAGCGAAGCGAAGATCACGACCAGCAACGTGGGAATCGTCGCGATCGCCGAGAACAGCGCGACGAGCCTGACGTGAAGTCGCCCTTTGCCGCCAATCTCCGACCGGGCCGCGCGCTGGATGGCGAGACGGCGCGCGATCACCACCATCAGCGCCATTGCCGGCACCAGGTTCGCCACCAGCAGCGCGGCGACCGTCGCCGGCTTCAGCGGCGCTTCAGGCCGGCCTGTCTGGGTGAGAACCAGCCAGGTGCCGATGACGACGCCGAACAGCGCCACCACCACGCCGGCTTCGATCAGCGGGATCATGCCGCGCCGGCGCAGCAGCACCGACGCGCGACGCCGCCATCTCGGCCGGGCTCGGCCCTCGACGGGAATCGATGCCTGGACGTTCACGCCGGGCGCTCTAGCACAAGGCTGTGGCCGAAAGAACACAGTGATTGTGGTCAACCTGCCGCAGCAAATGCGGCGTTCGGCTCAGGCGGCGGCCTTGCTCAGCCAGGGCGCGTAGAAGCCATAGAGCATCGCCTTGGCCCGCTCCGGGTCCGGCTCCTTGTTGAAGGCGTTGCGGAACTCGGCGGAGCCGTACAGCCCCTTGGTGTACCAGCCGATATGCTTGCGGGCGACGTTGACGCCGGTCTCCCGGCCATAGAGGGCGAGCATCGCCTCATATTGCTCCATGATGACCGCGAATTGCTCGTCGATCGGCGGATCGGGCAGGCGCTCGCCTGTCTCGAGCCAATGCATCGCCTGCCGGAGCAGCCAGGGACGGCCATAGGCGCCGCGGCCAATCATAACTCCGTCGGCGCCCGATTGCACCAGCGCGGCGTCGGCATCCTCGATCGATTCGATGTCGCCGTTAGCGACGACGGGAACGGTCACCGCCTCCTTGACGCGGCGGATGAACCGCCAGTCGGCGTGGCCCTTGTACATCTGGCAGCGGGTGCGGCCGTGCACGGTGATCATCCGCACGCCGAGATCCTCGGCGATGCGGGCCAGTTCGGGCGCGTTCAAGGAATTGTGGTCCCAGCCCATCCGCATCTTCAGCGTCACCGGCAGGCGAACCGCCTTGACCGTCGCGTCGATGATCGCCGCGGCGAGCGTGAGGTCGCGCATCAGCGCCGAACCGGCCTCGCCATTCACCACCTTCTTCACGGGGCAGCCCATGTTGATGTCGATGATGGCGGCGCCGCGATCCTCGTTTAGCTTTGCCGCTTCCGCCATTTCGAGCGGCGAGCAACCGGCGAGCTGCATCGACACCGGCTCCTCGACCGGGTCCCAGACCGCTTTCTGGAGCGACTGGCGGGTCTCGCGGATCGCGGCCTGGCTGGCGATCATCTCGGTCACCGTCAGGCCTGCGCCGTAGCGCTTGACGACCCGGCGGAACGGCATGTCGGTGACGCCCGTCATCGGCGCCAGAATGACCGGCGCGTCGATCCGGACGGGACCGATCGAGATGGGCTTGAGGCGGCGCATAAGCGGCGGGAGATAGGATGAGGGGCGCTGGCGGGCAAGCTTCGGCTCGGTTAGGGCCGCGTGCGATGGAGGATGCGGGCATCACGGCGGCGCTGCTGGTGGCGGCGGGGAGCGGCAGCCGCGCGGGCGGCGGCATCCCCAAACAATATCGCCGGCTCGGCGCGCGGCCGCTGCTCGCGCACGCGCTGGAGCGGCTTCGGCACCCGCGCATCGGCCTCGTCCAGGTCGTGATCGCAGCCGGACAGGAAGAGGCCTATCGGCACGCGGCGGCGGCGTTCGCCCTCCCCTCGCCGGTCACGGGCGGAGCGACGCGTCGCGAGTCCGTGCGCAACGGGCTTGAGGCCCTCGCGGCCCGAGGCGCCATCGACCGCGTGCTGATCCACGACGCGGCCCGCCCCTTCCTCCCGGCCGGGGTCATCGACCGGCTGCTGGACCGGCTCGACGAGGGCGATGCGGCCGTGCCGGTGCTGCCGGTGGTCGACACCCTCGCGCACGGCGGCGACCGGCTCGGCGAGGTCGTCGCGCGCGAGGCGCTGGTGCGGGTTCAGACGCCCCAGGCCTTCCGTTTCGCCGCGATCCGCGCCGCCCATTGCGCCTGGACCGGCGGCGAACCGACGGACGATGCGCAAGTGGCGCGCGCCGCCGGAATCGAGGTGGCCCTTGTCGAAGGCGATCCGGGGCTGGAAAAGCTCACTTATGAAGCCGATTTCCAGCGCGCGGAACGAATGCTGAGCGGCGCCCTCGTCCCGCGGACCGGCAGCGGCGTCGACGTCCATCGCTTCGGCCCCGGCGAGGCGATCTGGCTCGGCGGCGTGCGCATCCCGCACCATTCGGGGGTGATTGGGCATAGCGATGCCGACGTCGCGCTCCACGCCCTGGCCGACGCCTTGCTGGGCGCGATCGCCGCCGGCGACATAGGCGACCATTTTCCGCCCAGCGATCCGCGATGGCGCGGCGCCGCCTCTTCGCTCTTCATCGAGCATGTCCGCGAGCTGGTCGAGCGCGCCGGCGGGCGC
>DASVVV010000040.1:0-8138 GCA_036386375.1 Allosphingosinicella sp. | reverse complement strand
GGCGGCGCAAACGCTTGCGCCCCGCCACCTCCGGGTCAGAAGCGGCGCGACACGCCGGCCGTGATCTGCAGATAGCCGTAGTCGCCGTCGCCCGAACCGGTGGCCGGCGGCGTGGTGGTATAGGTGAGGGCGCCGTTCACGGCCCAGCCGCGCCGGCCGGGCGGGCTGCGGAAGCGCGCATGAGCATGAATGGACTGGCGCCAGTCCGTCCCTGAATCCCGCTGCACGCCGAGCCCGGCCGCTCCGACCACTTCCCAGCCTCCGAAGAAGCGCCGGACCTGCGCCACCGGAAGGATTTCCGCATACCAGCGCGGCGAATAATAATCGAACTCGCGCGGGTCGCTGCTGTGGAAATAGCGGCCGCGCAGCTGAAGGCTCAGGCCGAGGTCCGGCCGGGCGACATGGATATAGCTGCCCCGCAGGTGGAGGCGAACATTGTCGCCGGTGAAGCTTTGCACGCCGGCAAAGGCGGTGAGGATGTTGTGCTCGCCCACGGGCAGGTCGATCGCCGCCCCGGCGAAGGTCGAATAAAGGCCCCTGCGCAGTCCCTCGCGGGTCTCGACCAGATCGCGCTCGACGAAGAATTCCTTGCGGTAGCGCGAGGTGTCGTTGATTCCGATCGAGCCCAGCACCGTCTCGCCGTCGGTGCCGATCCGCGCCCGCCATTGCCAGTCGGCGAAGCTGTCGGCCGCCCGCGCGTAGATCCGGTCGCGCGACTGCCAGCCCAGCCCTTGCGGATTGTAGCGGGCCCGCTCGAGACTGATGCCGAGATAACCCTCGTCCCCCTCGTTGCGCAGGTCGAGGTTCAGCGCTTCCCTGATGACTTCGGTGTCGTCGCTGTCGGACGAGTAGAAAAATTCCGTGCCCAGCGCGTGCCGCGACGCATCGTCGGCGCCGGTTTCGGCGGCCCGCGCCTGAGCGGCGAGCGCGACGCACAGGCCGATCGCGGCGGCGCGTCTCATGTGCCGCCCCACTCCTTGGCTCGTCCGGTCATCTCGGCGAAATATCCCCACACGGAGACCGGCTGCATGAGCAGCGGGTAGATCAGCATGTAGCAGAGGAAGCCGCGATGGCTGCGCTCCATGTTCACCGAGCAGCGCTTGAGCATCCGGTTCTGGATGCGGAAGATGACGAGGTTCCACAGCGCCGCCAGCGGCAGGACCAGCAGAGTGATCGGCCCGGCAAGCCAGTAGATCCCGAACAGGGCCAGGACGAGGCCGGGCAGGAAGATGAAGGTGAACGCCAGGTCGAGTGTGACGAACAGCAGGTTCCACCACACGAACATGGTCCGCAGCCGCGGCTGGAACAGCAGCGACTTGTGGTGCGCCAGCGCTTCGATCATCCCGCGCGCCCAGCGCTTGCGCTGGTGGGCGAGCTCGCGAACCGTGGTCGGAGCGTGGGTCCAGGCGATAGCGTCTTCGGCATAGCCGATGCGGTGGCCCTGCTTCAGCAGCGCCCAGGTGAGCACGATGTCCTCGCCGACCGTGTCGGGCCATCCGCCGGCCGCGAGCAGCGCCTCGCGCCGGTAGACCGAAAAGGCGCCCTGGGCGACGAGCGTGCCGTGATACATGCTCTGCATGCGCTTCACCGCGGCGATGCCGTGGAAATAGTCCCACTGCTGCGCTCCAGCGATGAGCGTTTCGCGGGGATTGCCGACCAATACGGCCCCGGCGACCGCGGCCGTGTGGGAACCGCCTTCCAGCAGGCGTTCGACGATCCTCGTCACGCTGTCCGGCTCGAGATGCGTGTCGGCGTCGATGGTGACGATGAGGTCGTGCCGCGCCTGTTCCAGGCCGCTGTTGAGGGTCCGCGCCTTCCCTCGATTCTCCTCAAAGCTGAGGCACCGCAGCGACAGCCCGGGCTGGTGCCCGAAAGTGCGGCCCATCGCCTCGGCTTCCCCGGCCGTTGCGTCCGTCGAACCGTCGTCGAGCGTCAGCACCTCCAGCGGACCGGGATAGTCGACGGCCCGGACGCTTCGCAGTGTCTCCGCGATCGCCTGCTCCTCCTGATAGGCGGCGATGAGGACGCTGACCCCGGGGTAAGCGAGCTTCGGCCGCCGCTCCGCGGGCCGTTGCAGGACGAGCGAAGCGAGGAGGAACGCGTTCATGAACCCCGGCACGTAGGCGACGAAAGTCAGGGCAAAGAGCGCGATCAGCGGGTGGGTGAGATTGCCGAGATCGCCCAGCCAGGGCTGCGAGATCCAGATGCTGAAGACGGTCCAGGCGGAGGCCAGCAGGAAGGCGATCGCGAACTTGGCCCGGGCCTCGTGATCGGGGCGAACGCCGTTACCGGCTGGCAATGCAGTCTGGCGGTCGATAATGGCCTGTTCGAACGAGCTCAAACGGCGCCCTACGCAATTTACACCACATACGCGCCACGGCACCGCCTGAACGCGCAATCCCTCAACGCCCCGGGCCCGCCGTCGATCCGCGCAATGATGGTTAAGCGGCGGGAAGGCATCTTCGCTCAGCCTTCCTGAAGCGCCCCCCGGCATGGATCCGTCCTAGACCGGGGGAGCCGATGAGCGAAGCAATTCCACGCCTGATCGACCTGCTTCTCGTCGCCGCTCTGTTCGCCGGCAAGACGTTCCTGGCGCTGGGCGGCCTTCAGCCGTTACTGGCCTAGGCCAGCCGGCGGAACGACGACGCAGTCGCCGCCGCGCTCCAAAATCCGTCCGCAGAGATCGCGCGCGGCCGCCTCGTTGTAGATGAAAGAGAAGCGGGCGCGCGTCAGCGGGCCCACCTGCTCGAGCGTGGGCGTCAGCGGCCCGAGCTCCACCATCTGCTCGTCCAGGCGCTCGAGATGGGCCCGGGCCAGGTCGCGCCGTTCGAACGTGCCGACCTGAATGCGCCAAAGCGCGTCGGGATTCGCGTCGGCGGCACGCGACAGCGGCGTTGCAGCGAAGCCGACCATATCGCGGGAGAGCTGGCGCAGCCGGTCGCCATATTCGGGACGAGGCTCCGGCAGCGTCGCCGAAACGGCGCCGGTCAGAAGGACCATAACGGCGGTTGCGGCGACGGCCAGGCCCGCGACGGGCCCTGACCGCGAGGCGCCATAACGATGCACGCGCGCCGGCGCCGCCTTTGCCTTTGGACCGCGGGACTTGGGGACGCGAATAACTAGTCTCACTTAACCTGCATTTGAATCAGTGCATTAAAGACTTAATCCGTCCCAAGTTCCATGGGCGAAACAAATTCGGCTCGCCGGGCTCCGCCGCTATTGCCGCGGATGCGGCGGGCGAGGTTCGCCCCACGGCCTGCTCCGGGAGGCCGTCACCGTCAGCCCCGAACGGGCGTGGCTTTCACCAGCGATGTCTGGTTTCGATCCCCCTGGGCGGACACTCGGTCGCAGACCGTTCGGCCTGGCCATGTGACGACGGGCCTGCTGACCAAGCTACCCCAGCCGAGTCGGCTGTCGGTAGCGAGGCGGCGCCGCAGCGCCTAAGGGTGTCCCCGTGCAAGGCGCGGCCGGACCTGCGGGGTTTCGCTCCATCGACGCGCTGCAGGGGCTGCGCGCCGTGGCGGCTCTGCTCGTCGTCGTGGCTCACGCCATCAGCATGCCGGCCCGCCTCCTCGGCATCGGCGGCGCCTATCAGGAATATGGCGATTTCGCCGGGGTCGTCGGCGTGAAGCTGTTCTTCGTCGTCAGCGGATTCGTCATGGTGCTCAGCCATTCCGGCGATTTCCGCAGGCGCGGAATGCCGACGCGCTTCCTGGCCCGGCGGCTCGGACGGATCCTGCCCCTCTACTGGATCATGACCCTCGTCGTCGTGGCCATCGCCCCGTCGCTGCCGAGCGCGGCCGAGATCGTCTGGTCGATGCTTCTGGTCCCGCATCAGAAGATCGGCGGGCCCTTCGGCTGGCCGGTCTACGTCCTCGGCTGGACGCTGCAGTATGAGATGTTCTTCTACCTGCTCTTCGCCTGCGCCCTCCGCTTCTCCAGGACCGTCGGGCTGGCGCTCCTCACCGGCGCAATCGCGATGCTCGTGGCGGCAAGCCTCTCGGGGATATTGGGATCCGCCAACGTTTTGGCGTATCTCGGATTACCGATCAGCCTTCACTTCGTTTTCGGCGTCGCGATCGGCGTGGCGCGGCCCTGGCTGGTACGGCGAAGATGGCGGCCGGGCTTCGGCGTTACGCTTGCCTTGGCGATCGCGGCCACGGTCGCCGGATGCGCGCTGGCATGGCCGGACGCGTCATGGACCCTGGCGGCGCAGACCGGAGGCGCGGCGGCCACGACCCTCGCCGTCGGCATCTGTGCCCTGTCGCAGGAAGGATCTTCCGCCCATCCCGTTGCAAGGGCTGCACGCGCGCTCGGCGACGCGACCTACTCGATTTACCTGACCCATGTCTTCGCGATCCTGCTCCTGGTAGCGCTGGCGACGCGACTGGCGTGGGCGGTGCCGTTGGGCGCCTTCGTGCCGCTCGCCATCTTGGTCAGCGCGGCGGTCGGGGTGGCGGTATACCGATGGGTGGAAAGGCCGCTTGTCCGAAGTGCCGGCGCGTGGTTGGGGCAGCGACCGGGCATTGGCGGTCGCCGCCTCTGACCGAGGGGGCGCCTGGACCGGCCCCCGGTCGCTGGTTCTCCTGCCGAGGCGGCGGCCCAGGGACGCTCCGTCAGGAGCGTTCAACGCGGTCCGGCGATGATCGTCGGCGGAACGGCGGTGCCCGGACCCGGCTCAGCTCGGATGGGCCTCCGCCGCCGTCCGCCCCGCCGCTTCCGGCTCGCGCCCGGGGTCGCGGCCGGCGAGCGAGGAGCGCTCGCGCGTGCTCGGGATGCCGTTGGGGAAGCCCGACCGGTCGCTATAGTCGAAGCTGGCGCTGTCGCCGCGGGCGCGCTCCTTGTTAAGGCGTGCGGCGATCAAGCTATCGACCGCGAGGAAGCCGGCGAGAGCGGCGAGCCCGATGGCCACGTTGCGGCGCTGCTCCGGATCCTGGCTTTGCAGGCCCGTGGAGAGCGTCGCGATGTGGATGACGTCGCCGCCGGCGCGGCTCCACATGGCCGGCGTGGCGTCGGCCGAAAGCGCGCCCATCCCGGCCAGCACTTCCTGCGCGCCGAAAGCGCGGATCAGATTCTCCTTGCCTTCGAGGCCGAAGGTGCGGGCGATCCGCCCCGGCGCGGCGAAGAAGGCGGCGGCGAGGCCGAAGCTCGCCCAGCCCATCAGCCGGGCGGCGCGAAGGCCGGAGGTCATGCTGCGGTCGGCGGGGCCGCCGGAAAGCGTGGCTGCGTTCATCTTTCTTGCTCCTGTCTTTAGGGCTTCAGCACGACCTTGACGCAACCGTCCTGCTTGTTGCGGAAGGTGCGATACATGCCCGGTCCTTCTTCGAGCGAAGCGCTGTGGGTGATGACGAAGGAGGGGTCGATCTCGCCCTCCTCGATGCGGCGGGTGAGATCGTCGGTCCAGCGGCGGACATGGGTCTGTCCCATCCGCCAGGTCAGCCCTTTCTGCATCGAAATGCCGATCGGGAACTTGTCGACCAGCCCGCTATAGACGCCCGGCACCGAGATGGTGCCGCCGGCGCGGCAGACGTAGATCATCTCGCGCAGCACGTGGGCGCGGTCGTTCGCCATCATCGACATCTGCTTGACCCGGTCCATCATCGAATCGACGTGCGACGAGGCGTGCGCTTCCAGGCCGACCGCATCGATGCACTTGTCCGGTCCCTTGCCGTCGGTGAGGTCGTGGAGGCGGTCGATGACGCTCTCCTCCTTGAAATTGACGATCTCCGACCCCGCCGCCGCGGCCATGCTGAGCCGCTCGGGCAGGAAGTCGATCGTCACCACCTGGCGCGCGCCGAGGATGATCGCGCTTCTGATCGCCATCTGGCCGACCGGGCCGGCGCCCCAGATGGCGACGGTGTCGGTGCGCTTGATGTCGCACTGGGCGGCGGCCTGCCAGCCGGTCGGGAAGATGTCGCCGAGGAACAGCGCCTGCTCGTCCGTCAGGGCGTCGGGCACCTTGATGTGGGTGCCGTCGGCGAACGGGACGCGCAGATACTCGGCTTGGCCGCCGGCATAGCCGCCGGTGAGGTGGGTGTAGCCGAACAGCCCGGCCGTGCCGTGGCCGAACAATTTGTCGGCGAGCCCGCGGTTGCGGTTCGATTTCTCGCACAGCGAGAAATTGCCGCGCCGGCACTGCTCGCATTCGTCGCAATTGATCGTGAAAGGGATGACGACGCGTTCGCCCTTCTTGAGCTTGGTGACGCCGCGCCCGGTCTCGACCACCTCGCCCATCATCTCGTGGCCGACGATGTCGCCCGGCTTCATCGCCGGGATGAAATTGTGGAACAGGTGGAGGTCCGACCCGCAGATCGCGCAGGTGGTCACCTTGATGATGGCGTCGCGCTCGTCCTCGATCTCGGGGTCGGGCACCGTCTCGTAGCGTATGTCCTCTTTGCCGTGCCACGTCAGCGCTTTCATCATCGTCTCTCCCGGCTGTTCGTTCCGGCCAGGAAACGTCTCGCTTCAACGGGTTGCGTGACGGTCCTGCCTGTGGCCGGGGAACATCCTCAGGGCCGGATGGTTGCGGTTGGAAAGCAAAAAAGGAGGTCGAAATGCCAACCAGAACGAGGTCCAGGAACAGTCAGAACGAAGGGTCGAACCGCGGCCGCAGCGGCTCGGCGTTCAGCTGGGGCGGCGGCCAGACGAGCGTGCTCGCGGCGGCCGCCGTGGCCGGCGCGGCGGTCGGCTTCGCCGCCAATTACGGCCGCAAGTTCCTGGTCCAGGGCATGGGCGCGATGGCCGGCGACTGGGCCGATGCGCTCGCCGCCGAGCACCAGGCGACGCTGGCGATCTTCGACAAGATCGAGGCGACGGGCGACAACCAGAGCGCGGCCCGCTCGGCGCTGCTGATGAAGCTCAAATATGCGCTCGACAAGCACGCCCACCAGGAAGAGAACGTCATCTATCCCGCGCTGCGCGAGGCCAATTCGGCGCATGACGCCGACGCGCTCAACAGCGAGCACGGCTATATCAAGACCTATCTCTACGAGCTCGAGACGCTGCCCAACGACAGCCCTGAGTGGCTGGCCCGGGTGCGCGATTTCCGCTCGATGATCCAGGAGCATATGCGGATGGAGGAAGACGAGGTCTTTCCGAAGTTCCGCCAGACGCTCACCGAGGATCAGAACGCGAAGCTCACCGCGATGATGAACAAGGAAGGCATGAAGATGGCCTGACGGGCTTCGCGTCCGTCCCCCTTCTTTAACACCGACGTTCGAGCCCGCCCCCGCCCGGGAGCGGGCTCGGTGCGTCTACCGGTCGCGTCCGCCTGCGAATTCGCCCCCGCCGCCGGGCCCGGACCGATGCCGCTTGCGTTCCCCGCCCGTGTATTATACGAATAATACAGTAAGAATCGCGATCGGATCTTCCGTCGCCACGCACACGGGCCAGAAAGGGGCGGACTCATATGGTCGACATTTCGCCACGGGGCTATTCGCGCGCCGTCGCCATCTTCCTCATCCTGTCGATGATCGGCGGCTGGTTCGGCGAGATGTACGTCCCGTCTCTGATGCTCGCCGGCGACGCCGCGACCACGGCGGCCCAGCTCAGGCAGCTTGACTCCCTGTTCCGGCTCGGCTTCGCGGCGTATCTGGTCGAGGCGCTCAGCGACGTCGTCATCGCCTGGCTCTTCTACGTGCTCATGAAGCCGGTGCACCGCGAGCTGGCCTTGCTCTCCGCTTTCTTCGGCCTGGTGTCGATGTCGCTCTTCGCGGTCACGAAGATGTTCTACTTCGCCGCGCCGATGCTGCTCGACAACCGCTACCTCGCCGGCTTCCCGCCCGGCCAGGCGGACGCGCTGGCCGCCTTGTTCCTGTCGCTCTATGCGGGCCTCAGCGGCCTTTCGATGCTGTTCTACGGCACCGCCTGGCTGCTGCGCGGCTGGCTCGCTTATCGGTCGGCCTACATCCCCCGCTGGCTCGGCGCGCTGATGATCGCCGCCGGCCTCGGCTTCGTCGCCAAGACCCTGACCCAGGTGCTCGCCCCCGCTTATTCGTGGGACGTGCTGCTCGCCCCGATGTTCCTTAACGCGCTCGGTCTCGCCGTCTGGATGCTCGCCCGCGGCGTGGGCGGGGACGAGTGGTGCCGGGCGCTTGCCCGCTCCGCCGCGCCGCCGCGCGCGCCTGGGCCGGCAGCCT
>DASVVV010000039.1:0-2098 GCA_036386375.1 Allosphingosinicella sp. | reverse complement strand
GCTGGAGAAAGCGTCGAGGTCGCCCACGAGAGCGAGGCCGACATCGCCGAGGCCCTTGCCGGACGAAGCGCGGGCGCGCCCCAGCCCTGCGTCGAGACGCGCCGGATCAGGAGCAGCCGCTCGCTCGGCGACGACGCCATCCTGTTCGAAGGCTCGACCAGCGACCTCGTGTACCTGAACCGCCCCGAAGGCGGCTGCCCGGGCCTTCGCATGGGCCGCTCGATCCGGATGCGCACGACCGGCACCAGCTTGTGCCGCGGCGATATCGTCACCCCCTTCGATCCGATGAGCGGCGCCGAACATGGCGGCTGCGGCCTCGGCGACTTCGTCCCCTACCGCCGCGACCGCTAGGCAGGAGCCCTGCCCCACTTGAGCCGCTCTTCCCGCCAGGGAGAGGCTTCCCTCTGACCAGCCTATCTCTTGTACAGCGCGTCGAGGCGCTCGCCATATTTCGCCTTGATGACGTGGCGGCGGATCTTGATCGACGGGGTCAGCTGCTCGTTCTCGACGGTGAAGGGCTCGTCCGCGATGATGAAGCGGCGCACCTTCTCGATCACCGACAGCTCGGCATTCACCCGGTCGACCGTCGCCGACACCGCCCGGACATAATCGGGGTCGGTCCGCATATGCTCGAAATTGCAGCTGCGCCGGTTGGCGGCGCACCATTCGGCCGACCATTCGGGATCGGGCACGATGACGCCGACCACGTAGGGCCGTTTGTCGCCGACCACCATCGCCTGGACGATCTCCGGCTGGAGCGTCAGCATGCCCTCGATTTTCTGCGGGGCTACATTGTCGCCTTTGTCGAGGACGATGATGTCCTTCTTGCGGTCGGTGATGACGATCCGGCCCTTGTCGTCGACATGCCCGACGTCGCCGGTATGGAGCCAGCCGTCGATCACGGTTCGCTCGGTCAGCGCCTCGTTGCGCCAATAGCCCTTCATGACGAGCTCGCCGCGCACCAGTATTTCGCCGTCCTCGGCGATCTTCACCTCGGTATTCTTGAGCGGCGGGCCGACCGTGTCCATGCGGATCCCCGCTTTAGGCCGGTTGCAGCTGATCACCGGCGCCGCCTCGGTCTGGCCGTAGCCCTGCAGCAGGGTGAGGCCGATCGAATGGAAGAAGATGCCGACGTCGGGATTGAGCGGCGCGCCGCCCGAGACCATCGCCTTGATCCTCCCGCCGAAGCGCGCCGATATTTTCGGACGGAGCGTGCGCCCCAGGAACAGGTCCATCGGTCGGTCCCACAGCGGCACCCGGCCGGCATAGGCTTTGGAGCCGATGCTGAGCGCCCGCCCCATCAGATAATTGGTCAGCCGCCCCTGCTTCTCGACCTGCTTGAGGATGCGCTGGCGAAGCACCTCGAACAGCCGCGGCACGACCACCATGATCGTCGGCTTCACCTCCTCGATGTTGGAGGCGAGCTTCTCCAGCCCTTCCGAATAATAGATTTGCGCGCCGAGCCCGATCGGGAACAGCTGCCCGCCGCTATGCTCGTAAGCGTGGCTGGCGGGCAGGAAGGAGAGGAAGACCTCGTCGCCCCAGCCGAAATCGGTCGAGATGATGTCGGTGCAGCCCTCGACATTGTGGAGCAGCGCGCCGTGATGCTGCATGACGCCGCGCGGCGCGCCGCCGGTCCCGGACGTGTAGATGATGCAGGCGAGGTCGCCGCGGGCGAAGGCAGCCCCAGCCGCGCACGCTTCCACGTCGGCAGCCTGACCGGCAATCAGCGCCGCCCAGTCATGGTAGGCGACGGTCCCCGCCTGGCCGCCGGGAATCGGCTCGATGCCGATCACATGCTCGCAGCTGTTCGAGCGGATGGCGGCCGGCAGCAGCGGTTTCGCCAGCTTCTGGGTCGAGACGATGACAGCGCGCGCACCGCTGTCGTCAATAATGTGCTGGTGGTCGCGCTCGGTGTTGGTTGTGTAAGTGGGGACGGTGACGCAGCCCGCCGCCATGATCGCGAGGTCGGAGATCAGCCATTCCGGGCGGTTCTCGGAGACCAGCATCACCCGGTCCCCCGGCTCCAGCCCCAGCCCCTTCAGCGCGGCGACCAGTCTGGCGACCTTGTCCGCCGCCTCGCGCCAGCTGATCGACT
>DASVVV010000038.1:0-51077 GCA_036386375.1 Allosphingosinicella sp. | reverse complement strand
GACGTGCGGCAGCATGCGCTCGGCGACCGCGACATAATGGTCGGCGAGATCGCCCTTGGTGACGCCCTGCTCGGGATAAAGGACCTTGTCCGGATTGCTGAGCCGGACCCCTTCGACAATGCGCTCGCTCATCTTTCCTCCGCCAGCGCCAGCTCGGCCAGTTGCGCCGGCGGCCGCAGCTGCTCCATCCGGCACTGCTCGGGCCCCTTGTCGGGGCGCCAGCGCAGGAACTTGGTGCCGTGGCGGAAGCGGTCGCCGGTGACATGATCGTAGCGCACTTCGACGACGAGCTCCGGCCGCACCGGCTCCCACTCGCCGGTCCGCTCCGTGCTCCAGCGGCTCGGGCCGCCCGGCGCCCTCCCGGTGAAGCCCGGCGCCTCGACCAGCGCCTCCAGCCGCCTGGTCAGCGCCTCGCGCTCGTCGGCGGGGATGGCGGAGGTGAAGCCGACATGGTCGAGCCTGCCGTCGTCGTTGTAGAGGCCGAGCAGCAGCGACCCGACGCTGCGGCCGCGAACGCCGTAGCGGAAGCCGCCGACCACGCAGTCGGCGGTGCGCAGCTGCTTCACCTTCAACATCGCCCGCTCGCCCGGCTCGTACGGGCGGTCGCGGCGCTTGGCGACGACGCCGTCCAGCGCCCCGCCGGCGGTGACGAGCCATCCTTGCGCGACGGCGCGGTCGACAGTGGCCGGCGAAAGGTGGAGGTCCTCACGCCGGGCCGCGGCGTGGAAGCGCTTGAGCTCCTGACGTCGATCCGACAGCGGCCTGGAGGCCAGCGGCTCGCCCTCCAGCTCGAGGCAATCGAACAGCATCAGCTGCGCCGGCGTCGATGCGGCGAGCTTGCGGACCCGGCTCTCCGCCGGGTGGAGCCGAAGCTGCAGGCTGTCGAAGGAGAGGATGCCGCCGATCGGGATGATCAGTTCGCCGTCGAGGACGAACCGGTCCTGCGGCAAGGCGCGGATCATCTCGACGACCTCCGGAAAATAGCGCCCGAGCGGCCGCTCCGCCTTGGATTGCAGTTCGACCGCGTTGCCGTCGCGGAAGACGAGGCAGCGAAAGCCGTCCCATTTCGGCTCGAACTGCCAGCTCGCGCCCTTCGGCAATTCCTCGACGAGCTTGGCTTCCATCGGCGGCAAAGTGGGGCGGATTTCAAGCCGTTCGAATGCGCTCAATCGAAGCTTCCTTGCCACGGTGATGAGACTCTCCGGCTCCGTCGCGGTTCCGCCACGCTTCGTCCCGTACCGGAACCAGTCGTTAACTTTGTTCCCGGATCATGCGGCGAAGCGCTTGAGGAACGCGGCGAATCGCACCGGACGGTCGCCGCTTCGCATTGAGGCGAAGGGCCGATGAACCTAAATTCTTCATTGTAACCGGGAGGGTGGATTACATGACTTTGTCGCGTCGGCAGATGATCGAGGCTGGAGCCGCCACGGGCGTGCTCGCGGCGATCGCCACCTCGCCATTGCTTGCCCAGGTGACCAACAGCGCCCGGATGCCGGCGCCCCGACCCGCGGCTCCGGCGCGGCCGCGAGTCATTGTCGATCCGACCGTCGATCCGCGCATCGTCACCCGCGCCCGGGCCGCTTTCGATCGCCATCGGTCACAGATCCCCCATGGCGACATCGTCGGCATCGCTGATTTCACCAAGGCCTCCGCGACCCCGCGTTTCTATCTGCTCGACACCTTCACCGGGCGGGTCACCACCCATCTGGTGTCGCACGGTCGCGGATCGGACCCCAGCCACACCGGCTTTCTGCAGCGTTTCTCCAACCAGTTCGGCTCCGAGGCGAGCTCGAACGGCGCCTATCTCACCAGCGAATATTATCAGGGCAAATACGGCCGCTCGATGCGGGTCCGGGGGCTCGATCATTCGAACAGCAATGCCGAGGCGCGCGCGATCGTCGTCCACACCGCCTGGTATGCCGAACCGAATGTCGTCGCCGAAACCGGCCGCCTCGGCCGCAGCGAGGGCTGCTTCGCGCTCCCCCACCGCAGCCTCCAGGAAGTGCTGGCCCGCCTCGGCCCCGGCCGCTTCCTCTACGCGGACCGCGTCGCCTGACCTTCTCTCTGGCCGCAATGGCGGCCTAGGAAGCGACCTTTCCTGCGACCTCCTTGGCCGCCGCGCCGGCCGGCGCGAGCGCCTTGACCGCTGGTCCATGAATGACCGCGCCGTTGAGCTCGAAGCGCGAGCCGTGGCAGGGGCAGTCCCAGGTCCGGTCGGTCTCGTTGAAGCCCACGATGCAGCCCATATGGGTGCACACCGCCGACACGGCGTGGAGCTGGCCGTTCTCGTCGCGGAAGCCGGCCACGTTATGGCCGTCGACCTTCAGAATCGCCGCCTCACCGGGCTTGAGCTCGTCGAAGCTGTGCGGCTTGCGCGATAGGTAGCCACTGACCAGGTGCGAGGCGACCTCGGCATTGCCCTTCACGAACTCGGCGCCGCCGGCGAGCGGCTTGATCCGGCGGGCGTCGTAAAGGTCGGCCCACGGATTTTCGCGGTCGGTGATGATGTCGGCGAGAATGATCGCGGCCGCCGTCCCGTTTGAAATGCCCCAGGCGTTGAAGCCGGTCGCGACGAGATAGGCGCCCGACCCTGATGAGGACCAACCGACGAACGGCGCATGGTCCATCGGCGTGTAATCCTCGTTGGTCCAGCGATATTCGGGCCGGACCCCGAAATGCTCGGCGGCGAAGCGCTCGAGCTCGGCGAAATTGGCGCGCTCGTCGTCGACATGGCCGTGCTTGAACGACGTGCCGGCGAAGATCAGCCATGCCTGTCCCTCGTCGTCGCGGTGACCGCGCACCGAGTGGCGCGGAGTCTCGGCGTTGATGTACATGCCGTCGGGCACCCTCGCCGGATCGGCGCGGCCCATCATGACCGGGTGCACGTGGGGGTAGTTCTCGGAATAAAAGAGGCCGGTCTGGCCGAGCGGGAGATGAGTCGCCATGACGACGTGGCGGGCGCGGATCGATCCGCCCTCGGTGGCGATTCGGTCCGGATGCCAGTCGAGGACGCGCGAACGCTCGAAGACGTGGCAGCCGTCGCCGGGCAAGGTCGCCGCCAGCGCCTTCACATATTTGACCGGGTGGAACTGCGCCTGGTCGTCCCACCGCATCGCCGCCTTGACCTCGAACGGAAGGCCGGTGTCGCGGGTGAGCGAGGCGGGCAGGCCGAGAACGCGCGCCAGCTCCGCTTCCTTCTCGATCTTGCCGACCTCCTTCTCGTCGTTGGTGTAGGTGAAGGCGGCCTTGCGCTCGAGGTTGCAGTTGATGCCGTGCGCGCCGGCAAGCTCGACGATCGTCCGCACGCCCGCTTCGTTTGCCTCGGCGTAGCAATGCGCGCCTTCCTCGCCGAACTTCCGCTCGATGGTGGTGTAGGCGACATTGTGCTGCGACGTGATCTTGGCGGTCGACTTGCCCGTCACCTCCTCGCCCACGCGCCGCGCCTCGACGACTGCGCAGCTGACGCCCCGGTCCTTGAGCATGCGCGCCGTGGTCACGCCCACGATCCCGCCGCCAATGATCGCCACGTCGACTTGAAGATCTCCCGCGAGGCCGGGATGCTCGCTGCGGGGCGCCGTGGCGTTCCAATAGGATTCGTGCCGTGTCTGACTGCTCATCTCGATCTCCGAAGCTGGCCTGGGCCGCGCTGAAGCAAACCAAGCTGAGCGGACGCTGTTCCGCGACCGGCCCCTCCCGCGGCGGTGGATTTTCTGCCCCCGATTCGGATGATGTTCAGCCGGGCGGGTTATGTGATCGAGCGATGAGGCGGGTTTTCATCTTTTTCTGTGCGGCTTTGGCCGCGGCGGCGCCGGCGGCTGCCTCCCCGCCGTCGCCGATCATCGTGCTCGAGCCCGATTCGGCGCAGCTTCGGCAGACCGAGAACATGATCTATGTCGAAGAGTCGCTGCGGCCTCCGGCGGCCGCCGAGGACGAGCTGCTGGCCGACCTGACGCCCGAACGGGCGCTGGAAAGCCCGCTCGATTTCCTGTTCCCGATGCATCACCTCTACACCGAGCTTCGGCAGGGCCTGCAGCGCTACCGGGTGCGCTGGGGCGGATTGCCGGAGGTGGAAATCCCGGCCGGACCGACGCTTCGGCCCGGGCAGAGCGGCGAGCGGGTCGCGCTTCTGAGGGAGCGGCTCGGGCTTCCTCCCGGCCTTGGTTACGACAGCGAGCTCGCGGCCGCGGTCCGGGAGTATCAGCAGGCGCACGGCATCGGCAGCGACGGGATCGCGGGCGACGCCACGATCGCCTCGCTCAACCTCGGCCCCGAGCATTATGAGCGGGTCATCCTCCTCAACCTCGACCGCGTCCGCGGCCTCCCGCCCGAGGAGCCGGGACGCTACGTGCTCGTCGACGCTGCCGCCGCGCAGCTCTGGCTCTACGAGGACGGGCGCCCTGTCGATACGATGCGGGTCATCGTCGGCAATGCCGAGCAGCCGACGCCGATGATGGCGGCGAGCATCAGCTATGCGGAGGTGAACCCCTACTGGAACGTCCCGCCCGATTTCGTGCAGCGGCGGATCGCGCCGCGCATCCTCGCCGAAGGGACCGGCTATCTGCGCGACCGCCGCTACGAAGTGCTGGCGGACTGGACCGAGCAGGCCGAAGCGATCGATCCCGACGGGGTCGACTGGATCGCGGTCGAACGGGGCGAGACCGAGATGCGCCTGCGCCAGCTCCCCGGAGCCAATAATTCGATGGGCGAGATCAAGTTCATGATGCCCAATCCGCTCGGCATCTATCTCCACGACACGCCCGACAAGTCGCTGTTCCAGCAGGACGCACGCTGGATCAGCAACGGCTGCGTCCGCGTCGAGGACGCGCGGCGTCTGGCGCGCTGGATGTTCGGCGAAATGCCCCATGCCGAGCCGCGGGACCGCCAGCAGCGGATCGATCTCGACCGGCCGGTTCCAGTCTACATCACCTACCTCACCGCCGCCCCCGGCCCCGACGGCGAGGTCCGCTTCCGCGCCGATCCCTACGGCCGCGACGACGCCGCCACCCGCGCGATGATTCACGCCCGCCTCGACTGACGGTTTTGCCGGCGCCCCGGCGTCAGGAGAGCAACAGGATCCCGATCGAGCCTTTTGCGACGACGGCCCCTTCCACCCGGGGGTGCTCCAGCAGCTCCAGCCATCCTTCGCGGCAGGTGCGGCGGCTCCACTTGCGGGTGACGTCGCGATTGCCCGGATTATCGTCCCAGGTGATGTCGTCGAAGATGAAGATCGAGCCGGGCAGGAGCGCTGGGGCGATGATCCCGAACTCCTTGACGTAAGCGTCGCCATTATGGCCGCCGTCATGGAAGACGAAGTCGAATTGGCGGCCTTCCCCTATCAGCCGTGGGATGGCGACGTTTTTGTCCTCGGTGATGCATTCGACGCCGCTCGGCACGGCGGTGCGGATATTTTCCGGTCCGAGCTTTGCCTGCGGGCCGAAGAAATCGATCGTCACCAGCTTCGGCTCGTCTTGCGCCAGCGCCATGGCGACCGCGCTGCCGCCGTAAGCGGTCCCGATTTCCAGGATCGAACGCGCATGAATGTGCTCGACGAGGCGCTCGAGGATGGCCAGCTTCCAGGCCCAGGATGAAGAGGCCATATAGTGCGCCGCGACCGTCGTGAATTTCGGATCCGGGTGAGGATCGTCGAGCCTGGTCATCCGCTCCTCGATCCGCCAGGTCGGCCGGAGGGACCGCCAGCTCTGCCGCAAAGGCCGACGCAGCATCGTTGCGACGGTCCGCGAACGGGCGGAGTCTTTCGCCACGGCAATTTCTATGGATTTCGGCAGCAGCGTCCGCAGCCGGCGTAGAAACCTCATCGCACCCTTTCCGGAAGCCGTGCCCCTCCCGCATTGCCTGGAGCAGAGGCGCTCGGTCGACCCTCCTTCACCGACAGCTGCAGCTCGGGCCGGGACGGCGGGAGCGATACAAACTCTCTTGCCGGGCATCAACCCTTGCAGCCGCGTGTCGAGGAGCGTCTTTGGGACGCGGCTGCCCGCCAAGGGTTTGGGCGGCCGCGTCCGCTATCGTCCGAAAGGTCTCTGCGTCACCCGTAGATCTCGAAGTGCGTGGGGGTGAGCGGGGTTCCCGGCGTCACCGTTGCGAACAGCAGGGCCGCCGCGGCGCCGGACCCGTCCGGATCGTAGAAGATCTTGCCGCTGGTTTGATCGTAGATGATGCGGTCGTTCGCATCCTGGGCCGCTGTGCCGAGGTGGAACTGGTAGGCCTTGAGCGTCCTCTCGCTGCCGAGGCCTTCGAACGCATAACGCGCCAGGTGGAACATGTCTTCGGCGGACGAGAAGTCGAGAATATGGTCGACGTTCGCGCTACCCGTGGCGGTGATATGGAAGTGGTCCCGACCTTCCCCGCCGCTCAGCTTGTCGATGCCGGCGCTTCCCCACAGGGCATCATCCCCGCGTCCGCCGCTGATCGTGTCGTCGCCGCCATTCCCGTAGAGGAAATTGTTGCCGATATTGCCGGTGATCGCGTTGGCGAGCTCGTTGCCGCGACCGGTCAGGGGCTTCGCTCCGGCCAGGATCAGATTGTCGACATTGGCGGGGAGCGTATAGCTGATTTCGCTCCTCACCGTGTCGATGCCCTGATTGGCCTGCTCGATCACGCGGTCGTAGACATTGTTGACGAAATAGGTGTCGTGGCCGAAGCCGCCGCTCATCTTGTCGCCGCCTTTGCCGCCGTCCAGTTGGTCGTTTCCACGGCCGCCGATCAGAACGTCATTGCCGCCGTTGCCACGCAGCACATTGGCGACACCGTTGCCGTTGAGGGTGTCGTTGCCGGACCCGCCGGCGGCATTCTCGATGCTGGCGCCATAGGCGATCGTGAAGCCCCCGAAAATCCCGTCGGCGTAGGAAACCCAGCCGCCGCCGCCGGGTTGATATTCCAGAGACGCCTCACGCAGGTCGATATTGGCGTCGCGAGTGCCATTGTAGACGATGCCGTCGGTCCCGCCCGTATCCCAGATGGCCCGATAGAAAGTGCCTTCCTCGTTCGCGTCGGGGAGGACGTAGATGGTGTCGCCCGCGCCCTGGCTGGAATTGGCGCCATATTTCGCCTGCAGCACCGCAATGTCGAACGGGCTGGCGGTGCCGTTCAAGCCATAGGTCGTGCCGCTGTAATCCTCATAATCGGGATGCGTGTACCAGCCCGGATTGTACGACATCGTCGTGTAGACGCCCTGGTTGAGGTCATAGACGCCGAAGCTGTCGAACGGGCTGGTGACACCGGCCATGATCTCGGAATTGCCGCCATTGTCGTGCGGGTGGGCGAGTCCGAGTCCGTGGCCGAATTCGTGGATCATGGTGAACCAGCCGTCGGCGCCCTGTTCCAGCGCTCCCGTGGTGGGCTGCCCGGTCGGCGTGCCGCGATCCCAGCTGGGCCAGTTGATCGCAAAGAAGCCGGTTCCCGAGAGCTCGCCTTCGTTGGGGGGGTACATCCTGCCCAAGTAGGTATCGGACGTGACGGTCAGCAGCTTGAACGTCGCGTTGTCCGGGCTGTCGACCTGGGTGAAAGTGACATTCACATAAGCTGAGTAGGACCGGAGTGCCTCCATCGCCTGCTCGATTTCATATTGGGTCCAGCCGAGCGATTTCTCGCCGTCATACAGGGTCGGATCCGTCGCCGGCACGAAATAGACGGTGATGTTGCTCGTCGGGGTCCTGTTCTCGCGCTCGTCCAGCTTGGCCTTCCAGTCGATGGCGTCGAGCGGATCGAGGTTGCCGAGGTCCACCCCGCTGGTCGTCAGCGCATAACCGCCGACCCCGCCGCCGGCATTGCTGTCATAAGCCTCGACGCGGAGGTAATAGGTGCCCGTCTCGGTTATCAGATGGCTGATTTTGGAGCTCAGGTCGCCGCTGCCGGGCACGTCCGAATAGTCGATGTCGTCGTTGAAGGCGACAATGTTGCCCTCGGCGTCGAAGAGGGTGAGCTTCGTGTCCAGCTCGCCCGGAGGGACGGCGAGGGGGCTGGTATTGTAGTCGGCGCCGCCGGCTACCTCGAAATTATAGAGAGTCCCCGCTTTCAACGTGACTTTGTAGACGTCGAACTCGCCATATTCCTCGATGAAGCCGAACGTGTTCGCGTTCATCGCCAGCACGTCGTTGCTGTTGAGATCGTCGTCGATGTAATCGTCGCCCAACTGGCGGACGTCGACGGTATAGGTCCCGACGCCGCCCGTCGCGGCCAGCGCGCCGGCGGTGATCTGATAGGTCCCGGACACGGTCGCGGTGATGTTCATCAACGAGTTGATGTAGGTGCCCCCGTCGTCATCGTTTCCGAGCGGGGCCCCGTTCGGATCTGAGACTTGGAGGTAGGGGTCGAGCAACGCCTCGGGCCCGGTGCCGCGGAGCGAGATCATATAGGTCTCGCCGGCCTGGAGGGTCACGCTGATGATGTCGGTGTCGCCCTCGGAGTTGACGGCGCCCTGATAGGAGCCGCCGACGGTGACGGTGCCGTCGCCGTCGTCGGTCGACGAGATGGCGGTCGTCCCAAGCATCAGCGCGTCGGAGCCGTTAAGCCAGTCTCCGCTGGCGCCGCTGCAGGTGGCACACCCGCAAAGATAGGGCGCGCCGGAAGCGCCGTCGCCGGCGCGAAGGGTGGAAGCCGTCGAGATCATCAGTCGAAACCCTCTCTATTGGGCGTAGCGTGGCGGCGCGGCCGCCCGGTCGCTCAGCCGCTGTGATTGTCTGGATGAATCAACAAGAACGCGTGCTTGGCGTCGGAATTCCGCGCCCCATGGCCAGGACGGCCGGCAGGCTGACGGCATGTTGCTGAAGGAGTTTGATACGGTCGGGCGGTGAGGTGCAAAAAAGAGCCCTCGGCGACAACATATTTTCGGAGCGGGAGAAACGCTGCGCCGCCAGCCTGGTTCCGCCGTCACTAAGGGGCGGCGCACAAGGAGCGCCAGCTTGCGGCAAGCTGCGGCCCGAACGGGTTGAACGGCGCGAGAGGAGGCGGCCCCGCGGGCGCCCCCTCGGCGTTAGATGTAGCCGACGAAGTCGGCCGCGCTGATCGGCAGGCCCGGTTCGAGGCGGACGAACAGCATCTGGTCGACTCCGCCCAGTCCGTCGGCGTCGTAGAAGAGCTGCCCTGTCGCCGAATTGTAGATGATTCGGTCCGACGCGTCCGCGGCCGATGCGCCGACATGGAAGGCGCCGGCGGTCAGCGTGCCGTTCGCACTGATGGCGCTGAACACGGCTCGGTCGAGATAGATCTTGTCGGTGCCGTGCAGGAAGTCGGTGATCTGGTCGACATTGCTCGACCGGTTGAGCGCGGTGTTGAAATAGAATTGGTCATTGCCCGCGCCGCCCGTCATCACGTCGTTGCCGGTCTCGCCGTACAGCTTGTCGCTGCCCGCATCGCCGCGCAGAGTGTCGCTGGCGACGCCGCCGCGAAGCTCGTCGGCGCCGATCCCGCCGTCGAGCAGGTCGTCATTGCCGCCGCCGAACAGCTTGTCGTTGCCGCCCAGCCCCAACAACGTATCGAAGCCGTTCTCGCCGCTGAGGACATTGGCGCCGCCCGAGCCCGTGATGAGGTTGTTCTGGCCGTTGCCGGTGCCGCTCACCGCCCCGGCGATGAGGGTCAGATTCTCGACGTGGCCGCCAAGCGTGAAGTTGACCGTCGTGCGCACCGAATCGATGCCTTCATCGGCCTTCTCCACGGTGCGGTCGCCGAGATTGTCCATGTTGTAGCTGTCGCCGCCGTCCTTGCCGATCATCAGGTCCGCGCCGCCGCTCGAGACGAAGATGTCGGCCTGGTTGGTGCCGTTGATCGTGTCGTCGCCGGACGTCCCCTCGAGCCGGTGCGGGGCCGAATAGAGGCCCTTGATGGTGATGGTGACGGTCGCGACGCTTCCGCCCGTGATCGTATACTGGAAACTGTCGGTGGCGGTGTCGTTCGAGGCGCCAAGCCCGCTCAGCGCCAAATGGTCGAACGCGCCGTTGGGATCGTAAGTGTAGGTGCCGTCCTCGTTGAGCTTCAGCAAGGCCCCCGAATCGAGCTCGATCATGTCGCCGACATCGCCTGCGACGCCGTTGACGGCCGTCACCAGCGGCGCCGGGCCGCCGTCCGGGTCGACATCGTTGCCGAGGACGTTGCCGTTCGCCGGCGAAGCTTCGTTGGTGATGTTGACGTCGGCGCCGGCGACCGAATCGTCGTCGACCGAATTGACGGTGATCGAGATCGTGTCGCTGTCGCTCGTCCCCGTGCCGCTGGCGCCGGTGGCGACCGTGCCGCCGACATCGTCGGTGACGTCGATCTGCACCGACGCTGAGCCGTTATAATTGGCATTGCCGGTGAAGGCCGCGGTCGAGAGCGCGGTGTTGATCGCGGCCAGGGTGCCGGTGACCGTCATCGTCGCCGTGCCGTTGCCGCCGGCGGTGAAGGTGAGGCCGGTCGTGCCGATCGTCACCGTGCCGTTGGTTGCGGTCAGCTTCACCGAGTAGACGCCGTTCGGGGCCAGCGCCGCATCGACGTCGGCGATCGACAAGGTGAGCGGGATCGCGGTGTCCTCGTCGCCCGAGGCGATGCTCGTGACCGTCGACGTCACCGGATCGTTCACCGCGGCGATGTTGATCGTCAGATTATCGACATCCTGCTCGTCGGTCGTAGTGCCGGTTCCGCCGGCGCCCTCCGCGCCCGGATCGGCGCCCGTCGCGCCATCGTCATTGGTGAGGATGACGACCGTGTCGGTGCCGTTGTAATTGGCATCGGGCGTGTAGGTCAGGCCGTTCGCCGCCAGCAGCGCGTTGATCTCCGCCAGCGTGCCGGTGAACGCCACGGCCCGGCCGTCCGGATTGACGAGGATGTCGCCGGCGCCGATGCCGTTGGCCTGCGCGATCGTCGAATCGACGGCGAGGATGCCGTGGCTGACTGCGAAGCCGATGCCGATGTCGCTCGCGCCGGCGTCGGGGTCGTCGACCGTGATGCCGTTGAGCGCGACCGCTCCCCCATCCTCGCTGATGTTGACGGCGGAGCCCGGCGAGTTGACCGGCGGGTCGTTGACCGCAGTGAAGTTCACCGTCGCATTGGCCTGTCCGAAAACTCCGTCGGCCTCGGTCACCTTGAAATTGACGAAGCGGCTCGACGTGTTCGGGCTGTCGAGCGTGTTCTCATAGGCGAAAGCCTGGATGAGCGCGTCGACCGCTTCGACGTCGGCATCCTCGTCGAACGTGACGGTGATGAGGTTGGCGACGTTGGTCCAGTTGCCGATGTCGACATTGTCGTAGAGGATGTCGGTGCCGCTGATCTCGATTCCGCCGACCTCGAGGATCGACAGCACATCGCCCGTCTGGGCGCTGCCGCTGTCGAACTGGACCTCGAGCTTGCCGCCGTCGAAATCGCGGGAATCGAGGTCATCGAAGACCGCGGTCGGCGCCAGCACCGAGGCGTCGTCGCCTTCCTCATAAGCGAGGGTGGCACCGGGGCCGCCGGCGCTGAGCTGGAGCGTCGGCGCGTCGTTGACTGCCACGACGTCGACATTGCTGGCGATGGCGAGCCTGTCCTCGTTGCCGCCGGCATTGCCGTCGCCGTCGACCAGCGTCCAGTTGATGACCCGGTTGCCGTCGGTGGGCTTCTCGCCGCCGCTATTATCGTATCTGACGGCCGCGATGATCGCTTCGACCGCGTCGGGCGTCGCGAAGCCGGTGGTGAAGGTGATGAAGAGGTCGTCGCCGCCGGCGCCACCGCCGCTCACGTTGCCGACGTCGTTGCCGCCGACCTTGACCACGCCGCCGACGATGGTGACGGTGCCGGCATCCTGAAGCAGGAGCTGGTCCTCGCCGGCGACCTTGCCGGTGCCGATCGACACGGTGAGGCTGCCGCCGTTGAAGTCGGTGCTGTCGACGTCGTCGAGTGAGACGTTGCCGCCATTGTCGAGCAGGACGGCCGAATCGCCTTCGGTCCAGGTAACGCTGTCGGCGCCCAGGCCGGTCTCGGTCGGCGCGTCGTTCAGCGCGTTGATGGTGACGTTGACGGTGGCCTGCTCGGTCACTCCGCCGGAGGTGACGGTATAGGTGAAGCTGTCGCTGCCGTTATAATCGGCATTGGGCGTGTACTGGACGAAATCGTCGGTGAGGTCGCCGACCGTGCCGGCATTGTTGAGCACGGCCGTGCCGTTGGCGGCGCTGCCGACGATCGTAATCGCCTCGACCCCCTCGAACGTGTCGTTGGCGAGGACCGGGACGGTGGCGACGCCGCTATCCTCGTCGATCACATGGCTGTCGTCGGCGATGTCGACGACGGCCGAGACGGTAACGTTGACGGTCGCAGTCTCGGTGACTCCACCCGCCGTGACCGTGTAGGTGAAGCTGTCGCTGCCGTTGAAGTCGGCATTGGGCGTGTACTGGATGAAGTCGTCGGTGAGGTCGCCGACCGTGCCCGCGTTGTTGAGCGTGACAGTGCCGTTCGAGGCAGGGCCGGCGGCGGTGATCGCCGCGTTCGGATCCTCGAAATCGTCGTTGGTCCCGACGTCGACCGTGCCGATGCCGCTGTCCTCGCCGACATTGTGGCTGTCGTCGCCGGCGTCGTCGACGGCGGTGACGGTGATGGTGACCGTCGCCACGTCCTCCTCGCTGTTCGGGTCGAGCCCGCCCGGGTCGGGGCCGGTGCTGCCATTGTCGTTGGCCGTGACCGTCAGATCGAAGTCGCCGTTCGAATCGGCGGCTGGAGTCCAGCTCAAGGTCGCCAGGCTGGCGTTGAGGTCGGTGAGGTTCCCCTCCAGCGTGATCAGGGTCGCGCCGTTGCCGCCGACGGTGAGGCCGGTCGTGCTGGTGAGCGCGAGCGTGCCGCTGGCGATCGACAGCGTCACCGCGACGTTATCGGTGCCGGCATCGACGTCGGCGATCGAAAGGCCGCCGATGGCGATGGCGCCGCCGTCCTCGGTGCCCGTGGGGCTGGCGCCGGGCGTGGTGATGACCGGCGCGTCATTGGGGTCGATGAAGCCGAAGTCGAGCGTCGTGTTGACGTCGTTTTTCGGCACCGCGCCGCCGTCTGAGGTCGGCTCCCCATCATAGACGAGGGTGATCGTCTTGCTGGCGACGCCGCCGCCCAGCCCGGCCGCGACCGCGACGCCGTTATCGTCGCCGTCCACGTCGGGCGTGCCGTCAGGATCGGCCTCGCCGTCGCCGCTGACCTGGTTGTCCAGCTCCTCGCCGGTGTCGAAATTGGTGGCGTCGACGCGGACGATGAAGTCGCCGTCCGACAGCCCTGTGAAGCTGTAGTCGCCGTTCGAATCGGTCGTGTCGGTGTCGATCAGCGCGTCGCCGGTGCTGTAGTTGCCGCTGTCGTCGGTATCGGCGTAGAGCGTGACGGTGACGTTGCCCACGCCTTCGCCGGCATCGTAGTCGCCGTCCACATTGGCGTCGATGAACACCGTGCCGCCGAGCGTCAGCCCGTCGATGGCGAGATTTTCGTCCGGGCTGAACGCGTCCGGGAAATTGTCGGTTTCCGCCGTCGACTTGTTCGTGAAGAGGGGAATCTTGACGTCGTCGAAACTGTCGACCGTCGAGGTGTAGCGGATGACGACGCCCCGTCCGGGCGGAAGCGAGGCCACCGTCGGCGAGCTTTCGAGGAACGCCTCGTGGCCGCCATGGCTCATGTCGGCATTGACGAGGTCGTCGGCCTCGGCGAGGCGGCGCTCGCCCAGCCGGCCGAAGCCGTACATCAGCTCGGCCGAGTCGCCGCTGCCGTAGAGATCGTCGAGCCCGACCTGGTGGCCGAGCTCGTGCATGACGACGGTCAGCAGGTCCATCTTGGCGAAGGCGTCGCCGCCGGCATTCGCCTTGAGCACGCCGCCGCTGGCGCCGAACTCGCTGTCCTCGCCCGGCGTCGAATCGACGAACCAGCCGTGGCCGGCGCCGTCCGAATCGACCAAGACCTCGCCCGGCTTGCTGGTGCCGAGATAGGTGCCGGCCATGTCGGCGACGGCGAACTTGGTCGCGCGCATCGCGGCGAGCTGCTCCGGCGTGGCGCCTGCTTCGGCCCAGCGCTCGATCGCCGCTTCGACCAGGGCGTCGAGCTGGGCCTGGGTAAGCGGCAGCGCCGCCGGCTCCGGCTCGGGCGCGGGCGTGACGGGGTCGGTGCCGCCGGTGCCGGTGCCGCCGGTGCCGCCGCTGGAGCCGGTGTCGGTCGGAACCGGGTTCGGGTCGCCGGCCGGGCCGCCCTGCGGCGTCGGGTCGACATAAGGCTGCGGCTCGTAAGCCGAGCCCGGATTGAGGTTCTCGCCTTCCGTGACCGGCGGCGCGAGGACGATCGGCGGGAGCACCGGCGCGGCCAGCATGTTGTCCGGACCGCCGATGAAGCCGCCGCCGCCGCCCCCGAAATTGTCGACCGAGCTGACCGTCGGGGCCGCCGGCGGATTCGCGCCGTTCGGGTCGTTATTGGCGGCGACGAATGCATTCACCGCGTTATTGTCCCCGGCCGCGCCGAGGTAGCCCGGCAGCTTGATCGTCGTGTTGAAACGCTGGCGAAGCCGGATGTCCTGCTCGCCGGCGTTCACATTCTTGCCCCCGCCGGTGACGTCATTTCCGGTCAACGTCACCTCGAGGATGCCGTTGTCGGCGGAATTGTTGGGTATATTGTTCGCGGTGGCGCCGGCCGAGATGTGGATCGCGTTGATCGCGAAGGTGCCGGGGTTCTTCACCGTATTGCCGGTCACCACGGCGTTGACGTTGGAGCTTCCGTCCGACGTGTCGATCTGGATGCCGTATTCGTTGCCATATTGATTGATGACGTTGTTCGTCACCGCGATCGTCGTGCTGCCGAGGCCCTTTGAGGCGACGGTGATGCCGTGGCTGCTCTCCGAGCCGGAATCGAGCTGGCCGGCGGTTCCGATCGTGTTGGCGTTGATGGTGCCGTTGATCGACGCGCCGGCCTTCGAGCCCGGGGCGAGATTGATGTTGATGGCGTCGTCGAACGCCTGCTGGATATTGTTGTTGCTGATGTTGAAGACGATGTCGGCGGTGCCGCTGGAATTGACCGTGACGCCGCCGCCGAGGCTGTCGTCATTGCCGCCGTCGTCGCGCGCGGCGGTCGTGCTCAGCGTGTTGCCGGTGAAGGTGATGTTCATCTGGCCGCTTGCATCGGCATCAGTGGCCGCCTGGAAATGATCGCCCTTATTGTCGGTGAAGGTGTTTCCGGTGACGCTCACCGTCATCGACCCGCTGCCGTTCAGCAGCACGAGGATGCCGTCGTCGCCGAGGCCGGTCGTGATATTGGTGTCCTTGAACGTGCTGCCGGTGATGTTGAACGACGTCAGCGTGGCGTTTTCGTTCTCGATCTGGAGATTGCGCTCCGCCGAGCCGCTGATCGTGGAGTTCGAAATGCCGCCCGAGCCCTTGAGGTCTAAGATTTCGATGCCGCGCTCGGTCAGCGCGTTGCCGTTATTCTGGATCGTGGAATTGTCGAGCGTGAAGCCGTTGACGTTGTTGCCGCGAATGCCGTCGTCCTGGCCGTTCTGGACGAGCACGCGGGTAAGGCTGATGGCGCCGGTATTGATGAAGTTCATGCCCGCGCCGGTCGACCCGCTGATCGTCCCGCCTGAATTGAGCGCGCCGGTGCCGGTGACAATGAAGCTGCCCGTGCCGGTATCGGCCAGGTAGACGCCGCTCACGGCGCCGCTGGAGCTGACGCTCTGCAGGTTGATGGAGCCGTCAATGTCGGTGCCGTTGACGACGAGGGCGCTGCCGGTCGTGCTGCTGATCGTGTTGCCGGTGCCGCTGATCGTCAGCGTGCCGGCGGTGGCGGTGGCGATCGTGCCGGCGGAAACGCCGGTGCCAGTCGTCGTGGTGACGACGAGGTCGCCGTTCAGGAAGTCGACATTGGCCGTGTTGTTGGTGATCGAAACGGCGGTCCCCGCGCCGGTCGTCAGCGTCTTGTCGCCGGTGAACGAGATCGTCCCGGCATTGCCGTCGAGGCGGATGCCGTTGTCGACCGCGCCAGTTCCCGAGACGTTGCCGGAAAAGGTGACGGTGCCGCCGGTGCGGTTGTCGACCTCGACGACGTTGCCGACCGTCGTCTTGGTGACGGTGGCGGTGATGTCGATGGTGGCGTTGCCGCCGCTGATGAACACCGCTTCCTCGGTACCGGTCGAGCCGATGCTGCCCGCATCGATATCGATCGTCTGGCTGCCGCCGGTGATCTCGAGCCCCTCGGCGACGGCGGTGACGTTGAGCGTGTCGATGTCGACCGCGCCGTTCGGACCGACCGTGCTGTCGAGATGAACGCCGTCGTCCGCCGCAGTCGTGACGGTGACGAGGTTGACGTCGAACAGCACCGAGGCGCCGCCGGAAATGTTGACGCCGTCGGCGCCGGCTCCGCTCGTATTCGCGACTTCGATGACATTGGCGGTGAAGGCCTCGACGCCGTCGCCGGCATTGGCGTCGGCGTCGAGGTTGTTGATGCTGACCGCGGTTCCGACGACGGTCCCGTTGGCGTCGATCCGGTCGAAGTTGAGGCCGGTCCCGGTGGTGCCGCCGTTGATGTCGATCAGCTTGCCGGTGCTGGTGGTGACGTCGTTGTCGCTGCCGGCGATATTGAGCTCGCCGCCACCGGTGAAGGTGAGGGCGGTGCCGCTGGTCGTGGTGAGATCGACTCCGGCGCTGCTGAAGCTGATCGTCGAGCCGCTATTGCCGGTCATCGTCAGCGCGGCATTGGCCCCCGTGCTGAGCGTGACTGCGCCGTTGAAGCTGACGCTGCCCGCGCCGCTCTCGGTTATGTCGATGCCGGTCGCGTTGACGCCGCTCGAATCGACCGTGCCGTTGAAAGCGATCGTGCCGCCGTCGTGATCGGCGATGTTGACGGCATTGCCGAGCGCATCGCTGATGGCGCCGTTGAAGGTGACGTTGGCGGCGCTGGCGTTGACCACGAAGGCGTCGCCGGCGGCGGTGTGGCTCAAGGTTGCCTGATTCGCGACCGTACCGAAGGTGAAGGTGCCGCTCGAACCGTTGAGAATGTCGATGCCGGCGCCGCCGCCGTTGAGGTTGACGACGCCGTTTAGATTGTACGTGCCGTCCGCATTGTCGAACTGAAGGCCGTTGCCGCTGTTCGCGGTGACGCTGCCGTCGAGTGAAACGGTGCCGGTCCCGTGGCCGCCCGAAACATTGAGAACCGAGCCGCCGGCCGCTTGGGCGATCGAGCCGTTATAATCGAGGGCGACGGTGCCGCCGCTGATGTTGATGTTGGATCCGGTAGCGCCGAGCAGAGCGCCGCCGCCGAGGTTGAGCGTGCCGGTGACGGCGGTCAGGCTGACATTGTTCGTACCGGCGTCGGAATCGGTGCTGGTGAAGCCGCTGCCGGCAACGGTGCCGGTGTTGAGGCTGATGCCTGCGCCGGCCGTGTCGATCGTCGCGTTGCTGACGTTGAGCGTTCCGAAATTGGTGCCGCCCACTGCGGTCGAGCCCGCCTGGCCGAGAATGTCGACGCCGCTGATCGTATTGCCGTTGGCGAGGGTGACGATGATTCCGCTGCTGCCGCTGCCGACGTCGGAATTGCTGGTCGAGGCGCCGACGCTGTTGCCGTTGACGCTGGTGAGGCTCGAGCCGTCGCCGAGCAGGCTCTGGCCGTCCTCGAGGACGATCGACCCGCCGTTAGTGGAGCCGCGGTCGTAGACGAAGATCGTGTCGCCGGAATCGTCGAGGGTGTCGGAGCCGCCGCCGGTGGTGAGCGGAGCGAGCGTCTGGAAGGCACTGCCGAAGCTGCCGTCGCCGCCGGGCGCGGCATTGGCGTCGACATACCAGACGCAATCGCCGACGGTGACCGAGACGGTGGCGGGGGTTGCCGTCGCGCTCGGGATGCCGTCTTCGTCGACGCTGTCATAGGTGAAGGAGGCGGCGCCTTCGTAACCGGTGGTCGGCTTGAAGCTGAAGGTGCCGTCGCCGTTGCTCGTGACGGTGCCGTTGGTGACGGGGATGTTGGCGACGGCGATCGGATTGCCATCGGGGTCGACGACGGGCGTGCCGTTGATCGCGGTGATGGTGTGGCCGGTGTCCTGCGGGTTGGCATCGTCGGGGTCGATGTCGTTGCCGACCAGCTGCGCGGTGGTGAAGCTGACGGGCGTGTTGCCCTGGATCGTGCCGAGGCTGTCGTCGACCTCGATCGGACCGATCCTGAACGACCCGGCATCGATGGTGATGCCGTTTTCCGACTCGGTCAGGAACAGGTTGGTAAGGGGGGTCGCCTCGCCGTTGATGATCGTGATCGTGTGGACGAAGGTGTCGCCCTGATCGGCGACGTTATCGCCGTCCGCGTCGTTGAGAAAATCACGCACGCGGGTGACTGTAATGGGCATCTTGTCTGACTCCCCCGAGTCGGGCCGAAAAAATCGCAATCCCCCCGCGGGCGCGAGTCGGCTCGGCTAGTCCATGGCACAAAAAGGGGCAGTCAACTAGCCGTAATCACGGCCGCGGCGAATTAACTCAATGTCCTGCAACAAGAATTCGTCGACGAAGCGATCAGGGACGCTGCGGGAATACGCCTTGCATGGCGATGCAGAAATTGAACGTCAGATAAGGCATCATATTGTTGTGGGGCAGGCTGCCGCCGGCCGGAGCCAGCGCCTGCGGCGCCATCTGCGTCAGCGCATTCGTCGTCGCATTATAGCCGAAGCCGCTGCCGCTTCGCGCATAGGCGCGGTCGGGCGATCCGACCTGCAGGTCGCCCGGATCGCTCGAGACCATCACCGTATGGGTGTGGAAGGGAATTTCAGACTGGAGCAGGGTGACGGTCTGCGCGCCGCCTTGCTGGCCGAGATCATATTGGGATAGCCCCGGGCCCTGGTCGTTGCCGGTATGGATCGGGACGCTCCCCTGGAGGTTCGGAAGCGCGAAGGTCGACTTGCCGTCGCCGCCATAGATGGTGCCGAGCAGCGAGAACAGCGCGGTGTTCTGCGAGATCGGCAGAAGCTGGCCGTTGCACTGCGCCCAGCCGGTCGGGGCGAAATTGAACCCGAAGATTCGGATCTCGGCTACAAAGGGATCGGCCATGGCCAGGCTCCGTCAGGTTTGGCTCGGGAAGAGCCCGAACAGCGAGATGATGAAGTTCACGCACAGATAAGGCTGGATGTTGGTGTGCGGCTGGCTTCCTCCGACCGGCGTCACAGCCTGCGGAAGCAGGCTGGCGTCCGGTTCGGTGCCCTCGATGAAGAAGTTGATCGAAGGGCTCGAGCCGATCAGGTTGCCGCCCGGATTCGCGTCGGTCGCCGGATTGGTGGAAACGATCGCGGCATGGTTGTGAACGGGGATCTGCTGCGCGGTGAGCGTCACCTCTTCGACGCCCGACGCTTCCGCGAGCGTATGGTTAACGCCCGCCGGCCCCTGGCCGAAGTGCATCGGTACCCGTCCGCGAAGGTCCGGAAGGGCGAAGGTCGACTGGCCGTCGCCGCCATAAGTCGTGCCGATCAGAGTGAAAAGGGCGTCATTCTCGGAAATCGGAAGCAGCTGACCGTCGCAGAACAGCCAGCCGACCGGCGGGAAGGTGCTCGCGAACATTCGGATTTCGCCGATATAAGGCTGTGCCATGTCTCGCCCCTCTCAGTTGCGCGACGGGAAGATGCCCTGGAGGGCGATGCAGAAGTTCAGAGCCAGATAGGGCTGCATGTTCTGGTGCGGCTGGCTTCCGCCGACGTTGGTCACGGTGTCGGGACGCAGCGTCGTCAGGTTGCTTGGCGGCGTATAAGCGTTGTTCGTCGCCGCGAAGAGGCTGGGCACGGGGGCGTCCGCGTTGTTCTGGTTGGCCTGCAGGAGGTGGATGTGCTCCGGCATCTGCTGCTGGGATATAGTCACCGATTCCGATCCGCCGGCCTGGCCCTGGGTGAAACCGGATCCGACATGGATCGGGACCTGGCCGCGCAGGTTGGGAAGCGCGAAATTGACTTGGCCGTTGCCGCCATAAGTCGTGCCAAGGAGCGAGAACAGGGCCTGGTTCTGATTGATCGGCAACAGCTGGCCGTTGCAGAAAGCCCAGCCTTTTGGCGGAAAATTGAAGGAGAAGATCCTCAACTCGCCGAGAAACGGATCAGCCATTTGCAGCCCCCCCCGAAAATCCAATCCTACATTAAGCACGACGTTGTACAAGCGATTCTTGCGCGGTAACAACGGGTTCACACGCGGAATTCAAATGTCGGTCTGAAACAAATACTTATGCTGCTTCTCCCCGAAATTCCCCCTGAACTAGACATCGATTTCCGCAATATGATCAACGAAGACTACGGATTCGTTGAATCTCTCTATGCTTCGACTCGCGCCGAGGAGCTCGCGAACACCGGTTGGCCTTCCGAAATGCAGCGCGCCTTCCTCGCCCAGCAGCATCAGGCGCAGCACCGGCACTATCAGGCCCATTATGACGGGGCGGAGTGGCTGATCATCGAGCGGCGCGGGCAGCCGATCGGCCGCCTTTATCTGGTGGAATGGCCGGACGACGTGCGGGTGATCGACATCTCGCTGGTGCCGGATTGCCGAGGGCAGGGGATCGGCAGTGCGATCCTGCGCGCCGTCATCGCCTCGGCGCACGCGAGCGGCAGGAGCGCCTCACTCCACACGGAGAGCAACAACCGTCGCGCGCTCGGCCTTTACGAGCGACTCGGCTTCAGGCTTCGCGAGGACAAAGGCGCCTATCTGCTGCTGGAGTGCGCGCCAGCGCCGGACGAAGAAAAGGCCCCGGGAAAGGGTTCCGGGGCCTGAAGGTTGCTGCCTGCTACTCTCTTGGGAGTAGATGCATTCTAGCCTCAAATCGGCGGCCTGTACAGCGGACCCGCCGGGGCTGCGCCCACAACGGGACAGGCATTCTTCCCGGCGCAAAAAGAAGGGCCGCCGCCTCGAAAGGCAACGGCCCCGGTCTTTCGCTTCTTGTGGCTAATCAGCCGTAAATGTCGAAATTTGCGTAAGTAAGCGGCATTCCCGCCGTTACGGTCGCAAAGATCACGGCTGCCGCTGCGCCGGTACCGTCAGCATCGTAGAACAGCTTGCCGCTGGCCTGGTCGTAGAGGATGCGATCGCTCGCGTCCTGCGCCGCGGTTCCGACGTGAAAGGCGCCGGGCGCGACTTCTGTCGCTGAACCGAAGCCTTTGAACGCGTAGCGGGCGAGCATGATCTTGTCGTCGGCCGCGTCGAAATCGAGGATCTTGTCGAGGTTCGCGACTCCGGTTTCGGTGATGTGGAAAATGTCCTTCCCGTCGCCGCCTCGGATCAGGTCCCGGCCCTCATTGCCCCACAGGTGGTCGTCGCCATCCCCGCCGATAAGAGTGTCGTTCCCCTGGTTTCCGGTAAGCCAGTTGTCGCCGTCATTACCGGTGATCCGGTTGACGAGCGCGTTGCCCTCGCCGTCGATTCCGGAGGCGCCCTCCAGGATCAGGTTCTCGACATTGGCAGGCAAAGTGTAGCTGATCGTGCTCCTGACGGTGTCGACGCCGTTAAAGGCCTTCTCGACGACCTTGTCGTAGATGTTCTCGACGAAGTAGGTGTCGTTGCCGGTGCCGCCCTGCATGCTGTCCGCATTCTCGCCGCCGTCGAGGGCATCGTTGCCGCGGCCGCCGATCAGCGTGTCCTTGCCCTTGCCGGCACTGAGGACGTTGGCCGCGCCGTTGCCGATCAGCGTGTCGTTGCCGTTGCCGGAGGTGGCGTTCTCGATGACGACGCCGTTGGCGATGGTGAAGCCGCCGTAGATGCCGCGCGCGTAGGAGACCCAGCCGCCGCCGCCCTCTTCGTATTTGAGCGTGGCCGGGCGAAGGTCGATGGTGGCGCTGCGGCCACCATCGTAGACGATGCTATCGGTGCCGCCGGTATCCCAGATGCTCGAATAGAAGGTGCCGGGCGCATTGATGTTCTTGAGAACATAGGTGTCGTCGCCCTTCGCCGTATCCTCGTTGACGCCGTATTTGTCCTGAATGACGGCAATGTCGAACGCCATGAGGCTGCCGAGATAGCCGTAGCCGACATCAGTCGGGGCGTTGCCGTGCGGCGCCTTCTGCCACCCGTCCATGTAGGACATCATGGTGTAAACGGCCTGGTTGAGGTCATATTGGCCGAGCGTATAATTCGGGTAGACGCCGCTTGGATCCGGGACTTCGCCGGCCGGCGTGTCGATGACGCCTTCGACCTCACGCATCTCGCCCGAATGGCCGCCGCTGTCGTGCGGATGGGCGAGGCCGTGACCGTGGCCGAACTCGTGAATGAGGGTGACGAACGAGAATCCCCCCTGCTGCAGGTTGAGCTCGTCCCACCGCTCGTCGCCGGAATTGAACAGGGCGAGGCCCTCGTCCGCCTCCTGCGGCGGGTTCATCGCGCCGAGCAAGCTGATCCCCGGTCCGGGCGTTCCCGTATAGGTAACGTAATGGAAGTCCGCCTCGTCGCGATTCTGCGTCTCGACGTAGATGACGTCCGCAACTTTCTCGAACTCGTGAAGTGCCGTCCAGATCGCCTGCACCTCATAATCCTTGGCGCCGACTGCCACCGCCGCGGGCGGGATGTTGGGATTGGCTGGATCGCTCGACCCGTAGACGTCGCCGGGCTTGGCGAAGTAGATCTTGATGACGTTCTTGCCCTCGGTGGACTCGCCGAAGTGGCCGACGGTCTCCCCCTTCGGGTCAGCCGCGCCCTGCGGATTGCCGGTCGGCCGGATGCCTTCATTGCCGTCCGGATTGCGCGCCGTGCCGTCGACCTGAGTGCCCCAATCGATCGAGTAAAGCGGGCTGTTGGGGTCGTAATAGGGATTGTAGTTGTTGGGGTCGTTCGGGTCCTGCTCGCGGACGAACAGCTCGTAGTCGCCCACGGAGTCGCCGGTCGGGGTGCCGCCGAAATTATCGAACGCCCGCGCGTTGATGTAGTAGGTGCCGGACTTGGTCGGCTCGAAGGTGAGCAGCACGTCCAGGCCGGAATTGGCGTCGTTACGCACCGTGTGCGCGCCGCCGTCGGCGGTAACGATCTCCTTGCCGTTAGCGCCGTACAGGATGACATAGGGGTCGAACAGCGGCGTGCCGGACTTCGCGTCCGGCCCGGCATAGGAGTACATGCCGATCTCGTAGGTCTTGCCGGCTTCCAGCGTGACCTTGAAGAAGTCCTGGTCGCCGAGCGTATTCAGCACGCCGATGTACGAAGGGGCGCCCACGGCGATCACGGGATTGCCCGGCGCAACGCCGATGCCGTCGCCGGCTTCGTCGCTGAGCGCATCGACGACCAGGGTGCTGGTTGACAGCGGATGGATGTCGCCGACGCCGTCTGCTGCGAAGGCATTGGTATATTTGACACCGTCCGTCGGTACGGCGGACGCAGCCGCGTCGGAGACCGACTGGAACAGCAGCGAGTTGTGGCCTTGGTCAGACGCGGGCGAGAATTTCGCCTTTCCGTCGCGGTCGCACATGTAGCACATCAAATTCTCTCCTGTTTTCTGGCGATGTCGTTGGTTCAGCGGTGCAGCAAACCGGGCGCGGCAGACCCGCCGGCTCCCAGCGAGCGATACTGGCAATCAAAAGGGGCGCGAGCGGCGGGCGATCCCGCGCACGAAACCGGCACGGGCATTGCGCCCGGCAGCAGCTTCTGCGCGTCAGCGAGCCTTTCGGCCCGAGGCTGGATCGTCAAAAGATGCCCCCACGCAAGTTCGGTGAATCCCGAGTTTTCCATAACCCTCGATATTTCAATTGGTTCCGACTCGCCCGCGGGGCCCGGGCGGGCCGGAACCGAGGGGCGGCAGTCGCTCATCCGTAGACTAGGAAGTCGGCGCGGGTGAGCTCGGTTCCGGCATTCACCGCGGCGAACAGCACGGCCGCACCGCCGCCAATGCCATCGGCATCGTAGAAGAGCTTGCCCGTCGCCTGATCGTAGATGATGCGGTCGTCGGCATCGTGCGCGGCAGTGCCTTTGTAAAAGGCGCCCGAGGCGAGCGGATCGACGCCGGTGCCGCCGAATGCCTTGAACACCGAGCGCGAAAGCAGGATCGTATCGTCGGCCGGCGCGAAGTCGAGGATCCGATCGGCATGCGCCGTGCCCATCTCCGCAATGTAGAAGCGGTCGACCCCGGTGCCGCCCAGGAGCACATCCTTGCCCGCGCCGCCCTCGATTCGGTCGTGACCCGCGCCGCCTTCGATGCGGTCGTTGCCGCTCTCGCCCTTCAGGTGGTCGGAGCCGGTGCCGCCGTAAATGGTGTCGGAGCCGCCGCCGCCGAGGACGATATCATGGCCGCCGCCGGCGTCGAGCCGGTTGCCGATGCCGTTGCCGGTCAGCTTGTCGTTGCCGGAGCCGGACGTCGCGTTTTCGATCGTGACGCCGTTCGCGACCGTGAAGCCGCCGTAAACGCCCCACGCATAGGAAATCCAGCCGCCTCCGCCTTCCTCATATTTGAGGGTCGCCGGGCGTAGGTCGATGTTGGCCGCCCGCGTGCCGCCGTAGACGATGCTGTCCGTGCCGCCCGCGTCCCAGATCGACTTCCAGGACGTGCCTTCCTTGGTCATCTTGCCGTCGGCGTCGAACTGAGCCGGGGAATTCTCGTCGGGCAGGTAATAGGTGTTGTTGCCCTTGTTATAGTCCTCGTTGACGCCGTACTTGTCCTGAATGACGGCGATGTCGAATGCCATCAGGCTGCCGATGAACCCATAGCCCAGATCGTTGCGCGGCTGGCCGTAGGGCGACTGTTCCCAGCCGTCCTGATAGGACATCATCGTGTAGACGCCCTGGTTCAGGCCATAGTCGCCGTTGGTGTAGACCGCCGTTTCGATCTCCTCGACGCCGCGCATGATGCTCGAGCGGCCGCCATTGTCGTGCGGGTGAGCCATGCCGTGGCCGTGACCGAGCTCGTGGATCAGCGTCCCGAAGAAGACGCCGCCCGGCGCCAGGCCCTCCTGAGTCCAGCGATAGTCCCCGGCATTATATTCGGTCTGGCCTTCATTGGCCGTGTCGGGCGGGCTCATCCGGCCGGCAAGACTCGGCGTGGCGATGCCCGGAGTGCCGTTATAGGAGACGAAGACGATGTCGGCCGCGCCCCGGTCGTCGGTTTCTATGTAGATGAGGTCGGCGACGTTTTCGTAGCGATCGAGGGCAAGCTCGATCGCATTCTGCTCCCACTCCTGGAAGCCCTTGGCGACCATCGTCGTGGTGAGGTTGAGGGGGTCGGCGTGATTGTCGAGGAAGACCTCGTTTTCCTTCGCGAAATAATAATAGAGGACGTTCTTGCCGCCGGGCTCGAGGTCGACTCCCTGGCCGGTCGGACGCGGGCCTTCGGCGCCGTCCGGGTTGCGCGACGAGCCGTCGAAGACGGTGCCCCAGTCGATCGAATGGAGCGGGCTGTCGACGGTGTAGGTCGGCTTGTAGTCCGAGACCCGGGCGAAGACTTCGTAGTCGCCGACGAGCTCACCCTTGTCGCCGTCCGTGTGGTCCTGGTCGAAGGCACGGGCGTTGATGAAATAGGTTCCGCTGCTCGTCGCGGTGAAGGTCAGACGCGCATCGAGGCCGAGCGAGTCGTTCGGGCTGCCGCCGTCGGTGGAGGTGATGAGCTTGCCGCGGGCGTCATAGATTTCCACCATCGCATCGGCGAGCGGGATGCCGCTGACGCCCGACTGGGTACCGTAGACGGCGAACTCGTAGGTGACGCCGGCCTGCAGCTGGACCTTGTAAAAGTCGAAGTCGCCGGGCGTGTTGATCGTCGAGAAATAATGGGGGCCGCCGACGGTGATGCTGTGCTTGGTGCTGATGTCGTCGGCGACGTTGTCGAGGACGGGGACCGGCAGCTCGACCACGCCATAGGTGATGTCGCCCTTGTCCCCGACGCCGTCCGGCGGCCCCAGCAGGTCGCCGTCAAGGGATTTGCCGTAATAGGGGGGAACGCTCGTGCCCGTGACGCTGTAATGCTCGCTCACAGAGACAGTACGCGCCAATTCGCGTTCACTCGATCCCCTCATTTCGCCGATACCGCTCATGTCAAAACCCCTTTTCCCTCAAGAAGAAGTTGAAGCTGATAAGCTAAAATTACTTGTGGGGGAGCAATGTTAACCGACCGTTAAACATTTTAACCATCGATTTACATTTCGTTTCACCCCTGGAATAGTGTCGGCTGAACACACTCGACTGGTTTTGGTTCCATGGCGGCTGTGCGGGTAGTTTCGCCGCCTGTGCCGGCCCGGGAAACGACCGGCCGCCGCGCTTCTCATCGAAGCCGCTTCGGTCTAGGTTCGCCCGCCGATGAGCGCCCGCATTCTTCTGGTCGAGGACGACCCAGCTTTGTTGACGATCCTGCAGGCGTCGGTCGCCTATGGCGGGTTCAAGGCCGACGCGGTCGGGAGTGCCGGCGCGGCGATCGAGGCCTTCCGCAGCCGCAAGTTCGACGCGGTGCTGGTCGACCTCGGCCTGCCCGATCTCGACGGCACCGAGCTGCTGCGCTCGCTACGGGAGATTTCCGACGTCCCGATCTTGGTCGTCTCCGGCCGGGACAGCGAACGCGACAAGATCGACGCCCTGGACAAGGGCGCCGACGACTTCATCGCCAAACCCTTCCTCCCCGGCGAGCTGCTTGCCCGGATCCGCTCGGCGCTGCGCCGCTACCGCTCGATGCACGAGAAGAAGCCGGCGGGAAGCAGGATCGAGGGGCTGGACCTGCGTGATCCAATCTCGATCGGACCGATGGTGCTCGACCCGTTCCACCGCACCGTCGAGCTCAACGGTCGCAAGACCCAGCTCAGCGACACCGAGTTCAAGGTGCTGGCCACGCTCGCCACCAGCGACGACAATGTCGTCAGCAAGCAGGCGCTGCTCAAGCGTCTCTACGATTCCGAGGCCCTCGCCGAAACGCGGATCGTCGAAGTCTACATCTCGAACATCCGCAAGAAGCTGCGCACCATCTACGAATATGATTTCATCCTGAACTTCCGCGGCCGCGGCTGGAAGCTCGTGATCCCCGACGACTGAGGTGACCTCACAGCGTCTCTATCTGCGCCCGACAGGCTTCGTCGACGCGCCGTTCGGCCATGACGACAAGGTCGCTCGGCTGGCCGGCGGCCTCGCTTTCTTCGCGGCCATAGAGCTGATCGGCGACGCCGGCGCCGAGCTGCTCGGCATCGAAGCTTTCGAGACGCGGCTTCCACAATTGGGGGCGGCCGCCGCGGAGAGCTGGGCGAAGCTGACCGCGCGGCGGGCGCCGCTCCAGCTCGGCCAGCGTACCGTTCGGCTCGACCAGCCGCAGGTCGTCGGCATCGTCAACGCCACCCCGGACAGCTTCTCGGGCGACGGGCTCGCCGCCGACATCGGCGCGGCGAGTGCGGCCGGTCATGCTATGGCGTCCGCCGGCGCGGCCATCGTCGATGTCGGCGGCGAATCGACGCGGCCCGGATCGAAGCCGGTGTGGGAAGGGGACGAGGCGGAGCGCGTCGTGCCGGTGATCCGCTCGCTCGCCGCCGCCGGAACGGCGGTTTCCGTCGACACCCGCAAGGCGACGGTGATGGAGACTGCCCTGGCGGCCGGGGCGGCTTTGATCAACGACGTCTCCGCGCTCACCTGGGACCCGCGCGCGGCGGAGGTGGCAGCGAAGGCGGCTTGTCCGGTCGTGCTGATGCATCATCAGGGCCCGCCCGAGACGATGCAGCAGAACCCGCGTTACGGCCGCCCCGTGCTTCTCGAGGTCTATGACTGGCTCGGCGAACGTATCGAAGCAGCGACGGCGGCGGGAATCGCGCGCGAGCGGATCATCGTCGATCCGGGCTTCGGCTTCGGCAAGACCGTGCAGCACAATTTGCAGCTGATGAACGGCCTCGCTCTGCTCCACGGCCTGGGCTGCCCGATGATGATCGGCGCCAGCCGAAAGCGCACGATCGGCGCCCTGGCCGGGGAGGCGCCGCCGGAGCGGCGGCTGGCCGGGTCGCTCGCCTTCGCGCTGAAGGCGGCCGAGCAGGGCGTGCAGCTGATCCGCGTCCACGACGTGCCGGAAACGGTCCAGGCGCTGCGCGTCTGGCGCGGGCTCAGGGACGCCGCTCTCAGCCCGTCGTAGCGAGCGCCGCGAGCAGCGGCCGGTCGCGGCCATAAGGGTCGGGCTGGAAGACGACCCCCTCACGCGTCGGCAAAGCGGTGAAATAGGCGATGTAGACCGGCACCGCCTCGGGCAGGTCGACCCGCTGCTCGGGGGCGCCGCTCGGCGGCGGCGGCCGGCCGCCGAACAGCCAGCGCGCCAGCCGCGGCGCGTCCTCGAGCCGAACGCAGCCCGAGCTCAGGTGGCGGTCCTGGCGGCGCAGCAGGTCCCTGTGCGGGGTGTCGTGGAGATAGACGCCGACGTCATTCGGCATCATGAACTTGACCGCGCCCATCATGTTGCGCGGCCCCGGCCGCTGGCGCAGGTTGACGTAGCGGCGGCCTGCTGCGACGGCTCGCCAGTCGACCTGCCGGGCATCGAGCTCCCGCGGCCGCGGGCCCCAGTCGCTGAGGATCTGGAGCCGCTCGGCGTGGATCGCTCCAGCGCCGCGGCTGAGCGCCTTGCGGGCCCGTTCGCGGATCAGGTCAGGCGGCAGGTTCCAGTAAGGATTGAGCACCGCATAGCGGATCAGCCCGGCCATGGCCGGCGTCGGCATGGCGCGCTTGCCGACCACCACCCGCATGCTGCCGGCGATGCGGCCGTCCTCGATCATCCACAGCCGCGCCGAGGCGGCATCGACGAGGATGTAGCGCCGCCCGGGCGCAGCGGGAATGGCGCGCGCACGCTCGATATTGGCGAGGATCAGGCGCTCGTAATGGCCGGCGCCGAGGTTCAGCGCCGCGATCGTGGCGGCATCCGCTGCAGCGGTCAGCGGGAGCCCGTGGACGCGCTGGAAGGCCCTCACCCGCTCGGCGAGCGCCGCCTGCGGCGCTTCCGCCCGAAGCCCCAGGCGCCGCCGCAGCGCCGCGGCCGACGGTTGCGGCGGGAGCCTCAGCTGCGGCAGCCGCGACCAGGCGGCTCGGTAAGCGGCGAGCCCGCGCTGAAGTCCATCCAGCGGGGGGTTGATCCGTTCCTCCGCCTCGATGCGGCGGGCCATGGAGGGCGCCGTGACAAGCGCCTCGACGATCGAGCGCAGATCCCGCTCCGCGGGTGCCAGCCCGGCGTCGATATAGCGGATCTCGCTGTGCTGGGGAGGCCGCTGATGATCGCGCACGAAGCCTGCATAAGCGCGCGTCAGCAGCAGGTCGGCGCGGGTCAGGCGGCGCGGGTCGCCGTCGCCGGCTGCGCTGACCGCCGCGCGCAGCTCCGGATTGTCCCAGGACGTGCCCAAGACCATCGCGAGCACCTGGCGCGCTTCGGGGCGCAGCCGCTGCCCCTCCACCCACAGCGGCCGGAAATCCCGGTCGCGGTAGAATGCGGCAAGCTTTTCGCCAAGATCGACCCGCGCCATCGCCGCGGGCGCGGGCGCCGGCGCAACCTGCGGCAGCGATCCGAAAGCCGAAACGGCGGCAAGCCCCATCGCCAGCGCGAGCGCGCGCAACAGGCTCGAAGATGTCCGCCTTTTCACCTCGTGCGACCGCCTCTCTCCGGGCGGGCAGATACGGCAGTGGGCGGGCGAGGTCCAACGCGGCTTCGACGCTGTCCCGCGAGCGAACAGTGTCCAGGCGCGGCGTTAGCCTAAAGCGAGTAGCCGCCGTCGGCGACCAGGCAGGCGCCGGTGACGAAGCTGGAGCTGTCCGAGAGCAGGAACGCGACCTGCGCGGCGATTTCCTCGGGCTTGGCGTAGCGCTTCAACGGCGTCGACATCTCGCCCATCGCCTTGAACGCGCCTTCCTCGCTGCCGGTCGAGCGGACCAGGTCGTGGAAGAAGGGAACGGCATTCCAGATCGGCGTCTCGACGCCTCCCGGAGCGACCGAATTGACGCGGATGCCGAGCGGGGCGCCTTCCTTGGCGGCGACGCGCGCGAGATGGATGACGGCGGCCTTGGACGCGGCGTAGGCGCCGATTCCCGGCTCCGCCTTGATGCCGGCGACCGAAGCGGTCAGGACGATCGCGCCGCCTTGACCGCCCGACGCCATCGCCCGCATCGTCGCCTGCAGCGTCAGGAAGGCGCCGTCGAGATTGACGTCCATCACCCGGCGCCAGTCGGCGAAGCTGGTCTCGACGATCGGCCCGCCCGCGCCGATGCCGGCATTGATCACGGCATGGGTGAGGCCGGTCAGGTCGGCATCCGCCCACATCTGCTCGTCGGCGACGTCGCCGATCATCATCTGCCGCTCGCACGGCAGCGAGAAGGCGAAGTCGCGCAGCCGGTCCTCGTCGAGATCGGCCAGGATCAGCTTCTTGGCGCCGCCCGAAGCGAGCCGCGTGGCGATCGCCGCTCCGATCCCCGAGGCGGCGCCGGTAATCAGCGCAACGGCATTGTCGAATTCGATCATCCGCCGCCCGCTTAGCAGCCGCGGCGCCGCGCGGCTATGCCGCCATGTCGCCGATGCCGAGCTCGGCGAGCTTGCGGTAGAGCGTCGAGCGGCCGATGCCGAGGCGGCGGGCGACCTCGGTCATGCGGCCGCGATAATGGCCGATGGCGAGGCGGATGACGTCGGCCTCGATCTCCTCGAGAGGGCGGAGATTGCCGTCGTCGCGGTAAAGGGTGATTCCAGGGCCGTGGGCGAGGGCGGCGGTCGCCGACTGGCCGTTCAGGGGGCGGGCGTGATAATCGTCCGAACGCCGCCCGTGGCAGGCTTCGGCGGCGATGTGGGGGAAGTCGGCGGCGGTGAGCGCGTCCCCCTCGCACAGCACGGCGGCGCGGAACAAGGCGTTCTGGAGCTGGCGGACGTTGCCCGGCCAGCCATAGGACATCAGCACCGCCAGCGCGTCGTCGGTGATCGAAACGTAGCGCATGCCCGGCTGCTCGGCGATCCGCGAGAGGAGGTGGCGCGCCAAAGCGGGAAGATCGCTGATCCGGTCGCGCAACGGCGGGATCGGGACGTACACGACGTTGAGGCGGTAATAGAGATCCTCGCGGAAGCGCCCGGCGGCGACCTCTTCCGTCAGCCGGCGGTTGGTCGCCGCGATGATGCGGACGTCGATCGTCTGAGTGATGCGGCTGCCGACCCGCTGTATTTCGCCGGTCTCCAGCGCGCGCAGAAGCTTCACTTGGGTGTCGAGCGGCAGCTCGCCGACCTCGTCAAGGAACAGGGTCGAGCCGTCGGCATCCTCGAAGCGGCCGATATGACGGTCGAAGGCGCCGGTGAAGGCGCCTTTCTCATGGCCGAACAGGACCGATTCGACGAGGTTGGCGGGAATCGCCCCGCAATTGACGGTGTGGAGCTGCTTCTTGCCGCGCGGCGAGGCCGCGTGGATCGCCTGGGCGACGATCTCCTTGCCGGACCCGCTCTCGCCTTCGATCAGCACCGAGACGCGGGCGCGCGCCGCCTTGGCGGCGACCGCAAGCGCGGCTCGGAATTGCGGCGCCGATCCGACGATCTCCTCGAAGCCGAGCGTCTTGGCGATCTTTTCGGAGAGCGGGCGAAGCTCGCCCGCGCGGCGGCGCCGGTCGGTGGCGGTGTCCAGGGCAGACAGCAGCCGCTCCGGCGCGATCGGCTTGACGAGGAAGTCGCTTGCGCCGGCCCGCATGGCGTCGACCGCGCAGGAAACGCTGCTCCGCGCCGTCAGGATCAGCAGCGGCAGCTCGGGCTTCATGGCGCGGATCTGCCGGATGAGCTCGGCCCCCTCCTCGCCTGGAAGCCAGTGATCGAGCAGGATGGCGTCGAACTTGGGCTCCTGCGGGTCGGCGATCATCTTCTGCGCCGCTTCGATGTCATTGGCGCCGCGCACCCACCAGCCGGCGCGGGCGCCGATCGCGGTGATCAGGCGGCGCTGCGCGGGCTCGTCGTCGATCAGCAGCAGGCAACGGGTCGGGTCGGGCCGCATCTGTATCCCTCGTCCTGAAGAGGGACTGCCATAGTCCCGCTCCGGTAAAGGGGGCCTTAAGGCGAGACCTGCGGGACGCTTCGGAAAGCCGGGATCAGTTGCGGTCGAGCACGTCCCTGATGCGCGCGGCGAGATCGGTGAAGGAGAAAGGCTTGGCGACCAGCTCGACGCCGGGGTCGAGGCGGCCATCATGGACGATGGCGTCGCGGGCATAGCCGGTCGTGAAGAGCACCTTCAGCCCGGGCCTCGCGGCGCGCGCCTCGTTGGCCAGCTCGGCTCCGCTCATGCCGCCCGGCAGCACTACATCGGTGAAGAGCAGGTCGACTCGGTGATCGTGCTTGCGCAGCACGCTCAGCGTCGTCGGCCCGTCCGGCGCCGCGAGGACGCGGTAGCCGAGCTCGCCGAGCAGCTCGACCGTATAAGTGCGCACGTCGTCGTCGTCCTCGCACACCAGGATGGTTTCGTCGCCGCCGGCGCGCGGCGCGGGCGCCTCGCGGGCCTGTTCCTCCTCGACGGGATCGGCGTGCAGCTTGGGAAGATAGACGCGAACGACGCTGCCCTTGCCCGGCTCGGAGTCGATCGCGAGGTGGCCGCCCGACTGGCGAACGAAGCCGTAGACCATCGAAAGGCCGAGCCCCGTTCCCCTGCCGACCTCCTTGGTCGTGAAGAAAGGCTCGACGGCGCGTTTCACCGTCGCCGGGTCCATACCCGTGCCTGAATCGGCCACGGAGATCATCACATACTGGCCGGCGGCGATCTCGTCGCCCTGCGCGGAGTTGCCGGCGTCGAGCCGAGTCGTCGAGGTTTCGATGACAAGATGGCCGCCCGAAGGCATCGCATCGCGCGCGTTGACGGCGAGGTTGAGGATCGCGCTTTCGAGCTGATGCGGGTCGACCTCGATGCGCGCGAGGCCGGCGGCGAGGCGAGTCTCGACGACGATTGTCTCGCCGAGCGTCCGGTGCAGAAGTTCGGTCATGCCGACGATCAGGCCGTTGGGGTCGATCGACTTCGGCGCAAGCGGCTGGCGGCGCGAGAAAGCGAGCAAGCGCTGAGTCAGCGTCGCCGCCCGATCGGCGCCGACCGACGCGTTGGCGATCGCCCGCACCATCTTTGGATCGGCCTCACTTCCGAGGCGCCGCGCCGCGAGGTCGAGATTGCCGCTGATCACCGTCAGGAGGTTGTTGAAATCGTGCGCGATGCCGCCGGTGAGCTGGCCGACCGCTTCCATCTTCTGCGCCTGGCGTAGTGCCTGTTCGGCGCGTTCGCGCTCGGCCATCGCCGCCTCGATCCGCGCCTCGAGCGAGAGGTTGAGCTCGCGCAGCGCTTCTTCGGCCCGCCGCCGCTCGGCGATCTCGCGCTGCGCAGCCTCGAACAGCCGGGCATTATCGAACGCGACCGACGCCTGGCCGGCGATGCCGACCAGCAGCTCTTCATGCCGCGCCGTGAAGCGCCCAGGCTCGGCATGGCCGAAGAAGAGCCCACCGATCACTCCTCCCGACCGGCTTGTCACCGGCACCGCGAGATAGGAAGTTACCGGCAGGTGCCCCTCGGGCATGCCATAATGCGGCCCGCTGTGGCCGTAGCGCGGATCGCGGGTGATGTCGTCGGATCGAACCACGCCCTCGCCCTGGAACGTGGGCGCGAAGACGTCGGTGTTGCGCGGCATCGGGAATTTGTCGAACTCGGACCGGTCCACGCCCGATATGGTGTAGAGCATGTAGCTCTCGCCGCCCTCGTTGAGCACATTGTAGAAAAAGGCCCCGAACTGGGCGCCGGTCAGTGCAACGCCGGCGTCGGTCACCGTCTGGACGACGCGCTCCAAGTCGAGCTCGCCGGCGAGCGACGCGCCGACGCGGTTCAGGGTCTGGAGGATGCGGCTTTCGTCGCGCAGCGCCTCTTCCTTCTCGGCGAGCGCCGCCTCGGCCCGCTTGCGTTCGGAAACATCGATGACTGTGCCGATGAACCTTGTCGCGCGCCCGCCTTCGAAGATCGGACGGCCGGTGGCGGCGATCCATCGCTCGACGCCGTCTTCGAGGCCGATCGTGCGATATTCGACATCGAAATGGCCCGGCCCGGCCGGGTCGAGCGCGCGGTTGACCGCCGCGTCGGCGCGCTCGCGGTCTTCGGGATGGATCCGTTCCAGGAATACGTCATAGTCGACGTGGCCGTCCGCCGGCAGGCCGAACAGGAACTTGCACCTCTGGTCCCACCTTAGCGTCCCGCCGATCGGGTCGAAGTCCCAGGTGCCGATGGCGGCGGCTTCGGTGGCGAGGCGCAGCCGGTCCTCGCTTTCCCGAAGCTCGTCCTCGGCCTGCTTCTGCTCGGTGAGGTCGACGGCCATGCCGACATAGCCGAGCAGCCGGCCGCCCTCGTCATGGCGCGGATTGCAGCTGACGTGCATCCAGCGAAGCTCGCCGTCGTGACGGCGGAAGCGGGCATGGTATGAATAGGCGCGCAACTCGGACCAGGCGCGGGCGCGCTCTTCCAGCACCGGCGGTAGATCGTCGGGGTGGATGAGCTTCATCCAGGTCTCGCCGGTGAGCTCCTCCGCGGGCGCCCCGACCATTTCCACAAAGGCGCGGTTGACGAATTCGATGCCCGCGGTGCCGGTGACCCACACCGGCGCCGGCGCGCAGTCCGCCATCGAGCGAAACCGCGCCTCGCTTTCGCGCAGCTTGAGCTCGGAGCGTTTGCTGGCGCTGACGTCCTGGAACAGGGCGTAGAAGCCGGCAACTGTGCCGTCCTCGCCACGATGCGGGACATAGTCGAGGCGGATAAAGCGCGGGGCGCCTTCTTCGACGGGCAGCAGCAGCTCCTCGGCGACCCGCTCCCCCGCCAGCGCCCGCTCGATCAGCGGCGTGAGCGCCGAATAGGCCCTGTCCCCAAACACGTCGCGCACAGGGCGGCCGATCATGTCGCGGCGCTTGCCGCCGAACCAGCGCTCGAAGGCCTTGTTGTTGTAACGGAAGCTGCGGCCGGCATCGACGTAAGCGATCAGCACCGGCAGCGCGTCGGCGACCAGCCGGATCTGCGACTCGAACAAGGCGCGCGCGCTCAGCCGGCCGAGCGCTTCCTCGCTCTGCGCCAACGCCTGACGCAGCCGTTCATTCTCGGCGGCGACAGACTCGCCGTCCGGCGCTGGGGCCGCCGCCGCCGATGTTCCCTCTCCCGAACGCCTCGCCACACGCCCTTCCCACACGCTTTGGGGAGACGGTTCAATGGTTTTCGGCAGGGGTCGTTCCGCGCCCGGACTGTCCTGCCCGCCCTGCGGCCGGCGGATCTTCAAAGTCTGGGTTGCCGGGGAATGAAGAAAATTGGCGGTCAATTCGGCGCAAAACGCACTTACTGTCGCTTGATCCCTCTGCTAGAGATGTAGCGCAGAAAAGGGGAGGAAATAATCATGTCTAGCATCAGGCTCCGGAGCGTGCGGATCGCGTTGATCGCGGGTTCGCTGGCGGGTGGAGCGGGACTCTACGCCGCGCCCGCCATGGCCCAGGCGACCAGAACCTGGGTCTCGGGCGTCGGCGACGACGTCAATCCCTGCAGCCGCACGGCGCCATGCAAGACCTTCGCGGGGGCGATCTCGAAGACGGCGGCGGGCGGCGAGATAAACTGCCTCGATCCGGGCGGCTTCGGCGCCGTGTCGATCAACAAGTCGATCACCATCTCTTGTCCCTACACGGAGGGCGGCGCGCTCGCCGCCGGCAACGGCATCGTCATCAACGACACCACGGGCCCGACACCAGGCGCGTCCGTGGTCGTCCTGCGCGGCCTCGACATCTTCGGCGTTAACCCGCCGTCGAACGGAGTCCGCATCACCTCCGCCGGCGCCGTCCACATCGAGGACAGCGTCATCCGCCGCTTCAACGCGGCGAACAGCCGCGGCGTCTCGTTCCAGCCGAGCGGCACCACCAACCTCTACATCACCAACACGACCATCACCGACAACGGCAGCGGCGGCACGGGAGGCGGGATACTGATCCAGCCGACCGGCGCGGGCGGGACCTCGCGCGTCGTGCTGCGCAACGTGCGGGTGCACAACAACGCCAATGACGCGCTGCGCATCGACACGACCGGCAACACCTCGCCGTTCGGGACGACCGTGACCATCGCCGAGAGCACCTTTGCCGGCAGCGCCCAGGGCATCGCCGTCAACGTTCCCGCCGCCACCACCGCCGTCGTCGTTTCGCTCAACGATTCGATCGTCGCCAACAACACGACCAGCGGTATCACCGCGACGGGAACGAACGCGCGGCTGCGCGTGGCCAACACGACGATCCACGGCAACGGCACCGGCGTCGTCATCAGCGGCGGCGCGAACGTCAACACCTACGGGAATAATAGGCTGGACGGGAACGGTTCGGACGGCTCCTTCACGCTGCCGGCGATTCCGGAGGACTGAGCAAGCCGGCGGGGGTCACTCCCACTCGATCGTTCCGGGCGGCTTCGACGTATAGTCGTAGACGACCCGGTTGATGCCCTTGACCTCGTTGACGATGCGCGTGGCGACCCGGCTGAGGAATGCGCTGTCGAACGGATAGACGTCGGCGGTCATGCCGTCGGTCGACGTGACGGCGCGTAGGCCGCAGACGCTGTCATAGGTGCGCGCGTCGCCCATCACGCCGACGGTGCGCACCGGGAGCAGCACGGCGAAGGCCTGCCAGATGGCGTCGTAAAGGCCGGCGTTGCGGATCTCCTCGAGATAGATGGCGTCGGCCTTCCTCAGGATGTCGCAGCGCTCCTTCGTCACCTCGCCGGGTATGCGGATCGCCAGGCCGGGGCCGGGGAAGGGGTGGCGGCCGACGAACGCGTCCGGAAGGCCGAGCTCGCGGCCCAGCGCGCGGACCTCGTCCTTGAACAGCTCGCGCAACGGCTCGACCAGCTTCATGTTCATCCGCTCGGGCAGGCCACCGACATTGTGGTGACTCTTGATCGTCACGGACGGTCCGCCGGTGAAGCTGACGCTCTCGATCACGTCCGGGTAGAGCGTGCCCTGGGCGAGGAACTCGGCGCCGCCGATCTTCTTCGCTTCCTCCTCGAAAATGTCGATGAAAGTCTTGCCGATGAACTTGCGCTTGGCCTCCGGATCGCTGACGCCGGCGAGGCCGCCGAGGAACAGGTCCTCGGCAGCGACGTGGACGAGCGGGATGTTGTAGGAATTGCGGAACAGGCTCACGACCTGCTCGGCCTCGCCCTGGCGCATCAGCCCGTGATCGACGAAGACGCACGTCAGCCGCTCGCCGATGGCTTCATGGATGAGGACGGCCGCGACGGCGCTGTCGACGCCGCCGGAAAGGCCGCAAATCACTCGGCCCTCGCCCACTTGGCCGCGTATTTCCGCGATCTTGGCGTCGCGGAACTCGGCCATCGTCCAGTCGCCCGCGAGGCCGCAGACGTGCCGGACGAAGTTGGCAAGAAGCTTGCCGCCGTCGGGCGTATGCACCACCTCCGGATGGAACATCAGACTGAAGAAGCGCCGCCCCTCGTCGACCGCGACCGCATAAGGCGCACCCGGCGATTGCGCGACGACCTCGAAGCCTTCGGGGAGCTTCTCGACCCGGTCGCCGTGGCTCATCCAGACCTGGTGGAGCTCACCGGGCGTCCAAAGCCCGTCGAACAGGACCGTTTGACCGGTAATCTCGATGAAGGCCCGGCCGAATTCCCGGTTGTCGGAAGGCGCGACCATGCCGCCGAGCTGGTGCGCCATCGTCTGCTGGCCGTAACAAATGGCGAGGATCGGCACACCGGCCTCGAAGAAACGCTGCGGCGCGCGGGGGGACTCGTCCCACATCACCGACGAAGGGCCGCCGGAAAGGATGATCCCCTTCGGCTTCAGCCGGTCAAACGCCTGGTCGGCGGTGTTGAAGGGCGCGATCTCGCTATAGACGCCTGCCTCGCGCACGCGCCTGGCGATCAGCTGGGTCACCTGGCTTCCGAAATCGACGATGAGGACGGATTCGGTCGGCTGGATCGTCATGGCGGGGCGATAGGCAGCGGGCCTGCGGCTGTAAAGTTGAGCGGGCGGCCCTATAAGGGCTGCGGTAGCTGCGCCGACCGGCGCGGCGAAGGCGCGGCAACGCTTCGCGACTGTCTGACGTCTGCCAACCGATCTTCAGCGAGTCGGGTTGACGAGGAAGATGACATAGCCTCGGAAGTTCGGCTCCGTCTCCAGCCTCGGCGGCTCGCGCCAGGTGCCGCCCTCGACGAGGCCGACCCTGAAGGGCAGCGGGAAGTTTCTCATCCGGCGGAAATAGGCTTCGTAGCCGGGAATGGTGGTCCTGCCCTGGTAGGTCTGGATCACGGCCTCGTCGATCGTGCCGCGGAGCGCCGCCAGTGCGCCCGGGTCGCCGTTGGCGCTCCAGTCCATTAGCCCGGTGATCGACAAGCGATAGCGTCGCGGAAGGCGGCGCCTGATTCCGCGAAGGAAGGCGGCATAGGCGTCGAGCCGGCGCGTGGCCGCGTCGAAGTCGATCTGGAGACCTTCGACCCGGTTCCCAGCCGCCGCCCAGCGGTCGAGTCGGGCGACGAGCGCCGGAAGAGCGCTTTCAGGCCAGACGAGGGTGTCGGTTCGGACCACCAGCCACAAATGCGTGCGAGGGAGCCGCGGCACGCCCGGCCGGAGATCGACATAGCGGTCCGGATGCATTGCGAGGATTTCGCCATTCAGCAGATATAGCGTCGTCGCCCGCGCGAGCGCCGGCTGGGGCCGGACGCCGGCCCAGAGCCAGAACGCGTCGTAGCGCGCCGGATCGACAATCTCCGGCTCGGATCGACCGCAGGCGGCGAGGGCAAGCAGCGCCGCCGCGGCGCCGGCGGTGGCGAGGCGGCCCACTACCAATAATAGCGGAGAGTCCGCGCCCAGCGCGACGTCGGATGGTCGCGGTGCAGGCGCTGGAACCAGGCGCGCCGCTGCTCGAGAGGGACCTCGACGCCGCCGCAGCTATTGTAACCGGTTGGCTCGTAGCATCGTATCGCCCGGTTAAGGGCGAAGGCGCGCTGGTCCGCGGTCGCCGCCCTGTCGGCGATGATTGATTTGTAGACCTCGAGGCGCTGATAGGGCTGGCCCGGGAACTGAGAGCGCGCGCTGCCGAGGCCCGACGAGCCGGTTGGCTCGTCGAATGGGAACTGGTCGAAGCCGTTCAGGCGGAAGAATTCGGCCAGGCACAGCCGCGGACCGATTGCGTCCGGCGTGGACGCGAGCTCGGAAACGGCCGATCGCAGGTCGCGGCAGCCGGCTTCGCCGACGCTCGCACCCGGCGCGAAGACGTGCAGCGGCGGTGGAGAGAGCTCGGGGTTGTAGACCGGGTCGTAGTCGGCGGCGCCACTGTAGTAGGTGTCGGCCGCCTGGCTTGCCGCCGGGACGAGGCGCTGATCCGCCAGGAAGTCGCGGTAGAAGCCGTGGCGCAGCTGCTTTGCGAGGAGGATATAAGCGGCGACGTCGCGTTCCTGCCTCGGCACCGCGGCCTGCTCGGCCTGGCGGCGCAGCAAAGCCGGGCCGGCGCCGTGCTCGAGAAGGATCTGCCGGATGACCGGGTGGCGGACCCTGGAATCAGCGGCGAAGACACGCTCGAGATTGCCGGCGCGCTCGTCGTGGAGAGCCAACGCTAGCTCGAGAGCCTCGCGCTGGTAAGGCTGGACGGCGCCCGCGAAGAGACTGAGCCAGAAGGCGCGCGCGTTGCTGTCGCCGACGGCGTCGAGCGCGAGGCCGCGAAGCACCTGGCGGCTGAACTCGAGATAGGTGAAGCGTTCCTGCCGCGCGGCATCGGGGATCAGCGCAATCACCTCGCGCGGGTCGTGGCCCACGTAGAAGGCATGGGCGGCGCGAAGATAGCCGAACAGCGCTTCTTCGCCCGCGAAGAGCGGCGCCTGCCGCTCCAGCTCGTCGCGGCCGATCCGCGGCCCGCACACCACGTTCATATCCTGCGAGACGTTCTCGCAACGCATTCGCTGGAGATCGACGACGGCGAGCAGGAGCGGGTTGCGCGGCGCGGCCGGCGTGGTCCCGTAAAGCAGGGCGTTATCGACCTCCTCGGCGAATGCGACGCTGCCTGAGCGGCCGTCGAACGGTCCGCCCCGGGCGAGCTGGGCGTCGACCGCCGCCGCCAGCGCCATTCGGTCTCCGGCCAGCCAGGTGGCGCGGCGGGTGAGGCCGCGCGCCGACGAGGCGTAGCGGCCATTCGGATAGGCCTCGAGATAGGCTTGCAGATCGGCGCCCGCCGCTGCGGCGGCGGCGCGATCCCGCCTCTCCGGCTCGACGAGGTCGCCATATTCGCTGAGATTGGCGAGCAAGGCGCGATTGAGCTCGTTGCGCGCGACCATGTAGAGCGCCGTCTCCCGCACCCAGGGATCGGGCGCCCGCGTCAAGGCGAGGAAACCGGCGCGCGCCTGGACGAACCGGCCTGCATAAAAGTCGGCGGCTGCACTCAGATAGGCGGCAAAGGCGTGGCCGGCGGGCGTCTGGGTCGTGACCGGCTCCACGGCGAAAGCTTCGCCCGAGCAATTGGGCGCGAGCGATGATCGCGCCCCGGCCAGGCGCCGCCGCTCCTCTTCGGCAAGCTCGGCATTGGCCCGCAACGCGGCGGTGAAGGCGGCGGCCCCCGCACCGTTGGACTGACAGCGTGTCGCCTCCCATTGCTGATCGGTGTTTGCCGGCGCCTGCGGCGCGGCCTGCGCCATCACGCGCCACGGGAAGAGCACCGCCGGCGGGCCCGGTTGGGCCGCCGCCGGATCGCGCACCGCTTCGCCGCGCCGGTCGGCGAGCAGGAGCAAGAGGTTGACGCGGGTATCGTTGCCCGGGGTGAGCAGGGCGCTGCTTCCGCCCGAATCATAGCTGTCCTTGGCGAGCACCCATGTCGGCGCGTAGCCGGAATCGGCGCAGGCCCAGACGGTAACCGCGCCGGCGAGCAGCGCCGCGGCGAGAAAGCCGGTCTGCGCACGCTTGAGCTTGCCCATCGAATCCCCCTCGATCGGCGTCCATGCTAATCATTTGCCGTCAGCTCGTCACGTCCGCGCGGGCGCCTGACGCAGCTTCTGTCCAGGCGCGCTCCGAACGTCTATGGTCGCGGCTCGACGGGAGGGCGATGGCGACGATCTCGAGACCTGCAAGCGAGACGCTGGACCCGGTCGACGTCAGTCGCCCGGACCTGTGGAAGGAAAACCGGTTCGCCCCGCTGTTCGCGCGGTTACGGGCGGAAGACCCGGTGCATTTCTGCCCGGAGAGCGAATTCGGGCCTTATTGGTCCGTCACGCGCCACGCCGACATCATGCAGGTAGAGGCGCTCCCGCACATTTTCTCATCGTCCTACACGCTCGGGGGGATCACGATCCTTGGTGAAGGCAAGCCTTTGTGGGGCAGCGACCTGCTGCCGATGTTCATCGCGATGGACCGGCCGGAGCATACCGGACAGCGCCGCGCGGTGGCGCCGGCTTTCACTCCGTCGGAGATGGAGCGGCTGACGCCTTCGATCCGGGCGCGCACCGAAGCGCTGATCGACTCGCTGCCGCTGGGCGAGACTTTCGACTGGGTCGACCGGGTCTCGATCGAGCTGACGACGCAGATGCTGGCGATCCTGTTCGACTTTCCCTGGGAGGAGCGGCGCAAGCTTACCTACTGGTCCGACTGGGCCGGCGATTTGCAGGCGGCGCTCGATCCCGAGCTGGGGCCGAAGCGGCTGTCGATCATGTGGGAGTGCGCGGGCTATTTCACCGAGCTGTGGAAGGCCCGCCAGGGCGCGGAACCGAAGCCCGACCTCATCTCGCGGATGATCCACTCCGAAGCGACTCGCGACATGACGCCGCAGGAATTTCTCGGCAATCTGATCCTGCTTATCGTCGGCGGCAACGACACCACCCGCAACTCGATGAGCGCGGTGCCGATCGTCAACCGCCTGTGGCCGGAACAATGGGCGACCGTGCGGGCGGAGCCGACGCTGATCGAGAATGCGGCGCAGGAGCTGATCCGCTGGCAGACTCCGCTCGCACACATGCGCCGTACCGCGCTCGAGGATCATGAGATAGGCGGCAAGACGATCCGCAAGGGCGAGAAAGTGGTGCTTTGGTACATGTCCGGCAACCGCGACGAGGGCCTATTCGAGAATGCGGAGAAGTTCGTTGCCGATCGCGCCAATGCCCGTCGCCATCTCGCCTTCGGCTTCGGCATACATCGCTGCGTCGGGGCCCGGCTCGCGGAGCTGCAGGTGACGACCTTGTTTCAGGTGCTGCTCGAGCGGGGCCTCGTGCCGGTCCAGACGGGGGAACCCGCGCGGGTGAACAACTGCTTCGTCCACGGCTACCGCAAGCTTCCGGCCGAACTCGTCAGGGCATGAAAAATGCGCGCGGACCGGAGCCCGCGCGCACTTCTTGTCGATGAATTTCCCTTTTGAGCGTCAGACTCGGAAATCGAAGATCCGGCCGTTGCTCGCGTAGCAGGTGAAATCTTCGCGATCGACATCGTAACGACGGTTCCAGCCGCGGCCGTCAACATCGACCGTGTCGATCCGCCCGCGGACGCGGTAGCCGCGCCGGTCGCGATCGAGGTCGGTGATGGTGACGTTGCGACCGTAGCGCTGGGCCTCGGCGCCGCACGCATTGACCGCCGCCTGGGCACTTCCATGGCCGTAGCCGTAGCCGACGCGGCTGTTGCCGTAGCGCGGATCGTAGCCGTAGCTGCGATTGTAGCCGTAGCCGTAGCGCGGATCGCCGTAGCCGTAGGCATTGCCATAGCCATAGCCATAGCCATAGGCGTTGCCGTAGCCGTAGGCGCTGCCGCCGCGCCCGTCGAAGGCGTTGATCAGCGCCGCGATACCGCCGACGACGGCGATGCCGGTGGCGATGTCGCCAATGTCGACCCCGCGGTCGCGACGATCCCAATATTGCGCCTCGGCCGGAGCGGCGGCGCCGACGGTGAGAGCGGCAGCCGCGGCGGCGCCGGTCAGATATTTGAGAGCCTTCATGGCATTCCTCCTGCTTCGAAAAGATCCAGACATTCCCGAATCTTGGCAGAGCGATAAGCGATTCGCGCTGACCTCGCCCTGAACCCTGCCGTAGGGTCCGGTTAAGGTTCGCAACGTGGAAGCTGAACGAAGGCTGCGTCTGTTGCGCCGGAATGCGGGTCGGGTCAGACGGGAAGCGGCACCAGAAGCAAGAAACCGTTTGCCGTCAGCAGGGCACCGGCGAGGCCGAGCAGCCCGGCCAGGATCAGGATCGGTCGATTCACAGCCAGGATCGCCACAGAGCCCAACACGAGAGCGAGCTGAAGCAGGACTTCGGCCATGTCGAAATTGCCGTCTTGGTCGGAAGCACGGTCGCGCGCCGCTTCATAGCTTTCCGCTTGAGCACGCAGCTCTCGCTTGCCCTCGCCGCGCACCGGATCGTCGGGCGCCTCGGCGTCCGGTTCGCTTTCGTAGCGGGCGATGGTAGCGCGATATTCGGCGAGCCGCGCCGCTTGAGCCGGCGTCGGCGTGCCGCCCGCGGCGGCGATTTCCGCTTCGAGCGTATCGGCGGCGACCTCGTAGAGCGTCTGGCGCATGTTCTTGGCCTGGTAGAAGGCCCAGGTGTCGCTGGCGCGGATATTGTTGAAGATCATATCGTCGGTGGCGTTGCCACCGCCGAGCCCGCCGATCGCCAGCACGGCGGCGAGCAAGGCGATCATCAAGGCGGCGCGGTTGCGGAACTTCTCCGCTTCCTCCGCCTCGGCGCGGTCCTCGTGCAGCTCGGCGATCAGGTCGGCGGCGTCGGTGCTGTCCATCTGGCTGTTCCTCCCCAATGCCGGGCGATTAGCGGCAAATTTCCGGCCCGCAACCGCAGGTGTCGGCGGGACCGTTGATTTGGCCGGTTGGCGTGGCATGGGGCGGGCATGAAGCTCCGCCTCCTGGCCGCCCTGGTGGCCCTTTCCTCCGCCGCTGCCGTTGCAGCCCTGCCGCGTGACCCGCCGGAGCTGATCGTGGCGGTCTCAGTCGATCAGCTCTCCGCCGACCTGTTCTCCCAGTACCGGCAGCATTTCACCGGCGGCCTCAGACGGCTGTCGCAGGGTGTCGTTTTTCCTTCGGGCTATCAGGCCCATGCGGCGACGGAGACTTGCCCGGGCCATTCGACTATCCTCACCGGCTCGCGGCCCGCCCGAACCGGCATCGTCGCCAACAATTGGTACGACCTCGCGGCGGTGCGCGAGGACAAATATATCTATTGCGCCGAGGACGAGCGCGTCCCCGGAAGCACGTCGGAGGATTACACGGTCTCGCCGTTGCACCTGCGCGTGCCGGCGCTGGGCGACCATATGCGTCGCGCTCGTCCGGCGAGTCGGACCGTCGCGGTCGCCGGGAAGGACCGGGCAGCGGTGATGATGGGGGGCCATGCGCCGACCCAGCGCTGGTGGTGGAACGGCCGCGCGTTCGTCGGTCATCGGGGGGTGGCGCCGGCGCCCGCAGTGAGGGCAGTAAACGACCGGGTGGAGCAGGCGCTGGCGGCCCCGCGCGCGCCGAACCCGCTCGTGCCACTTTGCGAATCGCGCAGCCGCGCCATTCCGGTTGACGGCGGGGGCGGTACGGTCGGCGAGGGTCGCTTCGCCCGAGACGCCGGCAATCGCAACGCATTCCGCGCGTCGCCCGATCTGGACGCGGCAGTGCTCGAAATAGCCCGCGGGCTTCGCGACCAGCTTCGTCTGGGGCAGGGGGAGGCGCCGGACCTGCTGGCGATCGGCCTCTCGTCGACCGACTATGTCGGCCACACTTACGGGACCGAGGGCTCCGAAATGTGCCTTCAGCTCCTCGCCCTCGACCAGGCGCTCGGCAGCTTCTTCGCCTATCTCGACGGTACCGGCGTCGACTACGTCGTCATGCTCACCGCCGATCATGGCGGCCATGACATTCCCGAGCGCGTCAGGCAGCAGGCCGGTCCCGATGCGGCGCGGGTCGACGCCGCGCTGAACGCCACAACGATGGGCGAGGCGATCGCCGCCCGGCTGGGTCTCCATGGGCGGCTGCTGTTCGGCGACGGCGCGTTCGGGGACATGTACGTCAGCCCGGATTTGTCGGAAGACATGCGGAGGCGCGTGCGCGACGAGGCGGTCCGGACCTACCGCGCCCATCCGCAGGTGGCCGCGGTGTTCACGCGTGAGCAGATCGCCGCCGCGCCGCCGCCTTCAGGCCCTCCCGATAGCTGGAGCCTGATCCAGCGCGCCCGCGCATCATTCGACCCCGAGCGTTCCGGCGACTTCCTGGTTCTGCTTCGCCCGCGCGTGACGCCCATTTACGACACGAGCCGCGGCTATACGGCGACCCACGGCAGCCCCTGGGACTACGATCGGCGGGTGCCGATCCTTTTCTGGCGTCGCGGCCTGGTGCCGTTCGAGCAGCCGCTCAGCGTCGAGACGGTGGACATCCTGCCGACGCTCGCGGCTCTGATTGGGGTGGCTATCCCCGCCGGCACGATCGACGGCCGCTGCCTCGATTTGCTTGAGGGGCCGGAAACTTCCTGCCCGACTGAAGAAAGGTCAGGCCGATGAGACGTGTCATTGTAGCCGCCTTCGTCAGCCTCGACGGCGTCATGCAGGCGCCCGGCGGGCCGGAGGAGGATCCGAGCGGCGGCTTCGCCTTCGGCGGCTGGACTTATCCGCATTGGGACGAGGTGATGGGCGAAGCGATGGGCGAGAGCTTCGCGCAGCCTTTCGCTTTGCTGCTCGGGCGGCGGACCTACGACATATTCGCCGCGCATTGGCCGAACACCGAGGAGGAGCCGGCGGCTCTGTTCAACGCCGTGACCAAATATGTCGCCACCTCCTCGGTCGAGCCGCTGGAATGGCAGAACAGCGTCAAGCTCGAGGGCGACGTCACGTCGGCCGTCGCCCGGCTCAAGCGCGAGGAAGGGCCGGACCTGCTGACGCAGGGCAGCTCCGTTCTCGTCGGCTCGCTGCTTGCAGCGGGGCTGGTGGACGAGCTGAGGCTGCTCGTCTTCCCGGTGCTGCTCGGCCGCGGCAAGAAGCTCATCGGCGAGGACGTCCAGCCGGGCGAGTGGACGCTGCTCCACAGCCGCACCTCGACGACCGGCGTCATCATTGCCCGCTACCGGCCCGCGGGTCCGGTCCGGACCGGGTCGTTCGCGCTCGCCGAGCCGAGCGAAGCCGAGCTGGCGCGGCAGGCGAAGATGCGGGCGGAGGAAGCCTGGTGACCGGCGGCCGCATCGTCACAGTGAAGCGCCATTTCGCCGCCGCTGCGGACGAGGTTTTCAATGCCTGGCTCGATCCGAAGCGCGCGGGCCGCTGGCTGTTCCGTACCAACGACGGCGAGCTGGAGCGCTGCGAGATCGACGCGCGCGTCGGCGGCGGCTTCACCATCGTCGAGCGGCGGGGCGGCGAAGCGGCGGAGCATTTCGGCGACTATGTCGAGCTCGACCCGCCGCGCGGGCTCGCCTTCGACTTCTGGACGAGCTTCAGCGACGAGAAAAGCCGGGTCGAGGTCACCATCGCCGCGGAGGGCGAGGGCGCGCGCATCACTCTGGTCCACGAGGGCGTGTGGCCGGATTATGAAGCCCGGACCCGACAGGGCTGGGCGAAGATTCTCGACGGGCTGGCGGGCGAGGTGGAAACCCGACGCTAGCAGCTGCGGTCGATCTCGCGGCCGACCAGCGCGCCGACGGCCCCGCCGACGATCGCGCCGACCGTGCCGCCACCGCCGCCGCGGCGGTAGCGGTAGTGCCGTCCGTCGCGTCCGATCTCGCGTCCGACCAGAGCGCCGGCCGCACCGCCGACGATCGCGCCGGTGGTGCCGTCGCCGCAGCGGCCGCGATAGCGGCGGTCATAGCCGTAGCCGTAGCCGCGACCGTAGCCGTACCTGTGCCGATGGCGGATCGGATAATAGTCGCCGGGGCGGTAGCGGTGGCGGTAGCCGCCATAATAGCCGCGTGCATAATAAGGGCTGCCGCCATAATAAGGCGTGCCGCCATAATACCCGCCACGGTACCCGCCGCGATGGTCGGCCTGGGCGGCGCCGGGAAGGACGAGCAGCGCCCAAAGCGACGCCGCGGCGCCGAGGATTAACTTCCTGAGCATCGAACAAGCTCCCTGAACAACGCCGGCGGCCCGCAGCGCCGCCGCGACCGATGCTGCTCGGGATTTGCTGACCGGCCGATGAACGGCGGCATCAGCCGGCGAGCTTCATGTCGCCGCGCGCGAAAGCGATGCCGAGCGACAGGCTTTCGGCGATTCGCTCCGCCTTGTGCTGCATTGCCGCGGCGGCGGCCGGGGGGAGCAGCTCGGCAGTCGCCTCGCGCCACAATGCGAGCCAGCGCTCGAACGAGGCGGCGTCGATGCGGTCGGCGTGGCGGATGTGGGCGGGGAGGGGACGGCCCTTGTAGCGGCCGCTGGTCAGCATCACCGACGACCAGAAGGCCTGCAGCCGCTCGAGATGCTGGGGCCAGTCCGCGACGACGTCGTTGAACACCGGCCCGATCAGCGGGTCGCGCCGGACGCGGCCGTAGAACAGCTCGACCAGACCCTTCAGCCCTTCCTCTGTAATGCCCTCGATGTCCATCTCGCCTTCGCCGGTTGGGCGATCGTCCCTAATCGCGGCGAGCGGCCGGTCCATCCGTAGACTCCCCTAGTCAGGGCCCCCCAGGCGCCTGTGCCGGCCGGACGGCCAGCCCGGTATGATGGGCGACGAAGCCGTACATGTCGGAATATTCCTCGATCTGCATGCTCGTCGGCCGGCCGCTGCTGTGGCCGGCGCGGGTTTCGACCCGGATCAGGTGCGGCGGCGAGCCGTCCGGATCGGCCTGCTGGATGGCGGCGATATATTTGAAGCTGTGGCCGGGCACGACGCGGTCGTCGGTATCGGCGGTGGTGACGAGCATCGCCGGATAATCGCGGCCGCGGCGGATATTGTGGTAGGGCGAATAGGCCCTGAGGATGCGGAAATCCGCCTCGCGGTCGGGATAGCCGTAATCGTCCACCCAATAGCGGCCGGCGGTGAAGCGGTCGAAGCGAAGCATGTCCATCACGCCGACCGTCGGCAGCGCGGCGGCGAACAGGTCCGGCCGCTGATTGAGCACCGCTCCGACCAGCAGGCCGCCGTTGGAGCGGCCCTCGGCGGCGAGGTGCTGCCGGTCGCTGATCCGCTCACGGATCAGATATTCGGCCGCCGCGATATAGTCGTCGAACACGTTCTGCTTGTTGGCGCGCCGCCCGGCATCGTGCCAGGCTTGGCCATATTCGCCGCCGCCGCGCAGGTTCGCGACCGCGAGCACGCCGCCCATGTCGACCCAGGTCATCCAGCGCGGCTGGAAGCGCGGCAGCTCGGCCGCGTTGAACCCGCCATAAGCATAGAGGATGGTCGGCTGCGGCCGGCGCGTGTCGAGGTCGCGCCGGTGGATCAGGAACATCGGGATCCGCGTCCCGTCCCTCGAATTATAGAAGACCTGGCGGACCTGGTAGCGTTCCGGGTCGAAGGCGAGCTCGGGCTCCGCGAAGACGCTGCTCTGCCCGGTGGCGCTGTCATAGCGGTAGACGGTCGGCGGCCGGTTGAAGCTGGCGAAGCTGTAGAAGGTCTCGCTGTCGTTGACGCTTCCGTCGAGCCCGATGACGGTGCCGATGCCCGGCAGGTCGATCTCGCCCGTGCGGCGTCCGTCGAGGTCGAAGGTGCGGACCTCCGATTTGACGTCGGTCAGATAGGCGACGACCAGCTGCCGCCCGACCAGCGAGGCGGTGTCGATGACGGCCTGGTCCTCGGCGACGATCTCCCGCAGCTCGAGCGTCGGGCGCGAGATATCGGTGGCGACGATGCGCTGGCGCGGCGCGCTCTGGTTGGTGCGCCAGTAGAAGACGTTGCCGACATTCCCGAGATAGGCCCAGTCATGCTCGCGCCCGGTGATGATCGGCCGCGGCCGCGGGTCGGCGGCCCTGAGGTCGATCAAGGTGACGTCGTAGCGTGCGTCGGTGCCTTCGGAGGAATAGGCGATCAGCCAACGGCCGTCGTCGGAAAGCTCGGCGGTGTTGCTGAGCCGCGGCTGGTCGGGGCGGGCGAAGACCTGCCGGTCCTGTGCCTGCGGCGTGCCGAGGCGGTGGAAATAGACCGCCTGATTCTCGTTGAGCGACTGGAACTGCTGCCCCGCCGCCGGCTCCGGGAAGCGCGAATAATAGAAGCCCGAGCCGTCCTTGGCCCACTCGAGGCCGGAGAATTTCACCCAGCGGACCTGGTCGTCGAGCAGCCGCCCCGACGCCGCGTCGACGACGCGAAGCGTGCGCCAGTCGCTGCCGCCTTCCTGGATCGAATAAAGGAGGTGGCGGCCGTCCTCGGACGGCGTCCATTCGGCGAGGGCGACGGTGCCATCCTCGGACCATGTGTTGGGATCGATCAGCATCCGCGGCGCGCCGTTCAGTCCCTCGCGCACGTAGAGGACCGACTGGTTCTGGAGGCCGTCGTTGCGGGTGTAGAAATAGCGGCTGCCGGCTTTTTCCGGGATTCCGAACCGCTCATAATCGTAGAGCTGGGTCATGCGCGCGCGGATCGCGTCGCGCTCCGGCAGCGCGGCGAGATAGGCGTCGGTGACCTCGTTCTGCGCCGTCACCCAGGCCCGCACGCGCGGATCCTCGCGCACGTCGTTTTCGAGCCAGCGATAAGGATCGACGATCCGCTCCCCGAACTGCTCGTCGACGACCTCCTCGCGCGCGGTTTGCGGATAAGTGATGGTCGGGCCGGTCTGGGCGAGGGCGGCGGCGGCGAAGGGAAGGATCATGGCGGCGAGGAACAGACGCATCGGGGCGCATCGCTTTCCTGATGGGGGCGCAGGGCAGGCGATGTAGCAGCCGCGACCGGCCTGTCAAAGACGCGTGTCTCATAGCCGACGAACGGGAAAAGCCGCGTGAAAACTGACGAACTTTGCGCTTTCGCTTGGGCCATCCCGTCGCCTTTGTCAGCTTCCGTCGAGGATGGGCCCGAGCCGCTCGGAGAGCGAACGGAGGGCGGCGGCGTGGGCCGGGTCCCGCTCGAGCCGCTCGGCGAGGCGGTCGAGCCTGGCCAGGCGCCGGATCGCGCCGGAAAAGTCATCGCGCTGGACGTAGCCGACCAGCCGCCCGCGATAGAAGCGCGGCACCAGCACGGTTTCGATGCCGGCGCCGGAGCGGCGGGCGGCCCAGGCCGCCCCGCGAGCCTGGCCGGCGAACGCCGCCGCCGAGTCCCAGGCGGCCGCGAACTCCTGCGCGCCCGCCCGCTTGCGCAGGGCATAAGCGGTCTGCCGCGACCGCCCGATGCGGCGCGCGGCCTCGTCAACGCTCGCCCCGCGCGCGATGGCGAGGACGAAGCGCAGCTGCAGCGAAGGCGACCAGCCGTCGCGGCGGGCGCGGACCGGCACCGGCGCGAAGCGGAGGAAGGCGGGCAGCGGCGGCAGGTCTGCAGGGGGAATGTGGGCGCGGCCGGTCATGGTCAGGTCTTTCGAGTCGGGCGAATCGACCAGCTTATGACTCGGAAGCGGCGCTGTAGGAAAGCAGTTGTTCTTGCTTTATTCCGCGAGGACCCCCGGCTTCTCCTGAGCTCGGACTTGGCGCGAGCAGGAAAGAGGTAGCGGGCGAGCAAAGTTGCCGCTGCTGCGCCCGCAAACTGTGCGATGACGAAGGCCGGAAGGTCGGTCGAGGCGATGCCAGCGAAAGGTGTTGGAGAGGCCGCGGGCGAGGGCGATCGCCGGGTTGGCGAAGCTGGTGGAGGAGGTGAACCAGTAGGCCGCGGTGATGTCGAGGGCGACGCTCGCCGGGACCGCGGCGGGCCGGTGGCGGAAGGTGCCGAGGATCGTCAGGACCAGGCCGAAGGTGGCGACCGCTCCCCAGCCCACTGGCCGAGGCCGGTGCGCGCCTTCACCGACAGCTGGAGCCCCGGAAGGTCGAACATCAGGTGCGCCGCCCAGGCGCCCAGGATCCCGAAGGAGACCTGCGCTGCGAGATGGCGGCGGCGTCGCCCCAGGGATCTCGCCGCGCGACGCGCCGGCGAATGTGACGGCCGGAGTCATGTGCGCGCCTGAGACAGGTCCGAGCATCGCGACGAGGACGAATAGAATGGCGTCCGTGGCGACGGTGTGGCGAGAAGTGCCACCGCCTCGCTGCCGCGCGACAGATACTCGGCCATGATGCCGGAGTCGATCACGGGGGCGACCAGGAAGAAGGCGCCAACTCCTTCCGCCGCCGGCCTGCGGCCAGCGGCGGCCGGTCAGGCAAATGTCCGCTCCGTGTTCGTCGATCGGCCCGTGCGGGAGCGGAGGAGAAACGGGGACGGTATACATT
>DASVVV010000037.1:0-17554 GCA_036386375.1 Allosphingosinicella sp. | reverse complement strand
GGAAAGCGCCGCTCGAGATGAAAGCCGAGCGCAGGCCGCGGCTCGTCCGACTCTCCCGAGGCTTCGACCAGCAGCAACTCGGCGAAGCGGCGGCCGGCCATGTCCGCCGGGTCGCGGCCGAGCGAGACCGCCATCGCTTCGGAGACGTAGACGATCAGCCCGTCGGCATTGGTTTCCCAGAACCAGCCGCAGCCGCTCTCCTCGAACTCGGCGACGAAGCGGCCCGGCTGGTCGGGATCGGCTTGGGCCTGCGCTTCCGGCTCTTCGCCGGCGCCGAGCCGATAGAGGCCGATCAGGGCAAGCAGGACCGCGAAGGCGGCGACGCCGAGCAGCACGAGCGGACGCGCATCGAAGGTCGCGACGCCCGGAACGAGCAGCGGCGAGCAGAGGATCAGCACCGCGGCCAGCGCGCGCCGGCCCGCCGGGATCCGCCGCAGCGCCTGCGGGGCGGGAACGCTGAAGCGGGCGAAGCGGCCCTTCCTCATCCACTCTCCCCCAAACGCGAAAGCGGGCGGCGCATCGGCGCAGGCCCCGTAACCTCGGGGCCCTTGCCCGCGGCAGGCGGCTCAGCCCAGATCGATCGAGCCCTCACCGACGTCGATGCCGATCCGGCCCTGTTTCACCCAGCACACCGACCCCTCAAGCCGGTCGAAGCCCTCGAACTCCACCCCGACCTTTTCGCCGATGCGCGGCAGGATCCCGCTTTCGATCATGACTCCGCTCGACGAGATGTTGACCACCCGCACCAGCGTCTTCTTGCGCCGGAAGACGAGGGTGGCGCGATCGACGACGCCGTGGAAGCGGTCCTCGCGGCGCTGGTTGGTGATCCGCCGCTCCTCGCGCGGAATGGCGATCTCGATGAGGCTGGGTCCGACGCCGTTGCGGCGGCGGCAGGATTCCTTGCGGCTGACCGGATCGAGCGCCGATTTGACGTCGCCGGACAGGATGGCGGAGCGGAATTCGTGCATTTGCGAGCACCCGAGCTGAAGCGGGCGGACTTATGCACATCAACTCTTACCGAATCGCTAGCGCGGCGCGGGGGAGCGGCGGCGGCGGGCAAAAAAAGGCCGGCCCCGAAGGACCGGCCGAAAAGTTTTAGGAGAGGATGCCTGAAAGGCACCCCCGAAGTCGCGCTCGGCGGGCTTTTGTGCAAGTGCGAACAAAAGCGGGCAGAGATGCAGAATTTGCACCTTGGCCCCTTGACCGCCGGGCGAAAGCTGCCACTTTCCTCTTATGTGCAGTGCACAAACTGTGCGCCCGCCGGCGCCATGAAGCGGCTTCCTTCGCTGTCGGCCGTCGAAGCGTTTGTGCAGACGGGGCGGCTCGGCTCGGTCAAGGCCGCCGCCGAGGCGCTGTCGCTTTCCTCGCCGGCGCTGACCCGGCGCGTCCAGGCGCTGGAGCGGCATGTCGGCCACCCGCTGTTTGACCGGCGCCACCAGGCGGTGCACCTCAATGCCGACGGGGAGCGGCTGCTGGCCGAGATCGCGCCAGCGATCGACACGCTCGGCAATGCGCTTGAGCGGGCGGCGGGCGGCGGCGAGCTGATGCGCCTGAAGCTCGCCGTGCTGCCGCTTTTCGCCTCCTACCGGTTGATGCCGCGGCTCGGCGAGCTGCGCGCGATCCATCCCGAGCTCCACATCGATATCGAGACTCAGCCGCATGCCCTGGCGCGGCTCGATGAGGGCCTCGATGCGGCGATCACGCTCGCGCGCGACGTCGAGGCGCCGCTTTACGGCCGCCGCCTCGGCGCCGACCGAATCGTGGCGATCGGATCGCGCGATGCCGCCCTCGCCGCGCCATCCGACCTCAGCCGCGCGACCGTGCTCCTCCACCGCGATCTTCCCGACGCCTTCGATTATTGGCGCGAGGCGATCGGGCTTCCGGAACTCGAACCGGCGGCGGTCGACCATTTCGATTCCGGTCAGCTGATCCTCGACGCGGCGGCGCAGGGTCTCGGCGTCGCCTTCATGTTCGAGATGCACCTCGAAGGCGCCCACGACCCGCGACTGGTGCGGCTGTTCGAGGTTTCGGTGGAGAGCCCCTACGCTTACTGGTTCGCCTGTCGCCGCTCGGCGCTCAATCGCCCGCCGGTCAGGATCTTCCACGACTGGCTGATCGGCGAGCTGGGAGAGAAGCCAACCGCTGCGCGGCCGGTCGCGAACCCCGTCAACGTCACCCTAGTCAGCCGATAAAATTCACAGCGCCACGGCCGCGGGCGTATCGCCTCAATCCACCTTCACCGCCCCGACAATCCTCCGCATCGTCGAGCGGGGGAGGAACCGGCTGATCTGGCTGGTGACCTTGTTGGGGAGGCCTGGGACGACGACCGCCTTGTTTTTGTCCAGCCCGGCGAGGCCGGCCCGGACGACGCCGCCGGCGGGGACCTTGATCCGTTCGAGCGCCGGGCTGTGCGAATTGGCGACGTCGGCGAACTCGCTTTCGGTCGGGCCCGGGCAGAGGCACGAGATTCGGACCGGCGTCGCCTTGAGCTCGTGGTGGAGCGCCTCGGTGAAGGACAGGACGAAGGCCTTGCTGGCATAATAGACCGCCATGTTGGGGCCGGGCTGGAAGGCCGCAGTCGAGGCGACGTTGAGGATCGCCCCGCGCCCGCGCTCCAGCATCGGCGCAAGGACGAGGCGGCAAAGCTCGGTCACGGTACGGACGTTGAGATCGATCATCTCGCGCTGGCGCTCGAGGGGGAGGCTCACGAACTTGCCGGCCAGGCCGAAGCCGGCATTGTTGATCAGCGTGTCGATGGCGAGCCCTTCCGCCTCAACCATGTCGACCAGGCTCTCGGCGGCCCCCGGCTGGGCGAGGTCGAGCGGGAAGACGTGAGCCTTCGTCGGGAGCGCTCCGGCGAGGCCATCGAGCCGGTCGCCGCGTCGGGCGACCAGGACCAGCTCCTCGCCCCGCGCGGCGCACTGTCGCGCGAATTCCACCCCCAGCCCCGCCGACGCTCCGGTGACGAGCGTGACGAGGCGCGGCGCGATCATGGGCGCAGCGAGGCTTTGACGATCTTGCCGGGATTGCGGGGCGGCTCGCCCTTGGGGAGGGCGTCGACATGCTCCATGCCCTCCACCACCTCGCCCCAGACCGTGTACTGGCCGTCCAGGAAGCGGCAATCGTCGAAGCAGATGAAGAACTGGCTGTTGGCGCTGTCGGGATCGCTGGTGCGGGCCATCGAGGCGGTGCCCCGGACGTGCGGGGCCTTGCTGAACTCGGCCGTGAGGTTCGGCCTGGACGAGCCGCTCATGCCGGTGCCGGTGGGGTCGCCGCCTTGCGCCATGAAGCCGTCGATGACGCGGTGGAAAACCACGCCGTCGTAAAAGCCCTCCTGCGCCAGCTCACGGATCCGGTCGACATGGCCGGGAGCTAGGTCCGGGCGAAGCCGGATGACGACGTCACCGCCGCTGTCGAGGTTGAGGACCAGGGTATTGAGCTCGTCGGCCATTGCGGTGTCTCCTGCTTCTAGCGTCATCCCCGCGCAAGCGGGGATCCGGCCGGCGCTGCGCGGCACGGCTGCTGCCTGGATTCCCGCTTTCGCGGGAATGACGAGGCGGCTCTAGGCCGATATCGACAGAGGCGAAAGCCCGGCCTAACAAGCCTCGCGGCTTCAGTGGCGGGAGGAGCGGAGATGAGCGACAGCGAACTCGACGCCCCGCCCGTCGCTCCGGCCGCCGCGGCCGAAAGCCGGCATGACGAGGACGACCGGCTGAAGCCAGAGTTCGTCGAGGCGGTCGCCGAGCGCGTCGCCGCCGGCGACACCGACGAAGCGCGCCGGCTGGTCGAGCCGCTTCACCCGGCCGACGTCGCCGATTTGTTCGAGCTGCTCGACAGCGACGAGCGGCGCGCACTCGCCACCGCCCTTGCCGACCTGCTGGACGGCGACGTCCTCGCCGAGATGAACGACCATGTCCGCGAGGAACTGATCGAGGCGCTGGAGCCGCACCAGCTCGCCGAGATTGCCGGCGAGCTCGAGACCGACGACGCGGTCGCGCTGATCGAGGACATGGAGGAGGACGAGCAGCGCGCCGTTCTGCGCGCGCTCGACCCCGACGACCGCGCCGCGATCGAGGAGGCGCTCGCTTACCCGGAGGAATCGGCCGGGCGGCTGATGCAGCGCGAGCTGATCGCGGTGCCGGAGCACTGGACCGTCGGCCACATCATCGATTACCTTCGCGCCGGCGAGGACCTCACCACCGATTTCTGGGAAGTGTTCGTCGTCGACGAGCGCCATCATCCGGTCGGCACCTGCATGCTGAGCTGGATCCTGCGCAGCCCGCGCACCGTGGCGGTCGCCGACGTGATGAAGCGCGAGCAGACGCTGATCCCGGTCGACATGGACCAGGAGGAAGTGGCGCTGCGCTTCCAGAAATACGCCCTCATCTCGGCCGCAGTGGTGGACGAGGACGGCCGGCTGGTGGGCATGATCACGGCCGACGACGTCGTCCACATCATCCAGGAAGAAGCGAGCGAGGACGCGCTGCTCCTCTCCGGCGCCGGCGTCGAGGGCGACATCAACGAGCCGGTGATCGACAGCTATAAGAGCCGGATACGCTGGCTGATCGCCAACCTCGGCACGGCGCTGGTGGCGGCGACCGTGATCAGCTTCTTCGAAGGGGCGATCGCGCGGATGGTGGCGCTGGCAGTGCTGATGCCGATCGTCGCCGGGGTGGGCGGCAATGCCGGAACGCAGACGCTGGCCGTGACGGTGCGGGCGCTGGCCACCAACCAGCTCACCAGCTCGAACCGCTGGCGGGCGGTCGGCCGCGAATTCAGGGTGGCGCTGCTCAACGGCGGCACGATCGCGGTGGTGATCGGCATCGGCGTTTCGATCGCCTTCGGCAATCCGCTGCTCGGCGCGGTCATCGCCGCGGCGATGCTGACCAACATCGTCATCGCCGGCCTCGCCGGAGCGCTGGTACCGCTGACGCTCGAGCGGGTCGGCGCCGATCCGGCCGTCGCCTCGTCGGTGTTCGTAACGATGACCACTGATTCGATGGGGTTCCTGGTCTTCCTCGGCCTCGCCGTCGCCTCGGGACTGGCCGGCTGAGCGAGCGCAAAGGGACAGTTACTTTTCCCCGCGCCGCTGCTAAGCTTCCGATAACGTACGGAAAAGTAACTGTCCTCCCAGATGCCTGCACTCCATATCAGCAAAGTCGCGGTCGGCTGCGGCAGCGTCGATGCGCTTCGGGTGCGGCAGGAGGGGCGGCTGGCCGAGGGCGTCGTGCCGATCGCGACCCGGTTCCGGCCGAAGCGCGCCGACGAGCTGATCGGCGGCTCGATCTACTGGATCGTCAAGCACCGCTTCACTGTCCGCCAGACGATTCTGGGCTTCGCCGATAGCGAGGCCGACCGGCGCACGATCATCCGGCTCCACCCGCGGCTGGTGCCGGTGCGCGCCCACCCGAAGCGGGCGCATCAGGGGTGGCGCTACCTCGTCGGCGGCGATGCGCCGCCGGACCTTCACGGCGATGAGGACGGACTGGCCGGGCTGCCGCCGCAGCTGGCGCAGGAATTAGCGCTGCTGGCCCTGATCTGAGCCGCAGCGCACCAGCGAGGCATTGGCGCCCCTTAGGGTGCAGGCCGGCCGGCCGAGGATCGTCACTTCGCCGAGGCCGAGCGCGGTCACCCGCGCTTCCTCGGTGACGGTGGCGGCGACGCTGCCGGTGGTCGTGGTGGTGATGTTGGCATTCTCGGCCCGAAGCGCCGAAGCGTCGACGTCGCCGGTCCCCTGGATGTCGGCCGTCAGGGCCTCCGCGGTGCCGGCCACTTCGAGCCGCCCGGCCCCGGCCAGGCCGAGCGAGAGATTGTCGGCGCGCACGTTGGTGGCCCGAAGCTCACCGCTGCCCTCGACGATAAGGTCGACGCGAAGGCCTTCGACGCGGTCGACCTCGAAGCGGGCCGGGCCGATCAGGCGGGCCGAGCGGACCGAGCGCGTCGTCAGGTCGATCTCCAGCGGCCCTTCCGGGGCGCCCGGATTGCCGCCCCAGTATGCGCGGTTGCGGCGGATGCGCAGCGTGGTGCCGGATACTTCGATGGTCGCTCGGTCCAGCGCCGCCTGGGTCCCACGCGCCCGGGCCGAGGAGGACGTGCCGGCGGTCAGCCGGACGATATAGGGCCCCTCGACGACCACGCGGTCGAAATCGGTGACGGGGTAGCGCCGCTCGGCCGCGGAAGCGGGCGCGCTGACGGCGGCGAAAGCCGCGGCCGCGAGGATGGTTCTGATCATCCGCCGCAGCATGGCGGCAAATGGTTAACGGTCAATAAGAGGCGTTCACGCGCAGCGGACGCCGCCGCTGCCGCGCTTGGTGACCGAGCAGCGGGCGCCGCCGGTGATGGCGACGTCGCCCGAGCCCATAACCGTCACCTCGGCGGTCTGCGTCGCGCGAAGGCTCGCATTGCCGGATCCCGTCACCCTCACCTCGGCGTCCTGGGAATCGAAGCCCGCGAGATCGGCATTGCCGGAGCCGCTGACGCTGACCTTGGCCTGCGAAGCCGATCCGGCGGCGTGGAGGTTGCCTGAGCCGGCGACCGAGAAATTCGCCTCGCGAGCGCGCAGCGTGTCGATCCTGAGGTCGCCCGACCCAGCGACGGCGCCGCTGAAGCTGTTCGTGTCGGCGCGGTCGATCCGCAGATCGCCCGATCCGGTGACGGCCGCGGCCGCCAGCGACGGGACTGTGACGAAGACGGTCACGCTGCGGCCGCGACGGGACCACCCCCATCCGCCATGGCCACGGCTGCCGATCCGGAGCTGGCCGTCCGCGACCCGGATGTCGAGCCGGTCGAGCGCTTCGGCGCTGCCCTCCGCACGGACCGAAGTGGCGCCGCCGACGCGGACGACGACGTCGTGGGAGCCGGCAAGGGCGACGCGATCGAATCCTTCGACCGGGAAGTCGCGCTGGGCGAGGACGCCGCTGCCCTCCTGCGCGTGCGAGCTGCAGGCGCCCGCGGCCAGCGCGGCGACGATGATCAGGGATCGCATGTTCGACTCCTCGGCTGCTGTCTTATGACTATAATACAGCAGGTGCGTCCGAACTCAACGTGAAAAAAAGGGCGGCCCTCGCCGAGCCGCCCTCTTGCCGTCCGCCGGAGCGGAAGGTCAGGCCTCGACGATCACCTTGTGGTGGATCACGGCCGCCTTGTTGAGGATGTCGAGGATTTTCTCGAGCGCCTTCTTCTCGTCGACCTCCTCCATCGCGCCGAGCTCGCGGGCGAGGCGGGTGGAGGCGGCTTCGAAGATCTGCCGCTCCGAATAGCTCTGCTCGGGCGCGTCGTCGGGGCGGAACAGGTCGCGCACCACCTCCGCGATCGACACGAGGTCGCCGGAATTGATCTTAGCCTCATATTCCTGGGCGCGGCGCGACCACATGGTGCGCTTGATCTTCGGCTTGCCCTTCAGGGTGGCAAGCGCCTCCTGCATGGTCTTGTCGGACGAAAGCTTGCGCATGCCGACGCTCTCCGCCTTGTTGGTCGGAACGCGCAGCGTCATCTTTTCCTTTTCGAAGCGGAGCACGTAGAGTTCGAGGCTCATGCCCGCGATGCTCGTGCTCTGCAGGTCGATCACCCGCCCCACGCCGTGCTTGGGGTAAACGACATAATCGCCAACGTCGAAGCTCAACGCCTTCGTTGCCATCAATCTCAACCTTCCCGTGGAAATCGCCCGTCCGGACTAGCTCCGCATCCGCCCCCTTAGACGCAGTGGCTGTTTCCGAGCGTTCGGCAATTCTCTGCTGATCACCGCTTGCGGATGCGGAGGCATCCGCTTCGATGAATTGTCATATAGCACCGAATCGGGCGGAAATCCACCCTTTCCCGCACTGCAGCGGAACCGTTTCGCGGTTCAGTCGCCGGCGCCGGGCTCGGCCGAGAAATATTTCTCGAACTTACCTTCCTCGCCCTTATGCTCGTCGGCGTCGCCGGGGGAATCCTTCTTGCGTGTGATGTTCGGCCATTCCGCGGAATAAGTGGCGTTGAGCTCGAGCCACTTCTCGAGGCCGCTCTCGGTGTCGGGGAGGATCGCCTCGGCCGGGCATTCCGGCTCGCACACGCCGCAATCGATGCACTCGCTGGGGTTGATCACCAGCATGTTGTCGCCCTCGTAGAAGCAGTCGACCGGGCAAACTTCCACGCAATCCATATATTTGCAGCGGATGCAGGCATCGGTGACGACGTAGGTCATGAGGTGATTTCTCCCGGGGGCGTCCTAAGCTTGGCCGGCTTCGCTCGTCAATTCGGAATAGAGGAGGCGCGCTTCGGCGGGCGGGCCGCGGCGCGCCGGAAGCGCCTCGATGCGGAGCACCCGTACCTGGCCGCGCTGGGCGAAGGTCAGTACGTCGCCGGCCCGCACCGGCGCGTGGGCGCGGTCGGCGACGCGGCCGGCAATGCGGATGCGGCCCTGCTCGGCGAGCGCCTGGGCCGCGCTTCGAGTCTTCACGATCCGCGCGAACCACAGGAATTTGTCGAGCCTGAGCGAATCAGCCACGCTTGAGCCCGGCGAGCGCGGCGAAATGGGGCGAGCCCGGGCGCTCAGGCCCGGGTCGACGCCGGCCGCGGCCGCGCCACACCCACGGGGCTTCGCCGCCGTCGCCGCGGAAGCCGAGGTCGCGCATCAGCTTCGCCACCGCTTCGGGCTTGAGGCCGAGCGACGTCACCAAAGCGACATCGACGGGCTCGCCCTCGCCGGCGGCGCGCACGCCGTGGGCGTGACTTGCCAGCCGCTCGGCCATGTCGACCCGGATCATCTGCGAACCCGCGGCGCGAAAGCCGAGGCGTGCCAAGGGTTCTCGCTCTCCCTCGGCGGGCGCCGGAATGACGACGCTGGACGGCGGCGGCAGCGTCGCCGCCGGTTCGCCCGATGCCGCGGCGCGGAGCGCGTTTCGCCAGCGCATCGCCTCGGGCTTCAGCGTCGACGGCATGAAGAGGTCGAGCGCGCCGATCCGGACCCCGAAGCCGGTGATCGCGCGGCGCTGCTCGCGCTCGAGGCCACCGAGCGGCCCGGCGACCCGGTCGCGGGCGATGACGCCGCCTTCGTCGACGAGCGCAGCGAGGATGGAGCGGATCGGCGCCGGCGTCTCACGGTCCTGAGCGGCGGCGCCGGCTGCGCGTAGCGGCGCGAGCGACCGCTCGACCTGGTGGCGGATCCAGTCCTGAAGCCGCTCGACCACCGCTTCGCGCCCCCGCTGCGATACCGAATCGATGCGCCGGTCGAGGAGGACGCGCGGGCTGAGAAGGTTCTTGCCCGGCCCGAGCCGCGCCACCTCATGCCCCCGCCACAGGATCGCGACCGGCTTGTCCGGCTCCGTCCGCAGCGAGAAATGCGCGTCCTTGTCGGCGACCAGCGCGGCGGCGCGCTTCTCATATTCGCCGGACAGGCGCCGCTCGGCGGTGGCGAGCAGCATCTTGCGGTCGGCGTGGCGAGCCGCCGGGTCGACCTCGAAGGTGAAGCCCTGGAGCCGGCCGATCGCATAGGAACCGACGCTGACCTCCCCCTGGTCGTCGATCAGTACCGGGAACTCGCCGGCGCCCTTCTTGCCGAGGTCGCGCATCAGCACCGACGTGCGCCGGTCGACGAAGCGCTGGGTCAGCCGCTCGTGAAGCGCGTCGGAAAGCTTCTCCTCGACCGCCATCGCCCGGCCGGCCATTTCGGCGGGCGCCGCGAGCCAGTCGGAGCGGTGGGCGATATAGGCCCAGGTCCGCACCCCGGCGAGCCGGTCGGCCAAAGCGTCGATGTCCCCGTGGACATTGTCGAGCCGGGCGACCTCGGCCGCATACCAGGCTTGGGGAATGTGGCCGTCGCCTTCGCTCAGATGCGTGAAGATGCGCGCGACCAGCCGGGCGTGGTGCTCGGGCCCGGTCTTGCGGAAGTCGGGAAGGCCGCACGCGGCCCACAGGCGCCGCACGTTCGTCTCGCCGTCGCGGGCGCGGATGACGGGGTCGCTGGCGAGATAGCGAAGCACCGCCAGGTCGATCGCCTCGGGCGCGGGCTTGAGCTCGCGCCGCGCCGGGCGGCGCTCGAGCGAGCGGATCAGGCCCTCGACGGTGGCGAAATCGAGGTCGCTTTCGCGCCAGTAGAGGGATTCCAGCGGCGCGAAGCGGTGTTCCTCGATTGCCTCGATCTCCTCGGGCCGGAATTCCGACAGCGCCTCGCCCTCGAGCGTCAGCGAGCCGAAGGTACCGTCGCGCTGGTGACGCCCGGCGCGGCCGGCGATCTGCGCCATTTCCGCGACGGTTAGCCGGCGCCGGCGGTGCCCATCGAACTTAGCAAGGCCGGCGAAGGCGACATGGCTGACGTCCATGTTGAGGCCCATGCCGATCGCGTCGGTGGCGACGAGATAGTCGACCTCGCCGGCCTGGTACATCGCCACCTGGGCGTTGCGCGTGCGGGGGCTGAGCGCGCCCATCACGACGGCGGCGCCGCCGCGCATCCGCCGGAGCATCTCGGCGACCGCATAGACCTGCTCCGCCGAGAAGGCGACGATCGCCGAGCGCGGCGGCAGCCGCGACAGCTTGCCCGGCCCCGAATAGCTCAAGGTCGAGAAGCGCGGCCGGCCGACTACCTCCGCCTTGGGGAGGAGGCGGCGCACCATCGGCGCCAGCGCTTCGGAGCCGAGGATCATCGTCTCCTCCCGGCCGCGAGCGTGGAGCAGCCGGTCGGTGAAGACATGGCCGCGCTCCGGGTCGGCGCCGAGCTGCGCTTCGTCGATCGCGACGAAGGCGAAGTCGCGCTCCCAGGGCATCGATTCCGCTGTGCAGAGGAACCAGCGGGCGTGGGCCGGGAGGATTTTCTCCTCCCCGGTCAGCAGCGCCACCTGACTCTCGCCTTTGAGTCCGACGACGCGATCGTAGACCTCCCGGGCGAGCAGCCGCAGCGGGAAGCCGATCATACCCGACGAGTGGCCGCACATCCGCTCGACCGCGAGGTGCGTCTTGCCGGTATTGGTCGGCCCGAGAATGGCCCTCAGCGGCGCACGGCCATGATCGTTCATTGCCGCTAGATTGTCGCGCCGGCGCCGAAGCGCAACCATTTCCGCCACTTGGCGGGGCCGCTCGGCTCATCCGGAACCCAGTCCGCTTCGTCGCAAGCGAGTCCGGCCGCCCGATCCCGTAATTTGACTTTAACCTCTTTTCTTCACAACCCTGAGCACCTGCCGAGCGGGGTGCGCGGCGGGGGTTAAACGGTCGCGCGGGGGCTTACCGGCCTTGTACCAGTTCAACGACTTCGGCGGGGCATCGGGCAGCGGTACCGCTGCGCTCAGCCTCGACCAGGCCGTCTTCCGTCCGCGCGCCGCGGCGGCCACCTTCGGCCAGAAGACGCCGCCGCGCCGTCCGCTCGGCGACTTCGACCTCGTCGTCGATCTCGGCCAGCGGATCGGCTCGGTCGAATGGTTTCGCGGCTTCGCCACCTGCGCTGCCCTCTGCTACGCCGCCTGGTCGCTGGGGCCGACCATGGCGCCGCTGCCCGGCGCGATGCCGGCGCCGATGCCCGAAGCCCATTTCGCGGAAGCGCGCGCGCTCGCCATCTCGCCGCTGGCGCTCGGCGCCGACACCGGCCGGCGGATGGCGCCGACCGACGCCGTCGAGCCGCTGACCCAGGCGCCGGAGCGGCCGATCATCGACCTTCGCGCGACGCTCGGCCGCGGCGACGGCCTTGCCCGCGTGCTGGAGCGCGCCGGCGTCGGCAGCGCCGAGGCGGAGCGGATCGCGACGATGATCGGCGAAGTCGTCCCCGCCGGCGACATCCGCCCCGGCACCGTGATGGACCTGACGCTCGGCCGCCGCCCGAACCAGATGGTGGCGCGCCCGCTCGAGAAGCTCGCTTTGCGCGCCCGTTTCGACCTGCGCCTCGAAGTGGTGCGCACCGCCGGGGGGCTTGCGCTGTCGCAGATCCCAATCGCCGTCGACGAGACGCCGCTGCGCATCCAGGGCCGCGTCGGCGCCAGCCTCTATCGCTCGGCGCGCGCCGCGGGCGTCCCGGCGCGGGTCGTCGAGGCCTATATCCGCGCGCTGACCAGCCAGATCAGCGTCCCCGCCGGGCTCACCAGCGACGACCGCTTCGACATAATCGTCGAGCACCGCCGCGCCGCCACCGGCGAGACCGAGACCGGGCAGCTTCTTTACGCCGGCCTCGACCGCAGCGGCGGCCGCGACCTGCAGCTGATGCAATGGACCGCCGAGGGCCGCACCCAATGGTTCGAGGCCTCGGGGGTTGGTCGCCAGAGCGCGGGCCTGCAGCAGCCGGTGCCGGGGCCGATTACATCCAATTACGGCCTGAGGATGCACCCGATCCTGCATTATTCGCGGATGCATCGCGGCCTCGATTTCCGCGCCGCGTACGGCACCCCGATCGTCGCCGCCGCCGATGGCCGGGTGACTGGAGCGGGCTGGGCGGGGGGCTACGGGCGCCAGGTTCGGCTTTCGCACGCCGGGGGGCTCGCCACTTCCTATTCGCACATGAGCCGGATCTCGGTGTCGAACGGCGCGACCGTCCGGCGCGGCCAGCTGCTCGGCTACGTCGGCTCGACCGGCCTCTCGACCGGCCCGCATCTCCATTATGAGATGTACAGGAACGGCGTGACCATCAATCCGCGCTCGGTGCGCTTCACCACGCGCTCGCTGCTCGCCGGCGACGACCTCGCTGCCTTCCGCGGCCGCCTCGCGACCCTGCTCGGAACCCCGGTCGGCGCCGCCCGCGCACAGGCGACCCAGCAGCCCAGCGCCGCACCCGCGGCGCCCCGCACTGCACCCTAGGCCCATCGCGGCCCGCTCGGCCGCCGCCGGGCGAGCCGGCATCTGAAATTGAGATCGATTGTTCGGTCGCCACCCCGCAGAGGGTGGGCTGAGGGTAATATTGGTTCCATCATGTCTTGATAATTCTGAGACGAATTATTTAATATCAATCAGTATTATGAACATTATCAAACAATGTTCTCTACTTAGACCTTGAATAATTCATCAAGCGTTACTATGTCAAGTGATCAACATAGAGATGGTCTCGCGTTGATTGCATCAGAGAGGCCGCTGCCGCCCTCATCGCTTGTCCGTGGCGCGCGGATTCATCGCGGGAAAGAACCGGCTCCGGCCTGCTCTTCCGGAAGCCGCTCACCGGAATCCCCCCGCACCGTCGTCAGAATCTCCCCGGACGCCGGACCGCGGTTGCGGATATGAGGACGCCCGGAACGATCCAGGGTCGGGCAAGTGCAGCAGCGCCCTTTCGCCGTCCGCTGCCGGACGGTCGGCCGGCTGGATGAACGGCAGGCACTGGGCTGCCTTGATGCTGTGCCGGCCGGCAAGTTCGAAATGGATGAGGCGCACTTCCGCGGTAACGGCGTTGCGCGCCATCGCCAGCGCCGAACGCTTTCGGCCGATCCAATAACTATGTTCCATGATTTCACCCGGTTTGTGCAAGCGAGAGCGCTCGATGTCTCTCTGTCACAGGGCGCTTGCCGAAAAACGCAGGTGATAAGCTCATATGGGGAGCTCGCCTGCAAATAGCGAGGCTCGACCGCCGATATTTGATTTGACCGGAGCCACAGCCGTTCCGGTTGTTCCGAAACGGCGGTCGGGCGCTGCTTCGTTCGCGAGAAGCCTTACCGCCCCTGGGCGCGCCAGCGCTTGACGACGCGGGTGACCATCTGGTCCTCGTCGCCGCTGTGGCGCCACAGCTCGGAGAAGAGTGGGTCCGACGAAGCCGGCCGGCGGTCACGCTCGAGCTCGTCGAAGGAGACCCGGATCGGGATCGAGACGCCTTCGCCGCAGACGACGCATTCGCGGTTCCTGAGCGCCGGGATGACGTCGAGGAAGCCGCGCGAGCCTTCCGGCATCGCGCTCTTCACGAACGCCTGGTCGCGGTCGTTGTTGAGGCGCATCGCGACGATCGTGCCGCATTGCGAGAGCACGCCTTCCGCCAGGTCCGAGGGACGCTGAGTGATGAGGCCGAGCGACACGCCGTATTTACGGCCTTCCTTGGCGATCCGCTCGAGGATCTTGCGCACCGCCTGGCCGTTCTCGACCTTGTCCGCGGGGACGTAGCGATGCGCTTCCTCGCAGACGAGCAGGACCGGCCGCGGCACTTCGCTGCGCGACCAGATCGCGTAGTCGAACACCAGGCGCGACAGCACCGCGACGACGACCGAGACGATGTCGGACGGGACTCCGGAAACGTCGATGATCGAGATCGGCTTGCCCTTGGCGGGCAGGCGAAAGATCTTGCCGATGAAGCTCCCCATCGAATCCGCCACCAGCATGCCCGAGAACATGAACTGGTAGCGCGGGTCGGACTTCAATTCGTCGATCTTGCCCTTGAGCCGCATGAACGGCGCCGTGTCGGTCGCCTTGTTCAGGAGGCCCATTTCGTGGGTGATGGCGTTGGTGAGGTCCGACAGAGTGTAGGGGATCGGGGAATCGACGGTGAGCTTGGAGAGGCCCTCGGCGACTCGGTTCTTCGAGCGCGCCTGGAGGAGGCATTTAGCGAGAATGTCCATGTCGCGCTGCCGGTCGGCGCCCGACGAGGTGATGAACACCTCGCAATGCTCCTCGAAGTTCATGAGCCAGTAGGGCATGGCCAGGTTGTCGACGTTGAAGAGCTCGCCATGGCCCTTGAAGGCGGCCGAATATTCGCCGTGCGGGTCGATCATGACGATATGACCCTCCGGCGAGAGGTCGCAGATGCGGTGCATGATCAAGGCGGCGGCGGTCGACTTGCCGGTACCGGTCGAGCCCAGCAGCGCGAAATGCTTGCCGAGGAAGGCGTCGACATAGAGGGCGGCGCGCACGTCCTTGGTCGGATAGACGGTGCCGATCTCGATATTGGCGCGCTCGTCGGCGGCGAACATCTGCTTGAGGTCGCTGCCGGTGACGGGATAGACCCGGCTTCCCGGGATCGGATATGCGGTGATGCCGCGCTTGAAGTTGACGAGCTTGCCGCTGCTGGGATCCTCGTCGCCCTCGCCGAGGAAGTCGATTTCCGCGGCGACAGTACCGGCCTCGGGATCGATGACCTTCAGATTGCGGACGTTGGCGAGCAGCCAGCGACGACCGGAGTCGATCTTGACCTGGCTGCCGACCTGACCCGACATGGCGACGGTCGGGTCGGGGTCGCCGGCGAGCTCGCCGAGCCGGCGGCCGACAATCTCGACGATCGCGCCGCTGCCGGCAATCTCCACCACCTGCCCCAGCGCCTCGTGCCGCGCGACCAGCGTCCGCCGGACCGCCGCGGCGGCGGCATCGTCCGGCTCGGAGCCGGCCGCCGGAAAGCTGTGGAGGTTCATCGCATCGCTCATTGATCGGCCCCTGGCTCTCGCAATTGGCCGTGTGCTTAACGGCATCGGGTAAACAACTGATTTGCGCGCCGATTAGCCCAGCTTAGCTTGCCGGCTAGCCGTAGCGGCGGCGGAAGGCGGCGCTGGCGCCCCAGCCGAGCAGCAGCGAGACGGCCACCGCCGCAATGCCGTAGGCGAAGGAATAGTCCTCGGCCGCTTCGGCGACGAAGCGCTCGAAGCCGAGCTTTTCGATCCGGATCTCGCGCGCGGCGCCGGCGATCACCCGGCCGTCGCGGATCAGGAAGGTCTCGGCCGTATAGGTGCCGACCGGAACGCGCGCCGGGATCGGGATGCGGGCGCGGTAGAGCACGCCTTCCGTGATCTCCACCCCGCGCGGATATTCGGCATAGAGCTGGTGGCGGACGCGGGCGTCGAGGAGGCCGTGCTCGAACCGCCGAAGCACCTCAGGCGCCTGGCCGCCGCCCGGCGAAAGCTGGAGATTGTCGAGGCCGAGCTCGTAAATGGCGGCGATGCGCTCGTCGATCAGCCGGGCGAGCGGCCGCGACGAGGCGACGGCATAGAAGGCCGGCGCCGAGCGGAACCGGACCCGCCCGACATTCATCCAGATGCCGGCCACCTTCTGCTTCTCGCGCACGACGATCGGCTCGAGCGGGCCCTTGAGCACCACCGCCACGTCGGTGCGCCCTTCAGGCGCCCGGCCGTTGGGATAGACGATGGCGCCGAACAGGAGCAGCTCGGCGCCGGCGAAGCTGTAGCGGATCTCGACATTGCGGTGCGAGACGTCCGGCACCAGCCGCGGCTCCGCCTGCGCCAGCATCGCCGGCGCCAAGAGCGCGAGCGCGAGGGCGCGAAGCCGCCTCACAGCATCTGCACCGTGTAGATTTCTTCGGGCCGCCAGCCGAGCTGGAGCGCCATCCGGAAGGCCACGCCGAGCACGACGATGGCGAGGATCATCCGCAACAGCTCCGGCTTCATCTTCTGGGCGAACCAGGCGCCATATTGCGCCCCGATCACCGAGCCGAGCAGCAGCAGGACCGCGAGCACGATGTCGACCGAGCGGGTCGTGGTGGCGTGGACGAGGGTGGTGACGGCGGTGACGAACAGGATCTGCAGCAGCGAGGTGCCGACCACCACCTGCGCCGAGATGCCGAGCAGGTAGATCATCGCCGGCACCATGATGAAGCCGCCGCCAATGCCGAGCAGCACCGTCAGGAGGCCCGAGATGAAGCCGAGCCCAAGCGGCGCCAGCGGCGAGATGTAGAGGCCCGACCGGTAGAAGCGCCAGCGGAACGGCAGAGCGGCGATCAACGGGTTGTGGCGCCGCGCCGGCCGCTCGGCCTTGCGCTTGGAGACCGGGATCATCTCGAGCGCGGTGGCCGCCTCCTTGGCCATGATGATGCCGATGCTGCCGAGCAGCAGCACGTAGAGGAGCGAGATGATGGTATCGATCTGCCCCCATTGCTGGAGCAGCCGGAACAGGAAGCCGCCGAGGACCGACCCGACGACGCCGCCGGCGATGATCACCGCGCCCATCCGCATGTCGACGCCGCGGCGGCGGCGGTGGGCGAGCACGCCCGAGATCGACGTGCCGGTAATCTGCGTGACCGCCGAGGCCACCGCGACCGGCGGTGGAACGCCGTAGAAGATCAGGATCGGCGTCGTCAGGAAGCCGCCGCCGACGCCGACCATGCCGGTCAGGAGGCCGACGAGGCCGCCCAGGCCGACGATCACCAGCCAGTTCACCGAGAGCCCCGCGATCGGCAGGTAAACGTCCATGCCCCCCGACCCTAGGGACGGGGCGGATAAGCGGCAAGCGGGGCGCTCCCGCCGCGCCGGCCGCTCCGCCTTGCGCTTCGAGCGCGGGATCATCTCGAGCGCGGTCGCCGCCTCCTTCGCCATGATGATGCCGATGCTTCCGAGCAGGAGCACGTAGAGGATCGAGATGACGGTATCGATCTGCCCCATATTCTGGAGCAGCCGGAACAGGAGGCCGCCCACGATCGAGCCGGCGACTCCGCCGACGATGATCACCGCCCCCATCCGCGCGTCGACTCCGCGCCGGCGGCGGTGGGCGAGCAGGCCCGAGATCGAGGTGCCGGTGATCTGCGTCGTCGCCGAGGCGACCGCGACCGGCGGCGGGATGCCGTAGAAGATCAGGATCGGCGTCGTCAGGAAGCCGCCGCCGACCCCGACCATGCCGGTCAGGAGGCCGACGAGGCCGCCCAGGCCGACGATCACCAGCCAGTTCACCGAGAGCCCCGCGATCGGCAGGT